>MWEF01000050.1 GCA_002070905.1 Tenericutes bacterium ADurb.Bin087 | reverse complement strand
TATCCCATGAGATGTCTGTAAAATCTAAAGTCACGGTTAAAGGTTGTGTTAAATTGCCATAAAAAATAGACATTTGCCAATTTGCCGAAGCTCCCCAAATTTCATAATCAGCTAAAAGCAACTGTCTTTCAGCTTTCACAAACTTAACTTTTTCGGCGGAAATTCCACGATTAAATCCAAAAGGAAATTTAATATCAAATTTGCCTTTAATTTGCAATTTTGCTAATTCGACGGGTATATGATTTACCGTATAGCTTTGATTTGTGCGTAAATTAGTAAGTGTCGCTCTAATATTTAACATAATTTTAGTGTTTTTTTAATTAAGTTTAAAATATTTCTTGTGTCGCTCATTATCAATAGCAATTGTCAAATTGACATTATTTGATTTTTCGTAAACGTTATTTATAGTCTGCTTTTCCAGAATTTTGTTAGTTTCTTTATTTGAAAAAATTCGCAGTTTTTCAGGAGCAAATAAAACGCTGTGTTTGTCAAACATATACGTTTGCCCGCTTTCGCCAATTGCCAACTCCTTGCCACGCTCAGCGACACTAATCAATTGTCCTTCCTGTGCTTCACCACCTGCCCAAAATTCTGGAATTTGAATGGCTTTTACTTTTGCAATTCCAGCTATAACCGCTCCCACTACTGTTAAGGCTGCCGCCAATGCCGCTGCAATTCTTGCAGCGACAGAATAAGGGTCTCCAGGCGCTGCCGTTGTGGTTGCAATTCCTATTAGCTTAATCGCTTCAACTAATGCTTTTGCAGAACCAGCAGCAACTTCCATAGACGCTCTTTTCTTTTCTAAAATAGCCCGTTTTTTCGCAACTTCCTGTTCTTTAGCTATTTTTTCATCCTGCATTTTATTGTAAGTTGCCGTTTTTTCCTTCTCAATTCGTGCAAGTGCCTCTGCCAGCTCTTCTTCATCATCAATAGTGGCTTCTAATAAGCTTTTTCTTTTCTCGTAAGCGTCATCAAGTGTTGATACTTGTTTGTCGTACATTATATTTATTGCCTCCAATTCATGCTCAAGTTGATTGGTTTGCATCTCAATTATTTCATTATAAAGATTAAGCGATTCGTAAACCACTTGCGAAAC
>MWEF01000049.1 GCA_002070905.1 Tenericutes bacterium ADurb.Bin087 | reverse complement strand
TTAGATTTCTTCCTGTTGTCGCTCTCCTAGCGGGTGTTTTTGGAGTAGCTACAACAAAATCAGACTCGATTCGAGTTGATGCGGCAGGTCCGTACAAAATACTTGGAGAATTCAATGATTGGTCAGGAGAAACCAATACAAAAGACCTAACCACCTTTACAACAAACATTGGCGGAGAAAAAGTATATTATGGAAAACACACTATATATGGAGAATGGAAAGTTCATGGCTCTGATGTGAACTGGTTAGGCGTGGATAAACTGAATGAACAAGCTAAGGGGGCCGGATTCAGTGGGACTAATAATATTATTAGCCCAGACACAACTGCCCCAGGATCAGAATATACTTTTTTCTTGTATGAAACTGGCAATAGAATAAACGTAATAAAGGATGTGTATTTAGCTGGATCGGCCAATGATTGGATCACAGGTGATGCAACAAGAAAATTTACGCAGGATCCTACTAAACCCTGGATGTACAGTTTCGATACATCCCTCGCTGCTGATGAGGCATTTAAAGTTAACTTTGGAGGCTGGGATGGCGCATTAGGGCACTATAATATGACTAGTGAAAGTGCAAATTATGGTTTTGTATCTAGTGGTGATCCAGATCATAACATTGTTGCTGGAACAGGGTTTTATGCGGGCAATTACACAATTACACTAGACATTGTCAATTATCTAGTTGATATTTCCCCAAAGGCTTCAACAATGGCCGCCGAAATTAATTCTTACCCTGGTGGCGATATCTCTACTCCAGAATGTGCTACTAAGTATGCTGCAATAAAGCCAAAAGTGACTAATTTAAGTGACAGTGAAAAAACAATTTTTGAAACTAGTTCTGATGTTGACATTGCAAATGCACGTGCTCGTTATACTCAATGGGCTACTGCAAACAATGATCTTGCCGGAATGTACACTCCACCTTCTGTCTCTGGTAGAATTTATTCAGTTAATCAACAAAACAACAGGGCGTTAATTACCTTAATTGGACTACTTGGCTTCACTGCAATTGCAGGTTTCTATTTCTTAAAAACTAAAAAACAATAAAGAATAAGATTCTAAAAAAAGACCAACTCGGTTTGAGTTGGTCTTTTCTAAATAGAGTTATCTTATATTGACAGATACTACTTTGATTCTTCAATATCAAGAATATCCTTACGCATGATCTCATATTCTTTATCCGTAATTAACTTTTCATCTAACAATGCTTTTGCTTCGAGTAGTAGTTCTTTTCTAGATTTATTAGGCATGCCG
>MWEF01000048.1 GCA_002070905.1 Tenericutes bacterium ADurb.Bin087 | reverse complement strand
GGGCACTTGTTGTCGCGGTATGCGTGATGGTGTTTGTGGTTATAATGCTGGCGATGCGATGATTGTTTGTGCCGGATCTGTGATAGCAGTAATATGGGTTAATAATTGAAACGGACGAGTGTATGATGTGTTGCGTGTAAGTACGCACCAAATATCGGATTAAAAACAGAATTAATAAATACAAAATAAACATTAACCAAAGCAGTAAATAGCAATAGATTATACACATTGTTACCTGCTTTTAAAATTACGGATTATGAGCAAAAAACTTAAAGACTTAAACGAACACAATGCACAAGCAAGTAATATGCAATGGGCAATGAATGATAACAACCCAAGATTAAATGGCATTGCTTGCCCTAAATGTGGTGAGGAATTATATGATAGCAATCCAATGATAACACTTACAAGTATGCCAGCACAGAAGAATGTGCATTGTAGTAAATGCGATTATGTTGGTTATAGAATAGCGTAGTAATTTTTATTGTGCCTAACGTTGGTGCTATGAGCAGTAGCGGATTTGAAAAACAAAACTTAAAATATAGAACAAATGATGATAGTAGAACAAATGTTAAAGAACGCACAAACACCGCTATTGCATATAGCCGATGTTAGCGGTAGTGCTTTGTTTCAAGGCGATTGCTTTGATATTATGCCTTTGATACCTGATAAATCGGTTCAGTTAATTATACTTGACCCACCTTATTTTGAGGTAAAAGGTGATTTTGATTTTGTGTTTGAAAGCGAAACACAATACCTTGAATTTATAGAAAGTGTTATTATTGAAAGCAAAAGAGCATTAAAACAAGATGGCAGTTTATTTTTGTATTGCAGTCAAGAGATGGGAGCTTACATTGATTTAATGTTGCGTAAATACTTTGCAATAAAAAATAGACTGATTTGGTATAGAAGCGGGGGAGTATCCCCAAGAAAAAAATTTAAAGTATCTCACGAACCTTTATTTTATTGTGTAAATGATATTGATAACCACACTTGGAATTTAGATGACATAAGAGTGAAAAGTATTTATGCAGACAAAGACAAAAGATTAAACCCACTTGGTAAAAGCCCTGATGATGTTTGGTATATTCCTAACTTAGTAGGCAGAAAATCTGAAAAAGTTGACCACCCAACACAAAAACCATTAGAGATATGCGATAGGATAATTAAATGCAGCACAAACGAAAATGATATTGTTTTAATACCTTTTGCTGGGAGTGGAAGTGAATTAGTAAAATCAAAGGAACTCAACCGTAAATTTATCGGAATAGAAAAAGAGCCTAAATATTATGAGATTGCCTGTCAGAGATGCGGTTTTTAG
>MWEF01000047.1 GCA_002070905.1 Tenericutes bacterium ADurb.Bin087 | reverse complement strand
CATAATTTATCAAGATCTTGGTCGAGTTGGAATTGGGAACGAGCGTATTGGTTCGCTAGATATTTATCAAGCGCTTCTTTAAGTTCAGCGTCGTGGAACTTCACATCAAGATAGGTCACTAACTTTTGGAAAATGCGATCGTTGATTTTGGGGTCAAACGCTTTAACTTCGTTACGAATCTTGTCGATTCTTTCTTTTGTGCCACGAGCGTCAAGTTCTAAGAAGTTGACAAAGGCATCAATATCATTACCAGCGCCATCTTTTGGGAAAGCAGTGGTTCCTGGTGTTTCGATTGTATAGTAGTCTTTTAAGCTAACACCATTGACAGTGTCATAAAGGGCACTACGTTCAACAACGATGAAGTGAATTCCTTCATAACTGCCAGCGGAGCCAGCGCGGACGACTAAGATAACATTACCTTTTTCGTCGGTTAATACTTTTTTGCCACCGAGCTCTGGCAGAGCTTTAAAGCCAGGGAGTGCGGCAAATTCAGCTTTTTCCACACCGACTTCATCGGCAACGTTAACTTCATTTGGTGTAATCACCCCAATGTTGTGTTTATTAAAATATTTATTAAACATAACGTTACGGGGGAAGAATTCTGCCTTACCATCATTAACTTCTTTACCAGTGTCACTCTTTTCGATTTCACGAACATTAGCGAGCTTAAGCGCAGCGCCGTAAGGAATTTCATCAAGTCCGAGTGTATCTAATTTGGCTTTAGCGGTGCCAGGAATTTTAAGTTTAGCCGCTTTTGCTTCTGGAGTCATAACTCCGTCAGCGTTGTAAAGAGCGTCATAAGCATAAACTCCTAATTTGAACTCATTCACAAAGTTTGTGGTGAAGTTCATAATGCCTAAGTCACCAAATTGACGGGCACTACCTTCGTCTTCACTGTAGCGGTTAGCTAAAAGTCCAAAGGTATCTTGATGATTGGCCAAGGCGACGATAACGGAACTTAATTTGTTCGCGTCGTCTTTCGAAATCTTACCAGTAACAAAGTCATTGTTTTCCGCACCGACTTTGACGAGCAAGTGACGAACGTGATATGGAAGTTTGTTGTTTAAGTATCCTTCGTAAACGGGATTGTTGTTTTCGTCGAGAATTAATTTTCCTTCCGCATCACGTTCACCAACGATTAATTCTTCCATCGCGTTTGCGATCCAGGCGCCTTCGCCTCCATCAAAGAATTGTTTTTTGAGCCGGACTTGCATTTCATCGTATGCGAGTTTCTCCTCTAATTCTTTTAATGTTTCGACGTTTTTCGTCTTAAGAATTTTCTTAAGTTCATCGTCGTACTTGCCACCACCTTTAGCGTTCTTCTTTGCTTGTTCTTTCACATCGTTAACGCTAAGGGCGGCAATATCATAGATTTCGGTTCGCTCTGTAGTTTGC
>MWEF01000046.1 GCA_002070905.1 Tenericutes bacterium ADurb.Bin087 | reverse complement strand
GCTTTGTTGTAACATCTTGTTCCACTGTGGCACTAGTTCTTGTGGTATCTTTACTAGTAGCCCGTTTGGTTGTTTTACTGTCACTAGATTTAGATTTTGGTTTTGTGTCATCTTTTACACTCTCCTGTTCTTTGGTTTGAGATTGTGTTCGCCTTGTTGCATTTTCAATGATTTCATCAAGCACGCCTTCCTTTTTGAATTGTTGATAAACACCACGCATAAAGTTTTCGCCATTGTTTTTTGGTGCAATTCTAATGTCTGTTCCTGTAACGCGAATGTTAAACTTTCCGTCTGTGTCTTGTATAAGTTCAAGTCTGTCATCTAAACTTTCAACCACTTTTATTTCTGTCGGTGCTTCAACTTTTGCTTGCGTTTGCTTTTGCGTAGTGGACTTTTTGGTTTGTTTCGTTTGTTTAGTATCTCTTTTCCCTTCTGTGCGCGTTTGAGTTTTTGTTTCTTGGTTAATTATGCTTTCGGTCGCTTGTGGAACGCTTGTAGTGGTTTCTTGTTGCGCTTGTTCCGTTTGTGTGGTTGGTTGAATGGGTTGTTGCTGATTTGTTTCAAATAAAGTTTCTAATTCCCACTCTTTAATAAATTGCTTGCTCAATGGTTTTTCCGTATATACATATTTATAACCGTTTTCTAAAATGTCAGTTTGTGCAACGTTAGGAATAGTTCTAGCATTATAAGTAACATATACGTTATTAGGAGAAGCATTAAATCTATATAACTTTTTTAATACGTTTCTTTCGTTTTCTTTTAATACAAACGCCTTGCCACTTTCTACACTTTCTCTACTATACGTTTGCAATAAATTTCTAATTCGCATACCTTTGCCAATTTTATTTGCATAATTATCTAACCCAAATTCTTTTAAAAAATTATACAAATACATATAATTATTTTTTGTTGCTTCAACAACAGTCTTTTTAGATACATTAGAAAAATCAAATAACTTAAATTTACCGTCATGATAAGCAAATTGTAAAGCGTCTGAATAATCATACCCTAGTAAAGAAAGTTCGTTAATAGCGTTGACAATATTATTTATATCATCTCTACTAAATATCTCACCATAATTTTTTCTATCATCTAATGGAATAGTATCTATTGATATAACGTTTTCGACATATGGTGTTTTAATCATTTGCTTGCCATTTATTGTAATTTCTTCACCACTTAATACATTATCGTTATTTTTTAATGCACTATACACTTCGCTTTCAAGTGTTTTTTCATTGCCTCTAAAAGAATTTTTATAAACATAATCTCCTTGACGATATACTTCACCCGTATTTGATTTTGTGCTTAATATTTCTTTAGGCACATCTTCTTGTTTAACTTCAGTGGGAGTAGTTTGTTGTTGTGCGGTGTCTTTAACTACCACGCTTGCGCCTAGTGTTTCTTCTAATTGCCCAAGTAACGCTTCTTGTTGTTCTGCGTATGCTTTGGATTTTTCTGGCGTTATT
>MWEF01000045.1 GCA_002070905.1 Tenericutes bacterium ADurb.Bin087 | reverse complement strand
ATGTTTACTGAATACATTGATGAGTGGGCAAAGATTAAAGAAAAGTCGGTCGGTGGTGAACGACAAATAGCCAAAGACATGTTAAACTCACTTTATGGTAAGTTTGGCACAAATCCACGCAACCGTGATAAGATACCAACGCTTAATGACGGTAGACTATCATTTATCTTTGGTGAAGAGTATTATACAAAGTGGCTAAAATACATACCAGTTGCGGTATTCACAACGGCGAACGCCCGTCAAGTTGAAATAAGAACGGCACAACTATTCTACGACCACTTTGTGTATGGCGATACTGATAGTATCAAACTTCACAATATCACATTAGCGGAAGTGGAAAGCAAGATACACGTTGATAGTAAGAAGTTAGGTGCTTGGAAGTTTGAAGAACGATACGAAACATTCAAAACCTTAAAAGCAAAGCACTATGCGTACACAATTAAAGGTGATGACGAAGTTTACGTTGTTGCGAGTGGTCTTCCAAAACAAGCCCGTGAAGACATCAAACATATTGACGACTTCAAAGTTGGCTATCAAACCAACAAGAAACTTATACATCGTCAAGTAAAAGGCGGTGCGGTATTGATACCAAGTGTCCACATCATTAAGTAGTTGACAAAGTATTATTATATGATATAATAAAGTGAGAAGGGAGATAAAATGAAACTTGGAACATAAGATACAAAACATAACTGACTTTCTTGGACCAGTGTTTAGCATTAGTGGGTTTACAGTAGCACAAACTGATTATTTAGAAACTGTGTTCCTTGTGCTAACGATTGTTAGTATATCAGTGTCTTTAATTAGTCGCTTATACCATGCGGTAAAACGAATTAAAACCGAAATTGATGAAGCAATGGAAGATAATAAGTTGACAAAAGAAGAATTAGACGATATTGCGACAAGCGTGTTAAATGAATATAATGCTATTGCTGAAAGTGAAGAAGTTGATAAACTAAAAGAAGTTATAAAAACAAAGGAGAAAAAGTAAATGGAAGAACTTACCATTGAAGAATTAAAACTCAAACTTGCACAAGAAGTTGAAGCAAAACAAAAAGTGGTAGATGAATTAGAAACCGCACGTGAAACTACACAAAAATTGCTTGAAGAAACGAAACGACTTAAACAAATTAACGCCGACCTATTCGCAAGGACGGTAGCAGGAAGTAAAGATACAACGATTAAGAAAGAACCCCCAACAATAGATGAAGTTGCTGACACCATAATCAGCAAACTAAAAAATAAAAGATAAAGGAGAAAATTATGGCAAGACAAAAATACAGTTTAGCCGACCTTACAGAAATTATCCGTGAAGGTTTAGGCGAACAAGGCGCGGACTTTGAACCCACCTATGAAAGTGTTAGCACACTTTTAGACAAGATTGGTTTAACAATCTCATTACAAAGTAATGTTGTTGACCACCTTGAAATGTTTGATGACGTTGTGTTATCAAACGGCACAACCGTTGAAGAATACATCAACGATATGTTAGTCGTAGAAGATTACGACCCAAACGC
>MWEF01000044.1 GCA_002070905.1 Tenericutes bacterium ADurb.Bin087 | reverse complement strand
CCACTTAACCCGAAAACGCAAAAACGGGCAGAACCGTTGATATACTGTTCAAGGATGATAACAATTCGTGTACCTTTTGCCAACGCCCCAATCAATTCGGCATTTGCAGGGTCAAAACGTTTCAACGGGAATTTAACCCTGTCATTCGACAATGTGTATCCGTGAGTGCTTGTTTGAGTAAAATACGGATATGAACCGTCAAAAGGCATCACGGAATTGTCGTATATTTCTTTAAAAACAGCAGAACCCAATAACTGAAATTCCACAAGGTTTTCGTCATAAATGACAGTCGACCAATCAATATCGGAATGTTTAGCCCAATATCCAACTGGTCGATAACCTTTATGCGCCTTATCAGAACATGAGTTTACATTGTTTTCCATTAAATCACATAGTTGCATAATGTATATTTTTAATTATTTTTTCTAATAGTGGCATAAATTTCAGTTAAAGCATCTTTGTATATATCCGGACACGAGCAATAAACATTAAGCCTGTTACCAGTCGCATCGACATACATCTGCTTTACCTCTTTCTTTTCGGAATCCGATAAACGCCTGCCACATTGCAAAGCGTTTATCAAATCCCGTACCCTCGTTTCCATGTTAAAGCAATCCCGCAATCAAAGCATCAGTTGTCGATTCGTTGGTTTTCCACAAGAACAAAGCAGGCATATCGGCATTGTTTTCAGCCAATGTTACCTCAAACGCTCCTTCTTCGGCAGACCACGCAACACCGGTGCATCGCATAGGCGATTCAATACCCAAAATAGGATATTTAGCATTTCCATGCTCACCCAACTGTTTTAAAATCATAAACACGGATGCTCCAGCCAAAGCTTTTACAGACAAAGCAGATGCAGGCGTAATGCCCTTAACAAATACTTTGATTTCTTTTCCAAACACCATACCTGTCTTACGCTCTGTTGCGCTGAAAGTTAAATCAGAAAAAGGGTTGTTTCCCTTCTGATAAACCTCGTAAATTATACCAGTCGAAGTAAGGTTGGTTACCAATCCGGAGGAAAGGTTTAAAGTTGGTGTTGCTTCGGAATGATTCCCAACATAACCAATCGTTGCAAACCCTTTTGAGGTAGTATCGGAACATGAACCGATATTTGCAGCTAATAAATCACATTCAGCCATTTTTTTAAAGTTTTAATTGTTAGTACTAAACAGTTACAAATATATAGATATTTTTTATATTTACGAAAAAGTTATTGGTATTTGCATTAATTAACCAAATTTGGTGTTTCTGTCAAGCAGTTTTTGACGTTGTGCCTGATTGGTGTATTCCGTCCATGACATAACTGGATTAGGCATATTTCGCAATGCCCTGGTAAATGCCATTTCCATACGTTGTTCCGCAAGTGTATCTGAAACTCCAACACCGTTTGTTATTGCCTGTGAACCGCCATACGATTGAACACGGCTGATGATATTATCAAAAATAGCCGTTTGCGATGGCGATAAGACACGTTCTGTTGTTAGCAGTGTTCGTGTTATCTCCTGTTCTTCCGTT
>MWEF01000043.1 GCA_002070905.1 Tenericutes bacterium ADurb.Bin087 | reverse complement strand
ACTACTTGTTTGTAGTTGTGGTAGGTAGTTATCTTTTAACTTAAATGATACTTCAATCGTTTGTATATAAAGTGGGTAGTCAATGTCCTTTGTATATTTACCAGTAAAGTATAATGGCTTACCATACGGTAATGGTTTATTATACATACTGGCTGGGTACAAACTATTCACGTCAAACGACAACACGTTATGTAATAATTTACCCGTATGTCGTTTGTCGGCGTATGTCCAACCGCCTTTGTATGCTTTCTTGATATATTTCCAATCTTCAAGTGGTAAAATTGGGAATAAGTAATCAAACTGTTTTTGACTAAACCTACGCTTAAAGTTGTAATATGCGTCGCTTCCTAATGTCATTTTGTGCATACCTTTATCTAACTTTTCACGTATCGCTGTCGCCACAATAATTGTATCACGGTCAACGTAAGACCACTCTTCGTCAGTAGGTATATAACCTAACGGGCGGTACATTTCATAATCAAAGTCGCCTTTACTCATTGGTAGTTTGTATGCCTTTGCTATCGTTTCTACCGATAGTGGTATCTTCTTAAAACTATCTTGTATGTTTATTCTTATGACATAGTTTGCTTTCTTTATTTTTAAGGTTATACCATACCATATTCCCATTTCACTGATTAACGTTTCAAACTCGTTGTTGTGGTCATCACTAAACTTCTTAACTGGTTTATAACCCTTTTTAAGTAGGTGATTAACAATAAAACTACCGTCAAACTTTAAGTTATGAAAGTAAATTGTTGTTGTCTTATCACGTCTTGTCTTTGTTGCCCACTCAAAAAACTCTTCAATCGTTAACCCACGTTGCACCACCTTTAATGTTTCAACATCAGTTATTGCCCACATGAAAACACGTGTTTCACCGTCAATTTGGTACTGCTTAAAAGATGTTGTTTCAAAGTCCGCAACAAAGTATTTCATTTATTCGCCTACTTTTTAGGTTTAGTTTGTCCAGTGTGAAGTGTTTGTGTGTCCGTAAGTCCAGCGTTAAATAAAGTGTCTTGTATGTTGTTGTGTAAGGTGTTTAAGCCTTCTTGTGCGTCTTCGCTTGACACACTCTTAATAGCGTCAAACAAGTCTTTAAGTTTGCGTGATACTGTGTCATAGTCGTAGTAGATATAGTCTAACAGTCCTTCGTTGTCCTTTGCCAAGCGGTGTGTTTCATACGCTGATAGATTGTTTATTGTGTCTTCAAGTGCTTTCATTTGCTCTTCACTTAATATACCAGTAAAGTTTTGTTCAATAGTTTGAATAAGGTTGTCCTTGAAGTTTATTATCTTATCAATGTTTATCTTTTCTTTACCTTCCGTAAAAGATATAATATCGCTTTCCGTGATTGGTAGTTCAACTTCGTGTCTTGTGCCTTTGTTTATTGCCTTCTTGATTGACCGTTCAAGGCGTTTAAGTTTGCGTTCAAGTTTAGTTGTTGGTTTCTTTTCAATTCGCTTTTTAATACGCATGTACCGACCAAGGTTAACCGATGTTTCAACGCTTTGTATCTTTGCTCTTGTGTCGTTTGCAAGGCTACCGATTTTAATGTGTTCGCCAACTTCTACGTTTAATTGTTTTTTGTAGTA
>MWEF01000042.1 GCA_002070905.1 Tenericutes bacterium ADurb.Bin087 | reverse complement strand
CATCCGAACCATGATGAACTTTGCGTGATTGCCAGCTGGCTTAACGACTTCATAGAGGTCATCAGCGTATAGCGTGCGTTGCATGGTTACAAATAAATCAGGATCATTTCCTTCAAAAAACCAGGTCTCAAAACGAGCACCATAGGATTTCCATTCTTCACTGACCTTTAAGTAAATTTTAGCAGGTAATGCTGCTGCCTTTACTGGTGCTTTTGCGTTTAATGATACACCGACGCCAAGGGCCATCGCCAGTGTTGCAAAAAACATTAAAAAGCGATTTTTAAAAAATTTTCTTTTCATAAGTTCTCCTCCAACTTATATTTTTAATATGAATCTATTTTACCTTTAATATAAAGTTATGTCAAATTAGGGAAAATTGTCATAAATAAAAAAGCCAAGAACTAAGTTCTTGGCTAATGTTGTAGTTAAGTGCTTTTTTATAATTTAGTGACGAGCACACCCCAGGCTGGAAGAGTAGTTTTACTTGCACCTTCTAAACTTAACACTACTGTTCCTGGTAAATTAAGCCCGCTGATGTTACTATGCCATAAACTAATATAGACATTATATGTATCACTACCTAATGTGCGCTTAAAGGCAAAGACACTTTTATTATTAGCGTACTGACTTAAAGGAAGTGGTGCGTAACTCCCGTACTTAAGTGCGTCAGTTGCGCTCTTAAGGGCAGTGAGCTTTTTCATACGGCTAAGCATTGAAGCAGTGTCAACATTTTGTTCACTAACGCCATCGAGCACTGCGTTATAGTCATCCCACGCTACATCAAACGTTTGTGCACCAGTAAAGGAGTACTGCGTTGTGCGTGAATCATTACCTTCTTTATCCCATTTCATTGGTTGCCGGAAAATGCGGTCAATATTTGGGTCTTGCAAAGTTGCCCCTGTTGGTAAGTTACTAGCAAGTCCTAGTTCGTCACCATAATAAATCCATGATAGGCCTGGTAAAAGTATAATGCCGCTCATGTAGGCAATCGCTTGTTTTTCAACAAGAGTTTTATTTGCTAGTGTAACGTTCCCAGGGCCTGTAATTTCACCAATATTATCTAACCAGCCTATTGATTGATTAATCGCGCGCGTAACGTCATGATTACTCGTAAAGAGACTATCAACAGCTTCCCCGCTTGTAGCGGCACCTTCAGAGCGATATTTATTATAGGCTATAAAAGTATCATTATAATTCCACTTTCCACCATAACTTAAACCTGCTTCACTAAATGTATCGCTACCACTTGTATTAGCGCCACTAACAATCGCTGCTTTACTCCATGTGTCATATTTAGTGTGGCCACCCATTGAGGTTGCTTGACTTAAGTTATAGTACATATAGAAGTTAAGCATAGAGTCTAATCCTTCGTAATAGGGCGCAACATGATAAGCATGACCGTCAAAGTTTTCACCAACGATAAAGACATTCGGATCAATTGCTTTAAGTCTAGCGTTAATTTCACGGAAGAGATGTAAGTTTTTCGTTAAGTTTGATGAATAATCTTGACCAGTTAAAGCGTCGGTATCTTTAATAATTTTATCTCCTGCTGCGGTTGCAACTTCTTCTTTCATATATGCGTGCTTAACAGCGTCAATACGGAAGCCGTTTACTCCAGCATTAACC
>MWEF01000041.1 GCA_002070905.1 Tenericutes bacterium ADurb.Bin087 | reverse complement strand
TTTTATGATAAGCAAAAGAAGTTATAACGAGATTGCAGAACTTTGGGGCATTAAAGATGGTTTAGAACATGAAACTATCGTGAAGCGTGTCCGTTTTAAAGAAGCAAGTGCAACGGGCAAAGATACGAACATCATCAGTGGCGTTTTTATGACCACAGGCGCTGGTTTTACCATTGAGAGTGTAGATGAACTGCAAGACCTTAAAATCAACGCTAAAATGCGTATTCGTGGCGGTTGGTGGAGAGTGGTAAATATTCAAAAGGTGGCGATGACTACGGAAAATATGACTCGTCCATATTACAAATATTACATTTCATTACGAGGGTTCGATGCTTGAACTTGCCAAATTAATTCATCGTGAATTAGTGGAGGAGTTTTCAACCATTTATTTAAGCGGTAATTTAAGAGATACCATTAAAGTCAGTTACGATGGCAAGACAGCGACTGTCGAGATACCCGCTGAAATGTATGACCTTAAATTATTTACAAAAGAGGGGGCGATTGTTTATACGGGGAAAGGTTCATATGCTGAAGCTGTTAATAAAGAAGGTGGCTTTAGCGGATCGCATAACAACTATGTCGAAAGAGCAATCGAGTTAGCCATCTTTACTTGGATGAAAAGCAATGGAATAAAGGGGAGGGTAAAGAATGATTAAAAAAATCAATGAACTTATATATGCAAACTTTCGGCGATTAATGAACACGAATGAATTATATGATGATATCGAATTAATCGTGAGCAATGAACGAAACATTGAAACATTAAAGCCAAAGAAAAATCGCATTATTGTAGTGATTAGTTATTTTGAGAGTGCCATAACCGCTGGGCAAACATTAATGCCGGTGCAATTAAGTATTTTAAGCGAGTATAATAACATTGAGAAAACACAAGCGTTATTATATGCTTATGCCGAAAGTTATAACACTAAAGATAATGCAGACTTTACTATTAAGCAGTTTTATCTAACTCCCGAATTAGTAGGGGCTTTTAACGAATATTATGACGGATATCGCGGACTTTATACGATGTCGGGAACGCTTTTAATTAGCGAGAATATGAATGCATTAACCGAATTTGCGGTCTTTGATGGCGAAAAATATGTCGCTCTCGATTTAATTAGTAGTCGCATTAACTTTGGTATTCAAGTTAGTCCAGATACTTTCATAGATTTACCAACAGCTCATACATTCGCCACTGCTTTACAAGGAACATTAACCGTAAATATCGTGCTTTATCAAACGGATAATTTTTTATTCAATGATATATTAGGAATGATATTCGCTGATTTGCCGATTGATAGAACTTATCAATGTCGATTTACTTATCGTAAAGTGAGTTATTCAAATGTTAATTTACAATTAGTCGATTATGAAAACGCTAATGAGTTAGCAAGTTTACCGGCGGTCAGTTTAACATTCACGAGGGCTAAATAATGGAAACTCGGAAAATTGTTATTGAGATTGTATCAAAGGATGCAACGACTAAATCGCAAAAGATAATCGATAAAGTGCAAAAGCGAGAAACCACCGAAACGATAGAAACGGTTAAAGAGGGGACATTAGTTTCAAGCTTAGTTGTGAACCAAGCATTTACACAAGTTAAGGGGTTAGTGAAAAACGCCGCATTATACTATATGAATAAACACTTTACACTGAAAGAAAACTACCTAATGCAACGAAATGTCGATAACGCGTTAACAACGATTAATAAGGTGGCAAGTTT
>MWEF01000040.1 GCA_002070905.1 Tenericutes bacterium ADurb.Bin087 | reverse complement strand
CCAATTTTATTCTAAAGTTACTGATTTGAATTATTCTCAAGTTAAGAGTGAGGTATATCATGGATTGGGTTTGGTTTTTGATGGGAATAAAATTAGTGTTACTCCTTTGATGACTGATGTTAATTGGTGTGAGGGTGAGAAAGATGTTAATGCTGTTCCTCAATGGGATGCTGATTCGAATTGTTATGTGAAAGCTACTTTATCAAGTAGTGAAGTTGTTGCTCGTTCTCTTGGGTGGCGTGGTGGTGGTACTGTTAGTTTGGGTACTTCTAATAGGTTGAATAATTCTTTGTATTTAGCAGGGGATAGTTTTGTTGCTAAAGGGGATTTAAATTATATTCGCCCTTATTTGAGTGGTTTTGTTGGTTCACCTAATATGAGTACTATTAGTTTGTGCGTGTATAGTTTGGATAGTGCTTCTTATATTGGGGCTAATACTCCTGTGTGTTGTTATGATGCTAATGGAGACACTAATCCGTTAATCGCTTCGAGCACTGCTAATGATTTAGGTAGTATTTTTTTTTTTAATGATTGCGATTTAAACATTGGTTCTAAATATGTGTATGTTGTAAAAAATACGAGTGCTACGCCTAAAACTCAATATTTTAGTTATTACTTTTATAATTATTTTAATTCTCCTAATTTTAGTTTTTATTCGGCTAATGGTACAAGTTTTACTTATTATGGTTCTAATCCTGCTTTACGAATTGGTTTTACTAATGGGGAAACTTATGGAGGGCATACTACAGGTTATAGTGGTTTAATTTATAATGGGTTAGTGAGAATTAGTGATGGGAATGCTAATATAATTAATCGTGTGAGCGTTGCGTATAGACTTAATCCAACAAGTTGTGTTACTGGTAAAATATATGATGGTAATTCTAATTTGATTGCTGAATCTACTAATACTTTATGTTTTCCTAAGAGTGGGCCTACGAGTGGTACTAATTTTAACGATTTTTATTTCGATTCTGTTGAGTTAAATGAGGGTGAGGATTATTGGTTTAGTCATGGGGGAAGTATTTTTGGGATGAAATTACATGTTATGGATGAGGTTAGTTTTTACGGTGATTATCCTAATGGTTTTGGGGGAACTACTGGGGCGAATA
Organism: Tenericutes bacterium ADurb.Bin087; assembly: GCA_002070905.1. Lineage (GTDB taxonomy): Bacteria > Bacillota_I > Bacilli_A > RFN20 > CAG-826 > UBA1361. The sequence continues at coordinate 663 of MWEF01000040.1, read as the reverse complement.
ACGAATTTACTTATGTTAGAGTAAATTAAAACAAAGTTTTAAATACTTCAAAAAACAATAAAATACTTGAATGGCTGATTACAAAATAGTAAACGGGAAACTTGTAAAAATAAGTCAAGTTAATCCAAATGTTAATCAAACAACCCAATCCAAACAACCAGCACCAATAACTACTCAAACAAGTTCTAAAAAAAGCAGTGGTGGTAGTGGTTCAAGCGCTACTTACGAAATAGTAAACGGGAAACTTGTAAAAATAAGTCAAGTTAATCCAAATGTTAATCAAACAACCCAATCCAAACAACCAGCACCAATAACTACTCAAACAAGTTCTAAAAAAAGCAGTGGTGGTAGTGGTTCAAGCGCTACTTACGAAATAGTAAACGGGAAACTTGTAAAAATAAGTCAAGTTAATCCAAATGTTAATCAAACAACCCAATCCAAACAACCAGCACCAATAACTACTACAACAAGTTCTAAAAAAAGCAGTGGTGGTAGTGGTTCAAGCCAACCAACAACATCAAGTTATTTTATTCCTAACCAATGTCAAACAACTCAACAAAAAGTTGCAGAAGCACTTGGAGTAAAACCAAGTCAAGTTAATCCAAATGTTAATCAAACAACCCAATCCAAACAACCAGCACCAATAACTACTACAACAAGTTC
>MWEF01000039.1 GCA_002070905.1 Tenericutes bacterium ADurb.Bin087 | reverse complement strand
CCTGAATGTATTTTAGCAAAATCATGTGGCCACATGATTTTATTGTGTGTCTACATTTAGGGTATCAGTACATTTGGACATAATATTCATTCCCAGTTTCACAATAAAATACATCTTTAATTAAATAGTTTTGTTTTTTATCACAGTCTTCCAAATGCATGCTTACATAAGTAGATATATAATCCAATCTTGATTTATTTTCTTTAATTGAACGAATAGTGATCATAATTGTTATTGCAAGAATAAAGACTAATAAAACGGAAAGTCCAATAATCGCAAGTGATTTAGATAAGTGATATGTTGGTGCATCCCTTTTTACATTTCCATCGGTTTCAAATAAGTATGGTTGATATTAAATTTCTCCAAAAGAAGTAATATAGGCTAATGATACATAGAAGAATTGCAGCAAAGATAAGAATATCATATTAAAGTCATGGAGTGCCCCCCAAAAATGTATCCAACTTTAAATAGAGTTTAATGATAAAATTAAACCAATAAAGGGGTACGATTTTATGAAGGGTTCAAGATTTACAACTGAACAAATCATTATGAAGTTAAGAGAGATGGAAATCCATATCTCACAAGGTATGAGTGTGTCAGAGGCTGTGCGTCAAATAGGCATTAGTGATGCTACTTATTATAAGTGGCGATCCAAGTATGCCAATATGACCACATCGGATGCTAAAAGACTCAAAGATTTGGAAATTGAAAATAACAGACTTAAAAAGCTTGTTGCTGATTTAAGTTTAGAAAATGCTATCTTAAAGGATGTCAACTCGGGAAAATTCTAAGCCAGACAAAACAAAAGGGAATCATATTCAAGATTTGTGAGTCATACAAGGTATCTGAACGTAAGGCTTGTCTGGTGTTAGGATTTAACCGTAGGACGATCAGATATCAACATGTGATGAAAGATGACGAAGATGAAGTCACAGCTAAGATCATTGAACTTGCTACTCAGTATGGAAGATATGGCTATCGACGAATTACAGCGATGTTAAAGACATTAGGCTATGATATCAATCATAAGCGTGTTGAACGCATTTGGAAAGAAAACGGCTTAAAAGTGCCAAAGAAACAGCCTAAACGTAAGAGACTATGGTTAAACGATGGTAGTTGTATAAGACTTAGACCAGAATACAAAAACCATGTCTGGAGTTATGATTTCGTTACAGATCAATTAGAAAATAAGAAGAAACTTAGATGGTTGAATATCATTGATGAATATTCAAGGATATGCATATTCAGTGAACCAAGGCGAAATTGGAGACACCAAGATATCATTGAAGTGTTATCGGACTGTTTTACCCTTCATGGTGTGCCAACACATATGAGAAGTGATAACGGTCCAGAATTCATTGCTAAAGAATTAAGAAAGTGGTTCAAAGACATCGGAGTCATCACTTCTTATATTGAGCCAGGCAGCCCTTGGGAAAATGGATATTGTGAATCGTTCAACAGCAAAATGAGAGATGAATTTTTAAATATGGAAGTATTTAGTACATTAAATGAGGCGAAGGCACTTACAAAACAATGGGTTATATATTACAATACCATTAGACCGCACAGTTCGTTAAACTATCAACCGCCAGCGCCGCTTACAGTTCAAGAACTAAGATCTTAAGTCTCTATTCTATTTTGGGACATTTTATGGGGCAGTGCAGTCATAAATCCATAATAAAGCACACTACTCAAGTAGTAAAAACATAATGAACTTAATAGTGACAACAAACAATATTACAAGGGTGCGTAGATTTTTATAGGGGTGCGCAAATTCTGCAAGGGGTGCGTAATTGTATTAAAATAGGTCACACAACCCATCTGCCTGAAACTTCCCCCAAAATTTTGCTCAAAGAGAGTAAAATAAAAAGGGGGAATTTTTAAATGAAACACACAATCTC
>MWEF01000038.1 GCA_002070905.1 Tenericutes bacterium ADurb.Bin087 | reverse complement strand
TGTTAAATAAAATAGTCATTTCCAAAATATAGGAATTCAAAAACTTATCTCCAAATTTTGTTAAAATATTCATCTCCAACCCTTTGATTCCCAAAAAAGAAAGGATGGTATTTAATATGGAATCAAAATATGAGAGATATACATATGAGACTATTGATCGTATCGCAAACAGTCTGGTCATCTGCAATTCCGCAAGTGAAGCGAGTAGGGATCTAGGAATTGATGTTTCGGGATTAATAAAACACATCAAGAAATATCGCGTCCTTAAAGAAAGTTCAGGCAGGAACAAATGTGCTTTGAAACAAACTTGTAAAAAGAGAAATGAGGCTTGCACAAAGTGTAGATTTATCACTCTTTACAACCAAAAGAAAGCTTGTGCATCCTGCAAGATTAATTGCAATGAAGTCTGCAAAGATTACACAAAAGTTCCGACTTGCAAAAGAATTTCAAAATGGCCGTATGTATGCAATGGATGTATAAAAAAAGAAAGATGCAATCTTTGTAAATTCATTTATGATCCAAGCGATGTATGGAAAGTGGTTCTTGATAATAGAAGCAAACCAAGAAAAGGTTCTCACGCTACAGAAGAGGAATTTGTTAGACTCTCCAAGTTATTAAGTCCTCTTATTAAAGAAAAACATCAGTCTCTTCCACAAATTTTCCAAACTCATAAGGTGGAGATTAGATGGTCCTATGTGAGCATTTTATCCTTTATTGACCAAGGATTAATTCCCGGCATTAAAAACATCGATCTAACCAAAAGAGTGAGATACCCAAAAAATTACAAGAAAAAAACAAACGTACCATCGAATGCCGCTTTTATAAGCCGTCGAACATACGATGACTTCGTCGTTTTTATTTCTGAGAACCCATTTCTCGAAGTAGTTGAAATGGACACGGTATTGAGCACTCGGGAAAGCAACGTGTGCTTGCTCACCCTTCTGTTTAGAAAATCAAATTTCATGCTCGCTTTCTTATTGCCAAGAAAAACAAGTCAAGAAGTCAAAAAAGTTTTCCAAGTTATGCGTAGGAACCTCAAAGAAGAAGTTTTCACCGCTGCTTTTAGAGTAATTTTGACGGATAACGGAAGCGAGTTCGCTAACCCGATCGATATCGAGTTCGACGAACAAGGTATTAAAACAACCTCGTTATTTTATTGCGATCCGGGAAAGTCTGGGCAAAAAGGAAAAATAGAGAAGAATCATGTCGAATTAAGAAAGATTTTTCCTAAAGGGACCGACTTCTCTATTTACACTCAGGAAGACATTAATATGGCACTCCGCCACATAAATTCTGAGCCAAGAGCTATTCTAAACGGGTCCTGCCCCGGAAAGATAGCCCAAGTGTTTATAGATCCTGAAGTGATGACACTAATCGATCACAAGACCATAAACCCGGACGAGGTCTTGGTTCACCCAAGCCTCTTCAAGAAATAAGCTAGTAAGTCAGATAAATCCAAGGGGTTGGATATTGGAATTGACACTTTAATTTTTAAAAAACTAAGTGTTTCCAATCTTTTTAGTTTGCTCAGAATTCTTGTTTCCTGACGACTTCATTATATGATTTGTCACATAAAGGGTCTAGAAAAATAGTCATGTCCAAAATATGTCAAAAAAATCAACGAAAAAAACTAGACCGTGCTTGAATTCCTATGTTTTGGAAATGACTATTTTATTTAACAATAAAATATTACAAGTGTCTAACAGGCCATTCTGTTATCTTTGACAAAATAAGTAAAGATTGGGATAATGTTGGCAATTCTAAGGAGAAAATGAAAATGAAGAAAGCAGTAATCTTCGTCGATTCGACCGCTGATTTAAACAAAGAACAATACGAACAATTAGATATACATGTCGTTCCTTTATTAGTAAACATAGGAGGCAAGGCCTATAAAGACGGAGAAGAAATCAACTCCGCCAAACTCTATCAATTAGTTGCTGAACACGGTGAACTACCGACCACAGCCGCGGTTCCGCCCTTTGCGATCGGGAAGAGACCATCCAGGATCCGCTGACCGGTGATCAGCGGGACGTCAGGG
>MWEF01000037.1 GCA_002070905.1 Tenericutes bacterium ADurb.Bin087 | reverse complement strand
GATAAAAAAGCAAAAGAACTCATCGAGGAAGCAATAAATGGAAAAAAAGAAACTATTATTTAAAATCATCGGTGCGATGACACTTGCTTTACCGATTTCAATAACATTGGTAGTAAGCGCCATTTGGTCGAAGCCTACTCCCGATTATGTAATCACCTTTAACGATGCATTAGCGGTTGATTTAGAAACGATTAATGAAAAAGTGGTTATAACCGAACACGATGATAAAAACAAAGCGTTAGTCATTGCTTTCGATGAATTCACTTTTTATAATATCGATTTTACCTATTACGATAAAATTATCGATGGAAAATACATTGTTAAAAATAAGTCATACATTCGGTTTTTAAGCGATGATTTCGACAATGTTTTAGAGATTATCGATGGTGATCCATTTATCAAGTTAGATAAAGTGAGCCACATCAACATTCAAACGGGTAATAAACTGTCCTTATCACTTATCGTTAGTATCATAGCCACTTTAGTAGTTGTGGGCATTATCAGTGGTAAAATGAAGTTGCACCGAAAATATCCAAAGTCGGCAACTTTTATTGCCTTATTAAGTGCCACCATTATAATTGGGGTAATTAAAGCCATCATTGGTAGTATATTTACGGTCTTTGTGGTGGCGACTATCAGTTGGGGTGCGTATTGTTTAGAGGACGCTTACTTTAAGTCACTACAGCCAGTTAGCGAATCACAACAACAACAAAACGCTTTAATCGATGAATTACGGAGGCTCTTATGACTACAAGTAAATTATTAGATAACTTGTATAAAAACCTTCCATGGCTTATTGTTTTGATGTCCATTATCGGTTATTTAGCATATCGCACATTTCAAATGGAGGGAGATATTCAGTCGGTGTCGAAAGATCCGAATACATGGTTAAACATTGCCTTTGTTATTTGGCTAAACTTAAATGTTCAAAGTGGGGCGATAAATAGTGGAATCTCCGCTGGTGTTGATAGTGAGGAGTTTAAGGCAGCTGACGAAGTTAATAATAAGATCATCAAAAGCGTTAATAATGAAATGGTCGAATTTAGAAAATATGTCAAGACTTTAAATTATAACGAGATGATTAGAGTGCAAGAGAACTTCTTATATAAATATGGTGTTGATGATGTTAGCGAATTAAACAAGAAACAGCTGCGAAAGTTCAAAAAATTAAAACCGGTTAGACACGATATTAGCGGCTTCAACTTACCTTTATATTACGAGCTTACTAAAAATGGCGAAATAAAATATGAAAGTTCATTTAATAAGAATAAGGGTATGCTGAGAAAAAGAGCAGGTAAGGTATTAACGGGCATATTGTTCGGTGCGTTAAGCGTGAACATCGCATTCAATATTGATGGTCTCGGCGAGGCGATGATGAGTGTTATCGTAATTTCGACTAACCTTATTATTACCTATTTATTATCGTTTATGCCGCCTATGTTTAGATTAAAATTTGTTATACCAAAAGGTGTTATCTTAAAGCATACTTTATATAGCGGATATATCGAATATAAAAAGGGAACGCATATTCTAAAAGAAATCCCGATGAAAAAAGAAGTATTAGAAGTTGTCGAACAAGAAAAGACACAGGAGGATTAACTATGTTTATTTATTTTGATAGAAACGGAGTCTTACAAGAAGTCATTAACGATAAGGCGGCAAGACTTGGCGATTTGAATGCAAACGAGATTTATGTCTATGTAGATGAGGTGGAGTTAGATGATATTTGGCTCACGCTTAAAAGACCAGATGGCACTTTATCGGTCGAGAAATCATTTATCGCAAATAAGGTAGTGCGGGAAATTCCGTATGATCCAAAGCGAGATATGAAGTTCTTTAAAGATTTCAAAGAATACGAGTTTTATAAATTCACTATTACCGATGAAATCACGAGTGCGGGAGTTTATCAAGCAACGATTAGAATGACCTACGAGGACACTTTAAGTGCGTTGGGGGTTTTAGTATTCAAAGCGGAAACCGGCGTGATTAAAAGCGACCAAAACATTACACAAGCTCAATATGATTATCTCATTTGGTATGTAGGAAGTTGGCAAGGTCAAATCGGCGATTTAGAGGACGCAATGGGGATTGCCGAAGATGATATTTTAGGTTTACAAAACCGCATGAATGTTGCCGAACAAGACATTAATAAAATTGAGGATGGCACTACGATTGTCGGCAAAGCGTTAAAGGATGATTTAGGGAATACGATAAAAAGCACCTATGCGCATAAACTCGATTTAGTCTATTCAAG
>MWEF01000036.1 GCA_002070905.1 Tenericutes bacterium ADurb.Bin087 | reverse complement strand
CACATGGGAACAGTTATGTGAAAAGCTTTCTAAAACGATATATACCTCCGAAACAGTGGAGGATTATAAACACTTTGTAAAAGACCAAAAACAAGAGGCCAAAGATCATGGTGGTTTTGTCGGTGGTAAACTTAGTAGCCCTCAAAGACTTAAAAACAATGTGGAATATAGAAGTATGGTCACTTTAGACCTTGATGATGCTGAACTAGGTTTCATCGATAAATTTAAAAGAGACTTTGAATACACGTGTTGTTTATATTCCACTCACGGGCATAGACCAGATTCACCTAGATACAGAATCGTTATTCCTTTAACTAGAGATGTTGAAGGAGATGAATATGTCGCTATTTCTAGATTGCTCGCTTCTGAATTAGGCATAGAACAAGTGGACCCAGTTAGCTTTACCACTAACCAATTAATGTATTGGCCAAGTACGCCTTGCGATGGAATATATATCTACGAAAAAATAGCGAAAACCCCACTAAATCCTGACTCTTTTCTTTCTAAATATCCTAATTGGAATGATTTAACAACCCTTCCTAAAAAAGAAAAAGAGACTCATGTTAATAGTGGTTCAGTTGGTAGAAAACAAGCTGATCCGCTTGAGAAAGATGGCATAGTGGGAGCTTTCTGTAGAGCCTATTCAATTAGTGAAGCCATAGATACCTTCTTATCTAATATTTATGAAGAGGTTGGCGGCAATAGATATCACTATATCCCATCTTCTTCAGTAGCAGGCGCGATTAACTATGATGATAAATTCTTTTATTCTCATCACGCCAATGACCCTGCTGTTGGACAAACGCTTAATTCGTTTAACCTAGTAAGAATTCATCTATTTGGCGATGATAAACCTTCATTTAAGAAGATGGTGGAATTCGCTAGAAACGATGAAAAGGTCAAAACGCTTATATCTGATGAAAGAATCGAAGAAGCTAAGAAAGACTTTGATGATGGTGTTGACCTTAATTGGATGAGACAGCTCGTTAAAAATGATGACGGGGTTATCGCTAATGATGTAAATAACTTAGTCATCATTCTTCAAAACGATGAGAATCTTAAAAACATTGCTTATAACACTTTAGCTAATACCGCTGAAGTTAGAGGAGAAGTTCCTTGGACTAGAGCGACATCCACTAAATATTGGCGAGACACAGATGATTCTCAATTAAAGATTTATATCGCTAAACATTATTGTGACTTTAGTGATAGAAACTTCGAGAACGCCTTCAAGAAAGTAACTGAAGATAGAGCGTTCAACCCAGTAAAAGACTATCTAGATAACTTGCCTAAATGGGATGGAATCAAACGCGTAGAAACACTATTTATTAAATATTTAGACGCAGATAATAACGCCTACACTAAAGAAGTAACTAGAAAATGGTTTGCAGCCGCTATAGCAAGAATTTATGATCCTGGATGCAAGTTCGACAATATCATCGTCTTAGACGGTAAACAGGGTGTTGGTAAATCAACAATTATCAAATCACTAGTGAACCCTGACTTCTTCTCAGACTCGTTACAGTTATCTGATATGGAAGACACGAAGAAAGCAGGGGAGAAAGTACAAGGTTTCTGGGTTATAGAAATCCAAGAACTAGCGGGTATGCGTAAAGCGGACATTGAAAAGGTAAAAGCTTTTATCTCTTCCACCGATGATAAGTATCGTGCTTCCTATGGAAAACACGTCGAATGGCATCCTAGAAGTTGTATTATCTTCGCTACTGTTAATGGAGAGCAAGGCTACCTTAGAGACTTAACTGGTAATAGAAGATTCTGGGTAATTAAGATTAACTCCACGAACGTTATTCCTAATTTCAACTTTGATAAGCACTTCAAAGACCAGTTATGGGCAGAAGCTAAACATTACTATGAAAGTGGTGAAGAGCTATTCCTTAGTGGTGAATACCTAGATATCGCTGCTCAATACCAAAATAACGCGATGGAAAAAGATGATCGTGTAGGTATTGTTGAAAAGTATTTAGAGGAGATGCTTCCTGATAACTGGGATGACTTCGGCATTGAAGATAGAAGATATTACTTCAATAAAGAGTTTGATACTTATCACACACCAAAAGAACCATTTGGCCCTGCTATCTATCAAAGAGAAGAAGTAAGTCCTATGGAAATATTCTGTGAGTGTTTCAATAAGGATAAAGGCGACTTTGATGGTAAAGAAGGTAGAGCCATCGCTGCTATCTTAATGCAGATAGAAGGCTGGGATAAGACTGATAAAAGAAAGACAATGGGTCCATATGGAAAACAAACTGTCTATATCAGAAAGAAGAAGTAGCGGACTGACTGGACTCTAAAATATATAGAATATCCAAATCGTGATTTTAATTCAGTATAGACAATTAAATACGCGTTTTAGGATTTTATAGAAATTAACAGTCCAGTGAGTCCATGAGTCCAGCTACTTTTTACTCCCCCCCGGTCTGCAAATACAAAGTATTTGATAGTACCGTCGGCTGCACCTCAGAATTACGCGGGGCAGAAATTTTGGAAAATCAGAAATGTAGTGCGCCCCAGAAATTGGACCTATTTTAATTAACTATAAATTGTTCCATCTTCATCTTACCAAAGAAGTTCTCCATGACTGAGTTGTCTAGGCAGTTTCCTTTTCTGGACATTGATTG
>MWEF01000035.1 GCA_002070905.1 Tenericutes bacterium ADurb.Bin087 | reverse complement strand
TAAGTTTACTTATTAAAATTCAAGAAACTTTGCCACTACTGAATCAATGAATTTTAAGGTATCTGGAATAAAGACGCCTTTTTCATCAAGTAAAGTGTTAATGTTTGCTAAGTATACTTCTGGTTGATGCATGACGCGACCATTTAAGAAACTTAATACCATTTTTACTTCATTAGAAGCACCAAAGCCACTTAAGTTACCAGGTGACTGACTTAGTACTAAATATGTTTTATGTTTCCATGAGTTTTTACCATATGGCCGACTGCCAACATCAAGGGCGTTTTTAAGTGCCGCCGGCATGGTGCGGTTATGTTCTGGGGTGACAACGACAATCGCGTCAACACTACTTAGTTCACTACGAAATTCAACGTATGCTTTTGGTGTTTCGATTACACCATCATAATCTTGATTGTAAAGGGGAAGCTTACTAATATCGATATATTTAACTTCAGCCTTTCCTTTTAATAATGTTTCAATGTTTTTGGCCACTTTGCCTGAATAACTATCTTTACGAAGTGAACCAACGATAATTCCAATCTTTCTCATCTATAATTCCTCCTTTTTTACCTTATTAATTATACAATGACATGGCTTTTTAAAATGGTTATTTGCTTACAGACAAAAATCCATAAAATTTCCATGTTAAATAAATAAAATAGGGTTAGGCTATTTCTTTTACTTCATTTTCTAAAATAGGAGTTTCTGCTTTTACTTTTGGTTCAGGAATTACTAAGTTAAGAAATACAGCAACAAACGTAGCGACCGCTAGCGGAGAAAGTTCAATATTTCCAATCATTATCTTTAATAGCGTGGCGTCAAAAGTTGTACCAACTTGGGCTAAGATGTCACTTGCGACACTTAGAGCGCCAAGGCCAAGACCAACCGCTAAAGTAATCGAAACAACAAGTAAATCCTTCGTTTGTCCAATATCCGCTTTATGTTCAATTACCATCCGTAAGCCCGAAGCACTGATCATCCCAAATAGGATAATTGAGGCGCCACCAATTACTTCACTCGGAATAGTGCTTATAACTGAACCAAATATCGAAAAGACCCCAAAGAAGATAGCTAACACGGCCGCATAAAATATATTTTTCGGTTCATAGTTTTCGGTAATTACTAAAATAGCCGTGTTTTCGCCGTATGTCGTTTGCGGCGGACCACCTAATAAGCTTGCGGCCATAATGGCAACGCCGTCGCCTGCTAAGGTACGGTTAATGCCAGGATCGACAAAGAAGTCTTTACCACAGACAGTACTATTTGCACTTATATCGCCAATATGTTCCATTAAAGTTACAAAGGCGAGTGGCACCATCATAATAATCGCACTCCAATCAAAACGTAAATAACGATAAAACCCTAATTTATCCCCAATTGATTGGAAGACGATTATATCAGCGTTTTGTAATGAAGAAAAGTCCACTAAGCCAATAATCGCGGCGTAAATGTAACCTACAAAAAAACCAAGCAAGGTTGGGGCAGCTTTAAAAAAGGACTTTGGTTTGGCGAAAGCACTAATGCCAATAATTGTTATTAAAGTAATAAGCGCAGTCGTCCATGATTTCCACGCTTCCCCGGAATAAAGCGCGTACGGGGCAATAATGTTATTCCATAAAATTCGGCACTAAAAGCATTCCTAAGACGATAATAATTGGTCCGACAACGCGTGGGGGAAATATTTTGCGTACTCTTTCCACACCAATAAGGGTAATTACCCCGCAAAAACGAGGTAAACTAACCCGGTAAAGAAAATAGCGACCACTAGAGCACCCATTTTTTGTTGCCACAACGTTGAACCAATCGGGCCACTGCCACTCATTATTGCCATCATCGCTGGAAGATAGGCAAAGCTACTCCCTAAGAATACCGGTACTTTCTTTTTTGTCATAAAGTAAAAGATGATTGTACCAATACCCGCGGTAATAAGTGTGATTGAAACATCAAGACCGACAAGCATCGGCACTAACACTGTTGCGCCAAGCATAGCAAACATATGTTGGAAACTTAAGATTGTTGTTTTAAAGAATCCTTTGGTCCGTTCTTTTCTATTTGTCATATATATCTCTTCTATAGCAAATAATTGCTAAGTTTATTATTAATCTTCTAATGTATCTAAATATGTTTTAAGGCGGGAAGCGTGCGCTTTATTATATTCAGCGGTTAAAATAAATGCTTTTAACTCTTTTAAGGTTAACCATTTATGATTAATTGTTTCCCCTTTTAAATAAGTAATATCTTTAGTACCACTTATTATCGCAATATAGCCTTGACTTATAACGCCGTCTTTTTCACTCATAAAATAATATGTTGGACTTACATCATTTATTATAAGTCCCGTTTCTTCTCTTACTTCGCGGATGGCCCCTTCTTTTTTGGTTTCTCCACTTATTAAAGAACCACCTGCGCTTCCTTCATATAAACCTGGGTATTCTTTTTTACTATAATCACGTTGCATTACTAAATAAGTGCCGTCGCTATGTTTAACAAGTGTTTCGACAATAATATGAAAATGACCAGGCGGTAGTTTATCACCTTTAGAGTATAGGTATATGGCCATCTAATTTTATATTATTTACCGTGTCTACTTGACAAGGGGCTGTTCATTTTTTACAAAGGGTGCCTTTTTATAATTATTTAAAAGTTTAGTGCTTATTTCTTTTGACCATAACGAGCGTTAG
>MWEF01000034.1 GCA_002070905.1 Tenericutes bacterium ADurb.Bin087 | reverse complement strand
TTCAAGTGACCAAAGCTATTAAATGCAGCGTGGAATTTAAAAAAAGTGTCCACGTTCTATTTAATTGAGCCGTTATATACTTATATATTAAAGATGGGCATTTCGCTAATATGCCCATCTTTTTCTTATTCTCTTTTGTTTTGTTATTTAATAAATTCGCTAAATAAGGCGAATAAATAAAATATTCGCTATTATTAGTGAATATGATATATAATATATTTGTGGAGGGCGTCATATGTACTTTGCATTAATTGGTGATATTGTTGCTTCTAAAAAAATAGAAAAGCGGATTGAAGCACAAACTAAACTAGAAAATATTTTAAACAAACTAAATGATGAATATCATAATGAACTAGACAAAAAAATGTCAATAACACTTGGTGACGAATTCCAAGGTTTATTTAAAGACGGAAAATATATTTTAGAACTAATTCATAAGATAGAATTAGAAATGTATCCGCATAAACTACGCTTTGGGATTGGTATTGGTACTATATTATTTGATTTTGGCGATTTTGATAGCCCGTATCGTAGTGATGGCGATGTATGGTGGAATGCTAGAAAAGCGATTGAAAAAGTGCGTAGCAAAAGTAAAAAACAATTCTTTTCAAATATATATGTCATGAGTAATGATGATGAATTTAATGAAGAAGTAAATACTTTTCTTGATCTTTGTTACGCTATTAAAAAGGAGTGGACACCTATCCAAATCGATTTAATTAAGTTTACCGTGTTTAATTATGGGTTGACGCGTGATTTTACATACAAAAATGTCGCTAAGCGTTATAAACAAAGCAATTCTAATGTATTTGAAAGATATAAGGCATCGAAATATGAATACTATGTAAACGCGATGCAAGTGCTAAGTAATAAAGTTGTGAAAGAAGGTGCTAAGCATGATATTTAGTTTGTTATTAATATTTCACTTTATCGCTGACTTTTATTTACCAAATAATAAAATAAAGACGATAACGAAAGAAAATAATTAATAACGCAATCCTTACAATTGGGGCATTTTTAGTTGTCTTAATTGCTTCACTGCATAATATTGGTCACGATTCATTTATAACAAGAGGTCAACCAGATTCATATTCAATTGTCTTTAATGCAACGAAAAATAGATTAACACCAAATACCGCTAATCCAGACGGTCATTCAGGAAACGCAAATGCGGTAACTGAACTCGGCAATAATGTTGCTTTTGACTATAGCGGCTTAACTAGTCCCGCAGGTATGTGGCAAACAATTAAAGCGAGTGGTTACATTACTAATACAGCACCGGTTAGCGGAATGATGACTCTTAATATTGAAAAAGCTGACGCTAGTGCACATCTACGTGTATTCTGGTCGAATGATCAAACATTTGACGCCAGTCGTTCTATCTAATTTGGTACTGGAACACCGCTTAGTGTGTCCACTAATTTTAATGACTATAAACCAAATTATCTTAAAATTGAGGCGCTTGGCACAAATGATTCAGCCATAAATAATATGACAATTTCTTTCCACTGCGCTAATTACTATCCAAGTGTTACATTAATTAATGATAATCCAACATTAGGTAATATTACGGGTGGCGGCGTCTATTTTACTGGTAGTAACGTTACAATAAGCGCAACACCAAATACTAACTACACATTTGTGGGCTGGTACGATACTCTAAATAATCTAGTTTCTACGGAAAGCTCTTATACCTTTGCGATGCCAAGTAATGATGTTACTTATCACGCTAAATTTACAACGCTCTCTAAAGGAGCAACAACTCAATTTGGCACCTACCCGCAAAGTAAAGTAACTGACGCAACTCTAATTTCAACTTTAAATACCGCTGCTGGAACATTACCAACTTCAGGTAATAACCGGGCATGGACGGATTATGGTTATTATGTTAATAGTAATGTCTCGTCCTACATGTGGTATATCGATGTCCCAAATAGCGGTAATTTATATCGCGGTGTATATTTTACGGGTTATAGACCATTTTCAACAAGTTATTCATCATCTAGTGGTGATAGCAGTCAAGACGAACACGGCTATTACAAGAATGAAACTTATTGGTTTAAATATGAACCAATCTCATGGAAAGTTCTTGATATAGCGGGAGGCAAAGCATTCTTACTAGCGGACTTAGCAATTGATGCGCAAGATTATTATCATTCAAAATTTCCGCGCGACATTAACGGAACGACTGTGTACCCTAATAATTATGAGCATTCACATATTCGAGCGTGGTTAAATGATACTTTCTATAACACAGCATTTACCACTACGGAAAAAATTATGATTGATACCACAAATGTTGATAATAGTGTATCTTCAACTGGTTATGATCCTAATCCATATGTTTGTGATAGCACAAATGATAAGGTCTTCTTATTAAGTTACAGTGAAGTAACAAATACAAATTATGGTTTTGATGCATATCAACTTTCAACAGATATTAATAGGAAAAAAAGTCCCAGTGACTATGCCTTATCGCAAGGAGTTAATAGAATTGCTGATAGTAATTCTTCTTACTATTGGCTGCGGTCACCTCACTCTGGAAACTATGAAAACGCTCGCCGTGTACGCGCTGACGGCATGGCGGCTGCTTACAATATTGTCACTGCCGCGAGTTATGGCGTTGTCCCCGCTTTGTGGATTATACTATAATAAAATTTCAAATATTAAGGTTTTGTTAAATGGAACATGAAAGAGCTTGGATGTCAAATCCTAGCTTTTTCTTATACTTTTAATATTTGTGTGGAACTTAAAAAGTTCTACATTCTATCCAAAAGAGCCCACTAAAATCCTAAATTAATATAAAAAATACTTTTAATGCGTTTTTTATGTTAAAAAAGTAAATATCTTTAAATCATTCTAAAATAACTAATAATAGCAACACCATTTTAATTTATGGGTTTAACTTTGTAATAATTTAAGTAACGCTAGAGCAGCATTTGCGGGTCCCCTAACTCCTTCTTCAGGAAGCGCTAATTTAGTGTATAGCTCACCTAAAACTACTTTATTGTCACTAAGCGCTTTAAAGTATTTATTAAGTAATCGATCTGTCTTAGCGCGATATTGC
>MWEF01000033.1 GCA_002070905.1 Tenericutes bacterium ADurb.Bin087 | reverse complement strand
GTTTCATAACCCGTTGCCACAAAATCACGGAGCCAATGTAATTTATTTTCAATCTCACGTTGTTCGCGTTCTGGATTATAATTTGTACCTTCTTTATATGCCCAGTGCGCTGCAACCCCTGAGTCAGCGATACGGTCCATCTCTGGCGTTCTTATTTGCACTTCTAAAGCATTACCGTCCCCTGTAAAGATAGTTGTGTGTAAACTTTGATACATATTGCTTTTTGGCATCGCGATATAATCTTTAAAGCGTCCCGTAACTGGGCGATAAGTCGCGTGGATTAGTCCTAAAATTTCATAACAATTAAGTTCCGTTGGAGTAATGATTCTAAGCGCTAAAAGGTCATAAATCCGTTCAAAGTCATTATCTTTCTCTTTCATCTTCTTATAAATACTATAAATCGACTTCACACGAAACTTCATTTCAAATTTAATGTCATTTTTAAATAAGATATCCGCAATTCGTTTACTAACTTCCGCAAGCGCCTTCTGTAAGTTTGGGGAGCGCTGCTCAACGAGTTCACTTACATGATTAAAGGCTTCTGGTTCAATGTATTTTAGACTTAAGTCTTCCATTTCTGCTTTAATTTTCCCCATCCCTAGGCGTCCAGCAATCGGAGCGTAAACCGCCATCGTTTCTTTAGCAATACGCAGTTGTCGTTCATGGCTTAAAAAGTATAATGTTCGCAGATTATGTAATCTGTCCGCAAGTTTAATAATGATAACACGGATGTCTTTTGCCATCCCTAAGAATATTTTACGGTGATCTTCATACACAAAATCACTATCATCAACTTTTTTACTAAGTTTTAGGCGTTGAATTTTCGTGACGCTATCGACAATCATCGCCACATCTTTGCCAAACATTTTATCAATCTCACTAACTGTTACATCAGTGTCTTCAACGACATCATGCAGTAAACCAGCAATAATCGTACTTGGACCCGCTGTTAGTTCAGCAAGAATAAAGGCAACCTCAATTAAATGCGTAATATAAGGATGACCGCTTTTACGAAATTGCCCTTCATGTTTTTTAAGCGCAAAATTATATGCTTCTTCAATATTAGCGCGGTCTTCAGCATTAGTAATATAGAGAAAATAGACATCTTTGACGTCTTGCCACGAATGGACTTTTGGCATTGGTAGGTTATGACTTTTTTTCTCCATACTATGCGTTTCCTTTCTTATTAATTATAACAAATTAATAATCGCTTTGATTATGCTTTACTTAATAAGCTGCTTTTAATAAAAAAAGACTCTCTGTTGAGAGTCGAGTTCGTCAGTAATATTCTTAATTATTTATCTTCGGTTTGGGCTTTATCGCTTAATTCTTTAAAGATTCGATAATTTTCATAGACATCATAAATATTTAAGAAATTAAATTTAGCGCCTTGGCCTGGTGTTACTGGTGTGCTAACAGTACCAAAAGACACAGTACCAGTACCTTTACCGAGTATTTTATCGAGCACACTAACATTGACACTAATAAATTGGACACCACTTATTGGAATACTTGAAAAATCAATGCCAAGTAGCCCGCTTTGAATAATAAAGCGTTTATTCGTGACGGCATAAAACTTATTACGGTACGCTAGAGCTAAAAGTAGTAATACGACACCAAAGAATACTGTAATACCAATAACGGCAAGCGCAACTATTCCCCCAGTTACTGTTATTTCCATGCTTTCAGCTGACGCTGGAATTAGTAAAGCGAGTAAGACGAATAAAAGCGTGAATAAATAACAAATAACGGTAATAATTACTGTTTTAATGAACATTGGCTTATAAGTATATAATACTTTTTCGTCTTTCATTAATACTTTTTCAATTTGATTGCGGTTCATAATTATGTTCTCCTTTCTCACTTTAATTTTACCATGCTTAAATTTATGTTACTTGTAAAGAAATAGTAAAGAAAAGACTCACGGGGACACCGTGAGTCGTATATTTAATAATTAATTATTAATTATGAAGCAACTTTTTTCACAACTTGCACTGGATCATCAGCGGCTAATTGTGGAACATTATACCAACCGATAAGGGCGCCATCTAAGACGACGACATCACCAACGGCTAATGCCATTAAGTATTCAAACTCAGCAATTTTTGCTAAGCGATAGTCAAGACGTAAGGTAATATCATTTGTGCCATCAGTTAAGAGAAGCGTAATGTTACCTTTGCCGTCTTTTGCCGCGATCGTTTTCACTGATAATTCACCAGTGACTAAGCGTGATTGATATGGTGCTAAAGCTTCAGCGGTAAGACCAACTTCATTTAAGTTAACGCGTGGTAAAGTTAAAGTATGTGGCCCGGCTTCGACTGTTGGTGCATCTTCTTGGAGTTCAGCTTGCATTAAGCCATTATAATCAACCTTTTTAAAGGTGCCACTAACTTTATCACCAACGGCAAATGGTGCATTTACAGAGTTAATGCCAGATTTGCGGAACGCAACAGCACCAGTCGCATCTTCCATACCGAATGAGTTATGTGGACCCATATTCGTGATAACACCACTTAATTTACCAAGTGCACCAATTTCTAACGCTAAGAATGCTTCAATGGACATTTGACGAATGACTTCGAGTTGTGCAGCATCATCAGCGGCTAATTGTGGACCATTAAACCAACCAATAACAGCGCCATCTAAGACGACGACATCACCAACCACTAAATCCATTAAGAATTCAAATTCAGCAAATTTTGGCAAACGACTATCAAGCCGTAAGGTAATATCATTTGTGCCATCAGTTAAGAGAAGCGTAATGTTACCTTTGCCGTCTTTTGCCGCGATCGTTTTCACTGATAATTCACCAGTGACTAAGCGTGATTGATATGGTGCTAAAGCTTCAGCGGTAAGACCAACTTCATTTAAGTTAACGCGTGGTAAAGTTAAAGTATGTGGCCCGGCTTCGACTGTTGGTGCATCTTCTTGGAGTTCAGCTTGCATTAAGCCATTATAATCAACCTTTTTAAAGGAGCCGCTAACTTTGTCACCAACGGCAAATGGTGCATTTGCAGCGTTAATGCCAGATTTGCGGAAGGCAACGGCACCAGTCGCATCTTCCATACCGAATGAGTTGTATGGACCTAAGTTAGTAATAACTGCTTCTAAAGTACCAACATAATCAAGTGGTTGCGCTAAGAAGTGGGCAATTGTTCCTTCAATTTCTTCTGGAGGAGTAACTGCGCCAGCGACTTCAAGCGTAATTTTTGAAGCGATAACACGATTAGTAAACACAAATGATAATGTTTCACTTGGTGTAGCTAAGACGAATTCGCGTGTTTCAAGTAAGTTTGGATCAGCATCA
>MWEF01000032.1 GCA_002070905.1 Tenericutes bacterium ADurb.Bin087 | reverse complement strand
AATCTTAGTGATTATCGGTAATGTCATCAAAGCAGTCATTGTTCCGGTCCTTCAAATCTTATTCCAAATCCTTAAACCTATCTTAGATATCCTTAATGCGATTATCTCTGCAGTTAAATGGATTCTTGACCATACGGTTGGATGGCTAGTTAAGCTCATTGGAAAGATGTTCGGCACAGGTGACTTTGATGCTGAAAACACTGTCAAATCGACCAGTAATTCATACATGAATGACGACCATTCGACAACCACAAACAATGTCACCATTAACACAAGCGGCGATGTGGACATTGATTCAATTAATACAGCATTAGGAGGTGCCTACTAATGAGACGTAGATTTTATCTTGTTAATGAAGTTGGTAGCACCTTCTATTTCGATTACACGCACAACTGTGTCATTGAAGAACTCGATGGCTTAGGTTTTGAATTTGAAATAGAGTATGAGGACTTTAATGCTCGCTTTGTTGAAACCAAAAGAACCATTCCTCAAAGAACAATTGATTTCACTTTGGATTTCATTGATGGCTATCAGGGTTTTACTCGTTGGAGAGAGTTTCTTACTAAAAGTAAAGAGATGCGACTATTCTATGAAGCTGATGCTGGAAAGAAATACTGCTTCGTGAATATTAAATCCTCTACAAAGACTCAATTAGAGCAAGGTGTATTAAAGACTCAAGTGAAGATTGATTGTCTTTCATTATGGCTGGTTAATAAGTCCGCTCATATTGATGTTACCGATACTGGTGGTGGTAAGGTCTACTCGTATGAATATCCATATGTCTATGCGATTAGCTTTAACGGAAAAGTAACTGTTTATAACGATTCGCCTAGAAATGTTCCTTTGCTTATTAGACTTTATGGAAACTGCTATAACCCTAGAGTCATCATTAGACAAAATGGTGTAGATGTTCAGACCCTTCGACTTTCAGTCGATGAGCGTGATGAGCCTTTAATCGAGATTTCTTCTGATCCTGTAAATCAATATATCAAGCTTATCTATGGCGGAGAGGAAATTGACTACTACGATAAGCAGGACTTCTCATGTGACAACTTCTTATTTCTTCCTCCGGGTGAAAGTGAGATCTTTTTTGATCCTGGTGTTAGGGAAGAGGCTACATGTGAGATTGCTTATAAAGAAGAGTACATTGCTCATTAGGAGGTCATATGCATTTAATCTTTCTAAACGAACAAAACCTCGAAGTAATAGACCATGCTTATGCCACTGATGACTTTGACATCATTTTAGATGCTCTTATTCCTCAAAAGAGCAAATTTACAGTAAATAAACAGAGTTTAAACGCTAAAATAGGCGACTTACTTTTCGTGAAAGATAAAGGCTATCCCTATGTTGGAATTATCACTTCAATTAAAACCGATGATAAGGCCCAAACAAAAGTGGAGACAAAAGATTATCTTTCGTTGCTTGATGTTGATGTACCTTTACCAACGACCTTTAGCGGTAACTCTGCTCAGTTTATCGTGAACCTTATTAATAACACGTTTAAGTACTCAGGTGACACTTATCAAAATGTCTCTTATTTAGAAGCCACTATAGAAGTGGTGAAAAACTGCAATCTTAAGTATGAAGCTGATACGAAAGAAAACATCCTTGATTTAGTGGAAGAGTTTTCTAAAACGTACGGCATCAGACTTGAGTATGAAGTGGTGCTCGCAAATGGTAAGTTTTCAAAGATAAGAATTAAAGTGGTTTCTGCAAAGATTGGAATCACCATGAAATCTAATCTAGGAACGATTACTGAACTCAATGTCAATGATACTAATGAGATAAGCTTAAACAAAGTTTATTACATTCCAAAAGCTGAAAATACGCAGCATACAAATCAAGTCGTTTATTACCTAACTAATGATGGCCAAGTGGTAACAACTGCTCCAGCATTAAAAAGAATTCATAAGGTCAAAATGAAGTATGAGTTCTATGGTGATAAGGACTATGATTCTTTACTTACCAAGGCCACTAAAGCACTGGTCGATTCTTCTTTAGAACATACTATCACGTTTAACTTCTCTTTTATTACAAATAAAGTGGAAGCTCTAAATGATCTAAAGGTTGGCGCAATAGTGGTTTTTATCACTGAAAGTAAAACCTATGAAACCATCGTCTCAAAGGTGGAATTCAAAGGGACTTTTAATATCGCCAAAATAACACTTGGTGAATATCGTCTGTCTTTGACAGATAAACTCAAATTAATTGATAGGAGGTCAACCTAATGGCTATTCAAAAAATCACATTTGATGCTGCTTCAGTATCTAGCAAAATGGATGCCGATATTAATCACTTCTTAACGAGTGGTGTTAACGGTATTTTTTATGGCATTTTAGGTAGATGTCAGGCATCTGTCAGCAATAACTACATTTCATTCCAAAATGGTTATGTTCAAGTTTATGGAAGAAGAATCTATGTTGAAAGTGGTACCAAGATTTCTGTCTCTTTAGATGGCTCTGCTTATGGCTATGTAATCATCAAGATTGACTTAGGTAATAACGCAATCACTTTAGAGAAAAAAGAAGCTAGCTCCTCCTATCCAACACTTACTCAAAATGACTTGATGAATGGTGGACTCATCTATGAGTTCCCTCTTTGCAGGTACACCAAAACATCAACATCAATCACGCTAGATGCAACCTATGACCCGCCTTCAATTAAAAACGATCAGACCAAGATCAATGAAAAGGCAACAGAAGTTAAAAACGATGCAAGTTCAAAATACGGACCGCTTTGGGACATGTATTCTTCTCACTCTTATGGAAACACTTACGTTTTTGAAGATATCAACTCGTTGGAAGCTTATAACGGAATAATTTCTGTTTATGTAGGTGGGACTAATGTCTTATTCTGCGGTGCATCAGTTGGTGGAAGTGGCGGTATTGTCCATTATCGTTATAACGGTCAAGATTGCACACTCTCCTGTCAATTAACAAGCTCAAAACTATATGTAGAAGATTCAAGGGGGAACCAACCACAATATGCAAGAGTTATTAGATAGATTATTTTCACCAAACAAAATCCTTCTTTGCTACAAATGCGGATCATCCATTTTTGGTTTAAGTGAAGATGAAAGTGATAAAGATTACACAATTATCATTGACGGTTTTGATAGCTGTAATGTCGTAAAAACCGACGACTCTGATTTCTTTACCTTTGGTAGAAGTTATTTCGAGAAACTTAAAAACTTCGATAAAGGATGTCTTACGTATTTCCTTTGTTGGATGGATAATACCTTACTCGCTAAAGAGAATATCGTTTATGTCGATGAGTCAATCAAAGACAAATTAGATGAATTCTTATACATCGATTTTAAGAAGCATTTCAAAGACTGGCTTTATCGACTAATTGCCTACTTTGGGATAAGGCTCGAGAACTATAAGGAAGAGAAAAGTCTCTATCATTTGTATCGAGTCGAATCCCTTATTAAACACTAT
>MWEF01000031.1 GCA_002070905.1 Tenericutes bacterium ADurb.Bin087 | reverse complement strand
GAATTAAAATTAGAGTGTTTAAAAGTAATGTTTGATATAGAATACGATATTACGCCCGAAGAAATGACTGCCAATGATGAATATGCGACACGACTTACAAATATCATGGGCAGTATTAATCGAGCATTAGCACGAATTGACGCAGTAAACAAACTAGCAATTAAGCCAAACGTTACCCACGAATATGAGCCAGACATTGAAATGTGGTTGCTAAAAAGATTGCCAAATAACTTAAGCGATGATACCGACTTAAAAGAAGAACACGGGCTTAGCAATTACATACTAGAAATAGTGCCTTACTTTGTCAAAGCAGACTTATACGAAGAAGATGACAAAAACATGGCAATAAAAGCATTTAGCGTGTTTGAAGGCTTTTTAAATGACTTACCAACACCGCCAAAGAATGACCAAATACGCAAAAGCAAGCCCAACACCGAAGAAGTGCCGCCGATTATCAACAAACATTATAATATTTATAAGTGGGATGATTAATAATGGCAAGAGTAAATTTAAACTTTGTAGCAGACAACGACACAGACAAAGCAATAACATTTAAAAACTTCATGGGCGTTGACTTCACGAACACAAAAATGAACGTAGCGCCAAACCGAGCAACAAATATGAAAAATTACATCTACGAAAACGGTGTTAATCGTAAGCGACCAAGTTGGAACGAAGTTGCAAAAGGAAGTGGCAAAGTCAATGGTGTATGGCAATATATAGCACCAAATAAAGAAGAACATATCATAGCACACATAGGTACGAAATTATATCGTGTATTTAAAAGAGATGAAACAACAAGTGGTTTTGATATAAATAGCGTATATACACATTTAGAAGAATTGACTTTACCAATAGGAGTAACGCTTACCGATGAAATAAGTTATGGCATAACGAATAATGAAAAATTGTTTTTATTATGTGGTGCTTATCTTGTATATGACGGAACAACAATTAAATTAGTTACCGAAAACGCTTATATACCAACAACAGCGATTGGTATAAGCAAACAAGGAAGCACGCTTTACGAAAACAAATATATACCTTTTGAAAAACCAAACAAATTAAGCCCTAAACGCAAAAACAGATTATTTGGTGAAACATATGAAGAAGTAAAACAAGGCGATGTTTTAGTCCAAAAAACAATTATAATTGACACAAAAGCAACAATGACTTCGCTTGGAACAAACGACGTTTCTTCGCCATTATTAAAAGTTGAAGGAACAGACGCAGGAATAACTTATACTTACTATGTTATAAGCACTACAACAGAAGAAATTAAATATCAATATGAAGAAACGGGTCAAACTCCTTACGAACAAGTACTATGGACTTCAAGTGGTGGCTGGACAACAAACAAAATTATAGCAACAGGAACAGTATTAAATGTTAAAAGACTTTCTAACCAATTTTTATTTTATTATGGCGTAGAAAACGAATATAAACTAGATGGTAAAGCAGATTTTAACGGAACAATAAAAGTCGAAATCAATTATGTAACTTACAATTTGGTAAGCAACAATTATGTGCCTGTTACAAAGACAATAGAACTCAATTCAAGTGTTGTAGCTAATTATTTTTCATTAAAAGATGAACGCAACATTGAATTTGGTAGGGCGTATTTTAGAGTAGACGCAACATATTTAGTGTTGTTTGACCCGTTTGAACCACCAAACGAAGCGAAAGAAAACATAATTGTAACATATAAAAACTTTAACCAAGAAAACATAAACGACATAAACAAATGCACATTTGGAACACTATTTAACGCACAAGGTGGGCAATTCTTGTTTTTAAGTGGCAATCCTGACAAACCAAATTATGATTGGCACAGTGATTATTCGTTAGAAACCGCCATAAAAACAATGAGTGATTTTACATATTTTCCTGAAACGAGTTATACAGCAATAGGAAGTCAAAACGAAAAGAACATTGGCTACACAATACTTGGTGATGGGAGTATGGCAATTCATAAGGAAGCAACAACAAAGAAAGACATATTATACATACGCACTTCCTATTTAGGTAATGCATTAGGTCCTCTTGGAGAACCCGTAACGGACATTTATGGAAATGCAATGAAAGAAGTATTTTTTACAATAAATCAGTCGGCGGTTGGCGAAGGCATGATAGCCCGAAACACAAGCGATAATTTGCTAGGCGATAATTTGTTTTTATCAAGAAACGGAGTATTTGGGCTTGCATTATCGCAAAACATTACTTCAAGCGAAAGATACGCATTAGATAGAAGTTGGCTAATTAACGGTAAACTAACGCAAGAAGAAAACTTAAAAAACGCAACTGCAATCGCATTTGATAATCGCTATTATTTGGCAGTAAACGGCAACTGCTATGTGGCAGACGCAAGATTTAAAAACTATATCTCAACTGATATGCCAGACACCTTCTCATATGAGTGGTGGTTTTGGGATAATATTCCCGCAAGGTTATTCTTTGTAATAAATAACGAATTATACTTCGGTACAGAACAAGGACAAA
The DNA here is from genome assembly GCA_002070905.1 of Tenericutes bacterium ADurb.Bin087. Classification (GTDB taxonomy): domain Bacteria; phylum Bacillota_I; class Bacilli_A; order RFN20; family CAG-826; genus UBA1361. The sequence continues at coordinate 945 of MWEF01000031.1, read as the reverse complement.
TATGTAAATTTGTGTTTGACAGAACCGACTTAAACGACAAGACATACATAGCAGTTCAAAGGGATAGTATTACATACAACGATGGCGTGTTTACAATATCAGAAGCATATGACGAATTGATCGAACAACTTAAAGATGGTGATGGCATACGCATTAAAGAATTAGTACTTGAAGGCGAAAACGAAGTTGAGTATGATTTACAATACACTCTGTTTGAAAACCAAGAAGAATTAAATACAATGGATTTTGAAGTACCGATTGCGAAAATAAATGAAAGTGGCGACTTTGTACTGGTAAATCACATTACAAGTGATGGGACAGTTGTGCCATATGATATTAGAACACGTGAAGGACATAGTGGCTTTGTAGCTTACTTTATTTTAAAAAATAAAGTTGTATCGTTCTTTACACTACCAATCACCAATTTTGGCACAAGTTTGTTTGCAAAAAAAATAACAGGCATAAGTATTACGCCTGAAAAGATTACTAACAGTATTGCTAATATATTAATACGCACACGCAACTTTAAAGAAAAAGAGGTTGACGTGTCTAATGCCGGCTTGTTTAATTTTGCTGATATTGACTTTGCAAACTTCACGTTTGATACAGACGACTTTTACACTTCAATTAACAAAAAACTAAATATCAAATGCAACTATGCCGAAGTAACATTTGCAAGCACAAATGATAGAGATAGCATATTGCATGAGATTGTATTAACTTATAAAATCACAAACAAAAACCGAGGGGTGAAATAACATGGCGATAAATAAAACGACCACAGAAACAAAAAACAAAATTAAAGCCAACTCCGTCATAGCGTTACCAAATAGACCGCAAATACCAGCCGAACAATTAAAACAAGCCTTCGTTAAGCCGATTGTCGACACTTCCAACTCAATGATACAAGAACTTGACAGAATCGTTGAAGAAACAAACGCAGAA
>MWEF01000030.1 GCA_002070905.1 Tenericutes bacterium ADurb.Bin087 | reverse complement strand
TATTGGCTGCCCGTTTGTAATCTGATAAACCATCAAATGCGAGGTTTAATACTTTTACGATGTTTCCACCGGCAAAGTCGAGGTTGATTCGCTTTGCATCTGCTTCTAAAACTCTCGATTTACTTTCAGCCGCTAAGATTTGCACGACTGCATCACGAGTGTATTTTTCAATTAATCCAATTTTGTTTGCCATTTTTTTCTCCTTATACTCCTAATAGCTCAAAGGCTTCTTTTTTGTCTTTTTCCTCTTGAAGCTGTTTGACCGCCCAATCGTAATCCTCTTGGGTAATTTCGCCATCCTCAAGTTTTTGTTTTAAGACACTGATGAGTTCATCACCATCAAGCCCCTCGCCTTTCAGAGCAATTAATAATTCTTTAATTTCCATTCTTTGCTCCTTATTTCCTGATACCGAATAATTCAAATGCTGCTTTTCGCTCGTCTTTCACTGGTGCTTGTTGGCGCTGTCCGCCGATTGTTTGCACTGATCTTTGAGCGACCCACTCCGGATGTGTTGTTAATTCAGCCTTTAGATTTTCCGGTGTCAAGGATAGTTCTTTGCCCTTAAAGTATGCTTTAACATCATCGTATCGCTTTACATCGATATTATGTTCAATGAATGTTAATTGTTCTTTGTAGAGCGTGTTTTCATTTTGTAGACTTTCAACGATACTTTGCAGTTCATCCGCTTTTTTGACTTTCTCGATCAGTGCGGTAATTTCATCATCATTCTCGACACCTAATTGTTGGTGGAGTTTGTTTTTTTGCCTATCAAGGCGTTTCCGCACGATTTCGTTCATCTCTTGTTCGGTGAATGTTTTTACATCGTTGTTCTCGATTGTCGGTTCGAGTTCCGTTTCCTCGATTGTCGGTTCGAGTCCCGTTTCCACCGCTTTCGTTTCGGTTTCGTCCGTTAGTTGCGTTTCTAACATTTTTCCGCTATTTTTATCTTCCATAGTCTAACCCTCCTATGTGGTACTTTCATTTTATCATATTTTTACTTGTTGTTAAGCAATTTTAATACTTCCTCCCATTTTCGTATGAGTAATTTATCCTTATCAATCGCTTTTTGTAAAATATGCGTGTGTTTAATAGCCGCCATTTGTTCATGCAATAATAACCTTTCGCGATATTTACTTAACAACGCTTCTACCTCGTTTACCGTATAAGTCTTTCGTGTCATATCGTGCCTGATGGTTTGCCGCATTGACCTCCGCCCTTTTGCGTGGATCATCCGATTTTGTTTCAGTATGTTTGCCGCACTATTCCCTAATACCTCGCTTACTCGCAAGTCCTTAAAGTAATGCCGACAATTTGGTCTTACCACAAGCCACACCGGTTCAAAAATAACCCATTGGTAAGTATCTACTCCAAAGTTGCGAATATATTGTTCTATTCTTAATATTTCTTTATCGTCCTTAACCACCTCCCGCCAGTTAGCATCGATATAAACTTTCCCTTGATAATCTTTGTGATCCACCGCACAGTCATTATGGCGGCTGCATATATAAAATATTTTAGGATCATCCGATTGCTCACTGCGATTTATTTCGGCAGTTTTAAGAAGCAAGTCCTCTTTTTGTTCCCCCTCATATTCTCGCGTGTATTCATAGACTTTTTTTGAAATCTTTTTCGATAGTTGTCTTTTGTTGATGGCTTGAAACGCTAAAATCGCCAACCACTCGCCTCTTTCTCGGTCTTGTTGCGGTTGCGCCAACTTTAATCTTTTTACTTCGTTAATAGTTTGTTTAGCCGCTATTACAGTAGGCGTGAATAAAAACCTATCATTAGCAGTTGTTTTCTTTAATCGAGCGTGTAAATCTTTTCGCTCGTTTACAATTGAATCATAAATCGTTAATATCGCTTTATTCTTTACTGACATCAAGCGGTTCGTTAAAGATTTCTTCCTCAACTGAATCGTCTGTAATTCCCGTTCCATCGAAATCCTCCAGTGTTAGATTATCCGCATTCCGTATTTTATTAAGTCGCTTAACTTCCTCTTGTTGTTCCTCATCACTCATTATTTCGCCCCACAAAGTTTCCACATACTTTTCAGTCGAGATTGCTCCGCCAGAATATGCAGGAGATAAGTATTGAAGTTTGCTTTCAAAACTTGGAGTTGCGAAATCATTATAGATAACGCTAAAGTCGGCTCTCTCATCGCTGATAGGTTGCCCGTTTTTATACATTAATAAATCTAATGCGACATCGACCACATCTTGAATAATCTTTCTTTGGGCGTTAATAATGTTATTACGAGTCATGAGCGTGATTTTCTCTTTTTCTCGTTGAGCTTCCGCGTTGTCTTTTTTCGCCACATCTATCCCCATTGTCGCGGGACTTAAAATACCCGTTAAAATTAAATCAAGCTTGTTTTTCACTTCATAGGCATATTGCTCGAAGTTTAATTGCGGTTGGCTCGTTTGAATTGTATCAGAACCCATCACACCATCGCCACTTGGGATACTCGCTGGTTTCTTGATGAATTGCCGGTTATACGCAACTGGTAGAATAGGCACTCCAAAAGAATTCTTTTCTAATACACTTACTGGATAATATTCAACCGGTGTCGAAACCTTAACCGTTTGACTCGCTTGACTTAACGCTTGATCGAGGTCATCGAATAAATCAATCTTACCCGTTAGAATTGACCGCCCATAATTAACATCGCTTGGATCGTGGAATATCCTTGTCGGCACTCCGAGTATTTTCATGTAGCCGGGAATAAAGATGGTTTCAAGTTTTGATAATTCTTTAATTGTAGATAACTCCACCGGTATGATGTTGTTGTTTTCTTTTAGTTCAAATAAGTTATATTCGACATATGATCCCGCTTCCACATTTTCAGTCTTGCGTTTTATCGAGCGTGTTTCAAATAATACATACTTTTTATTATTAAGTTCATAGTAATCAAGGTAAATAATGCCCTCTATCCGTCTGTTCTTGCCAATGAAACGGACATTCTCGGCTTCGTAATATTCAATTAAAGGATATTCATATGCCTCATCAATGTTTATTTTATAAGCCCCCCACCCTTGAGCGAGAGTTAAAGGTAATTGTTCTTGATTCACCATGCGGATAAAATCATTGTCCTCGAGCATATCATAAATTATTCTCTCGAGTTCTTTATCATCGCTTGTGATTTGATGTTCGCCAACGACATTAACTAAAGTATTAATGATAGCGTTTGGAATGCCCGAGTGAACTTTCTTTACCATCGCTTCTTGTGTGGCGATCGACCAGAAGTAATTACGATCCGATAACCGCTTACGAGATGCATCGCCTAATAGATAGTATTGTTCTATTTTATCGCCCTCGCCTAAATACCAGAGTTTGAATTCTTTTGCTTTTGAAATTCGCAAAATTTCCTCATCGCTGATATATTGAAAATTTATATCATTCGGATTCTTATGGATGTGTTGTATGCCTAAAAATTCTTTAATTTTTTCTCTAATGTAATCGATGATGAGCATTTAGTTTCCCCCGTTTTCGCATAATTATAAATAGTTCCATACACTTATTATATATCAATTTGCATTAAACTATAATTTTATTGTTGCCCATAA
>MWEF01000029.1 GCA_002070905.1 Tenericutes bacterium ADurb.Bin087 | reverse complement strand
CTTTCTATACCTGCCCTTTACCATTGAAAAACCTATCACAATTTGGATTGCGACTAGGATACAAAAATTATTATTTATAAGGAGAAAGAAAAAAAATGATTAGATTAAGTTTTACACTATTAGAAACAATCTTATTATTGTGGTTTATTGTTTATGCAGTAGTACTAATTGCCTATGAATTGGACGGTAATTACAAACTCAAAATAACGGAGGCATTGGGTTTTTTAGTATTTTTGCCTTTCGTTATCGCTTATGGGTTTATTTATGCGATATACGAATTAACTATCGGACAAATTGTCAATTTAGTTAAGCAAAAAAACAAATATAAAGACCTAACCAAAATACAAAATCAAACAATAGAAGAATTGAGAAAGCAAGTTGCCACTAATACGCAAGGCGAAAAACCAACTGAATAAGGAGTTGATACAAATTGAAATACATTAAAATAGGCATATTCATTATTGCTCTTTCTTTATCGCTTGTGCCTTTAAGGGTATATGCCGAAGATGAACCAATAGATGAGCCGACTATTGAAGAAGAATTAGAACAAAGTCCTATTGCAAAGTTTTATGAAGAAAAGATAAGGCCACATGGTATAACAATGTTAACGGCTTTTCTTGGCACAGCGGGTGGTGGCTATGGGCTTTATACGGTGCTTAGACTGTTTTTGAAACGCAAAATCGACAAAGCGATTGATAAACTTGCCCTTAGCCAAGAACAAACACAAATGTTAAAAGGCATGAATGAGCAATTATTGCAAAAAGCCGACGAACTTGTTGAAACAAAATTGAAGCAAGCACTTGATAAAATTGACGAGTATGCAAAACTAACACTTGACTTATTAGAAGAAAACAAACAACTAACAGACATTGTAAACAGATTGACACAAATTGTAAACGATACACTCATTAAAACAGACAACAAATTTGACAAAATTGCAAAAGTGCTTGAAATTGCTTTTACCAACGACAAAGACTTAGTGCGCAATGGCTATGCGCAAGCGATTGAAAAAGTATTAGAGCAAACACAACCGTTGGTAAACGAGGTATTAGCCAATGTGGAAGAATAGACTATTTTTAGCGTTAGCGTGGGTAGGGAGATGGCTTTCCCTACTCGCACCGATTGCATTAGTTATTTGGTTTAATCGCGACATTTACTTTAAAGATCAAATTGCAACATATAAAATATTCACTGCTTTTGCTTTTGCAGGTGCAGTTATAGTGCCGATTATTGTAAAAGAGGTAAAAGCAGGCTTGCTTGTTTGGCTTGGTATTGTGTTGATAATGTTAGCATTATTAAAGCCGATATTAGCAGATTTAGAGTTTTTGTTGACGGTTTTTACCATCAGTTATGCAGTGTATAAATACATTTTCACTAATATTTACAACTATTTGAAAAAGGTATGTGAACTTGAACTTGACGCAAATATCAAGGCAAGAGCAATGGGTAAAGTAATGAAACAAAATAAATTGGAGGAAACAACAGGTAGAGTATGAGTGATAAAGAAATTTTAGAGGTGCGACCAACAACAAGCGAAAAGATTGGTAATTGGATTAAGTCTAATTTTATAACCATTATACTTGTGATTGTTAGTATATTATATCTAGCACGCGGGCTGGGGGAAATCGTAAGGACGGGCAAAACAGTTTTACAAATAATTACCGACAGCGCGATTTCCTTTACCTTCGGCTTCTTGTATGTATCATTAATGGGCGAACAAGGCATAATGAAAGCAAGAGGTAGCCTCAAGTATCGTAAGACAATGGAAGTGTATGGCAAAGTAATCGACGAAATTACACCGATTGCTGACAAACTGGACGCATTTTGCGATTACGAAAACGAACAAGCACTTAAAAAAGCACAAACGCGGATATTATATAAGGAAGGCCTAGCGTATAAACGCTTTATCAACGGAGAGTATGACGCAGGTATTAATCCAACCACTAATAAACCACTAGACGACGACCAATTATTAGCAATTAAAGAAGCACGAAAAGCCGAACCGTTTAAATTAACACGAGATTTGCTTGTAAGTGAACACTCTAACAACGAAGGCTTTGCAAACTTAGAAAGCGGACTTGGTAAGTATCGCAAAAAGCGATTAACAAAACGTGCTATTACAAAAATTATTACTGCAGTATTGTTTTCATATTATACATTTAAACGCTTTGAAACAATCGATATTGGTGCTATAATATGGTATGGTTTACAAATTATCATATTTTTACTGTTTGGCTTTTTAGAACAACAAAAGAACTACGAGTATGTAAACGAAATAGAGCGTTCAAAGATTATACGCAAAATAGACTTATTATACGTATTTATTAATATTGTTAAAAAAACACCCGAACTATTAACACCAAAGGAGAGTGAAGAAGATGGCGGCAACCAACATAACGAACCTGAGGCAGTATGCACTCAATAGCGAAGAACAAATACGCAAACGCTACCAAGACTTGCTTATGCAAAAATATGGTATGGGTAACTTTGATGTCAACAAAGCATACACAGAGCAAACTGGACAAGCACTCTCAGGTTGGACTGACATAGACGAAAAGCGTGCAGCGATTGAATATGAACGTTATCTAAATGATATACAACAAGCACAAAAACTGTCGCAAATTGGTAATCAACTATATCAACAAAGCGTTGGCACACAAGCAAGTTTACAACAAAACCAAGAACTTGTGCAAAAGTATCTTGGCAATCAATTACGAGCAACGGGTATGGCGAACAGTGGCGTAGCAGACTTGCAACAACAAGGCGTGCAACAACAAACACAACGAGCAGTGCAAGGAGTTAAACAACAAACAGAAAACGAAGCAAACTATTACTTGAATGCATATAATCAAGCAATGCAAGAAGGCGATTGGAATTACGCAAACAGAATTGCACCAATAGCAAAAGAAGCCAAAGAAGCGTTTATAACAGGAATTGAAGAAAGAATTGGCGATAAAGCACTTACACTTGAAGATTATCAAAAAGCAAGAGAAGTGTTTGTTCGTAACTATAATCCTTCACCACAAGAACTACAAGAATTTGATAATTTTTATATAAACGAAATCAATAAAATTCAAGAAGAAAAGTTTTTGGAAAGTTTTGATATTAAACCAAACTCAAATCGTTATACTATTGCAACCATTGACCCAGATCGTGGCGCTACTGGCATAAACCCAACAAACACTGACCCGTTTGAAATGTTTAGCACGAAAAATAAAGTAACCGATCCTAACTTTATAAGAGAAAACCAAGAAAAAATGCGAATGATTAAAGCAAATCCACAAGCGTTTGAGGGTAAAATTGTTAAATTCAAAAAAGGAGTGCCGACCAGAGAGACTGTTTTAACGTTTGTAATTCATAATGGCGAATTAATTGAAATAAAAGATAAAAACAAAGAGAGTGAAGAATTTAATATAAAGTAGGTGGCTAAATGGCTGAAAGCATTTATGATATTTATAATAAAGCAATAAAAGAGCAACAACAACTAGCGACACCAACAGCACCTCTTTCTGTTTTAGATGAAATACAAGCATACAGAAATCAACTTGCAAGCATTAGACAAGCCGAAGAACAAAAGAAAGTGCAACAAATGGGTTTTTTAAACCGAAGCCTACAAAGTGTTGGCGACGTTCTAGGAACACTTGGTAAAGGTGTTGCAAAAGGTGTTGAAGGTATAGCAGATGCAGGGCGCTTGTTAAGAGCAAACATTACAGATGTTGACGATATTAGAGCAAACATGGAAAGAAAAATTGCATACGACACAACAGAAAATAGCGAATACACTCAATGGCTTAACAGAAATACACAAGGTAGTTACTTAAACGACACGTGGCTTGAAGGTGCAATACAAAGCGTCGGTGAAATGTTGCCGAGCGTTGC
>MWEF01000028.1 GCA_002070905.1 Tenericutes bacterium ADurb.Bin087 | reverse complement strand
ACACACGAAATAGGACACCGACAAGTTGCAACAAATCGCATCAAATTTAACGAAATGTATCAACGCTTTACACAACTAAGCACAAACACAAAAGCGAAGATTAATGAGTTGTTTGGCGTGTACAAAGACTTCTACGAAGAAAACGCTGAGTTTTTCGGCAACAGACAATTAAATGAAGAAGCGTTGTTTGAGGAGTTTTTATGCAATCTTGGTGCGGGACAAGTCGACTTAGACGCACTAGGCATTGAAGCAAGCGAGTTAACAACATTAAAAGATTTTGACACAGAATTTAAAGCAGAATATCTTGGCAAAGCACTACAAATGGACGACACCAAAAACGTATTAGAAATTGAAAAGAAACTGAAAACCATGCCAAAATATTCCCTACGCAAACAAACTGTTGAAAACCCACCAGTTGCCGAAAGTTCTACTCGTGGCAAGGTAATGGTGGGCAACATTAAGCAAAAAAGCACTTTTGGTGACACACTTACGTGGGTTAGACGTGCATTTACAAATTCGATGGTAGATGTTGAAAACTTCTTCAAACGCAACGGCGTAGCAAATGGCGAAGCACTTACTAATAAGGCGCGCACAGCACGAAATGTCGGTGCAAACATGATTACAAACGGCATTATTGAAGTTGAAATGGAAAAAGGCAAGATTACAAAGATTACACGCAAAGCACCTGCACTAGCAGAGGTGTTCGGCTTTCTTAATAATAAAAGCGACAATTACAAAGAAGCATACTTTGACTATTTGTTACATCGACACAATATAAGTCGCATGGACTTACCGTTTGAAACGAAAGCAAACGCAGAACAAATCGCAATACTTACAGAAGCACGAAACAAAAACGAAATATCACAAAAGTTATACGATACCTTAACTAACAGCAACGTAACAACCAGCCATTCTAAAGTGCGTGATATGATTTATGAACACGAAGGCAAAATGACACAAACAACGCTAGATACAATTTTAGACTTGATGGGCGACCAAAAGCCGGTGTTTGGTAAGAATGTTACTGCACAAGACAGCGAAGCGCAAGTAAAGAAATATGAACAAACAAATCCAGAGTTTAAAGCACAAGCAGAAAAAGTCTACCAATACAACAATGCATTGCTAGATGAGCAAGTAAAAGCGGGATTGATTACACAAGAAACAGCAGACTACTTTAGACGAACATATCCAAACTACGTGCCAACTCATCGCTTTCCTAAAGGTACTAGCAGAAGCGGTTTGTCTGTAAACACAGTGCAAACAGGAATTAACACCGCAACAGGTAGCGAACGAGTAATTATCGACATTAGCGAACAAATGTTTAATCAAACATTGAAAGTATCACAAGCAATCGCCATGAACGATATGCTTAAAGAACTTGGCAATAACGCCGACGGAATTGACGTTCAATTATATTCTGAAGAAAGAATTACTGATGTTTCACAAATTGATACGGAAGATGTTGGCAAGAGAAACAAATTCTCTTACTTCGATATTGACGTTGACAAAAACGGCAAAAGCGTTGTTAAGAAAAAGTCTATCTTAGTAAGCGACGGTATGGCAGATAGTATTCGTAGTGCATTACCACAAACCAACAACGAAACCACAAGTAAAGGCATTAAATATCTAAGAAAAGCAAACGTGTCATTTAAGAAGTTGACAACTTCGTTAAATCCGTTCTTCTCGTTTTTTAGAAATCCGCTTCGAGATATGCAAAACGCACTTATTTATACTAAGCATGGCATTAAAACCTTTGCCAAGAATTATGGCAGAGCAATACGAGAAATACGTTCTAATGGTGCATATTACCAAGCATACCTTGCAAATGGCGGAGAGTTTTCTTCGTTCTACAACTTTGAAGAAAGTATTAAAGTTGAAACCAAGCGTAAAGGCGTTGGTAAAGCACTTAATAAACTAGAAGAATGGAGTAATATCATTGAACAATACCCACGACTTGCCGAGTTTATATCAAGCATTGAGGCTGGCAATTCAATGGAACAAGCACTACTAGATAGCGCCGACATCACAGTTAACTTTGGTCGTAGTGGTATCATTACCAAGTGGGCAAACGGAACGTTTATGCCTTATTTTAATGCACGTATGCAGGGTGCGTTAAAGTTCACTAGAAGCTTTGAAGGCATTATGACAAGACAAGGGCAAAAGCAATTAGCGTTTGTATTAGCTAAAATGGTGCTTCTAGGTATTGGCACAAGTCTATTAAACGACTTCATGTATGGAGATGATGATGAATATAAAGAAATGCGTGTAGATGACAAGTCAAATAACTTCTTGTTTAAAATTGGTGGCAAGTGGATAAAGATACCTAGATCCGAAGTAACAACTTCTCTTGCAAGTGCGTTTAATCGCAGTAAAGAAGCACGAGAAGGCGACGAACAAGCATTTAAAGGCTTTACGAAAGATGTATGGAACTCGTTTAGTCCTGTGCAAAATATGCGAACAATCTTTAGTCCGATTATAGACGCCAAGACAAACACAACATGGTATGGTGGTAAAATCGAGGGAGCAAAGTTTGACAACGTTAGACCTCGTGATAGATACGACGAAAGCACAAGTTCGATTGCAAAGTTTATTGGGCAAGCGTTAAATGTATCGCCAAAGAAAGTGCATTATGTATTAGACCAATATAGCGGTATCTTGGGCGACTTAATATTACCAGCAACAAGCCAAAAATACTCAACTAGCGTAATTGGTAAGAATTTGACAGTTGACCCAACCACAAGCAATAAATATTCACAACGTTTTTACAACGCATTAGAAGAAGCGCAATATGAAAAATCTAGTGGCGATATGTTGGCAAAAGGCAAAGTAAGATATTTAAACAAAGCACAAGACGCATTACGAGAATTGTATAACGCACAACGAGAAGTAAACAATAATGCAGAACTTTCTAACAAAGAAAAGAAAGAACAATATGAAGTCTTACAAGTAATGATTAATAACATTCAAAAGAACGCTGTGGAGAGTTTGAAACGCTTTAGCGACGTATTATCCAATTTTGCACTCACAGATGACAGTTTTGAAGAAGATTACCGAGAAGCAACACGCATTACATTTGGTGCAGAAACGGCATTAATGAACTACGATAAACGCATTTATGAGAAAGCAAAAGCATTATACGAACAAGGAGTGCCGTACGACATTTATTATTGCGTATATTTTGACACAAAAGAGTTTGAGGGAGATTTCGATTATAATGGAAACTACATTAAAGGCAGTAAGCAAATTATGGTGTGGAATTACATTAATCGTCTAAATATTCCAAAAGCACAAAAAATACTATTATACGAAGCACTGGGCTACACTTATTCAACAAAAACCAGCAACGCAACAAACGATAAAAACCCATTTAAAGCATACGGTAGTTAACAACCACGAGGGCATATGAATTATGTCCTCTTTTTTTATTATTTCGCAAACCCTCATACGCCATCAATATGCAAAAAATGCTTATAAGTGTCGAAAAAATATCAGTGATTAAAGTTGGTGGTTTTTTGTGGTTCAACGGCTAACCAATAAGCAGATTAGGCTTTTTACATCCGCAACAAGCGGTTTTGGTTGTCTGTCATAGCGTGTAAGTGTTTTGTATGTTTTTATGGTCGAACCGAAAAAACGCCCAAATTTCGCACTTTGTTTGGTCTTGTGGTATAATTTATCAACTTAGCAATAAAAATGCAGAAATACCCCTTAATTTAGGCTCAAAATCGATTTTAGAGTTAATCGGCTTGTCCACTTTTAGCGTTTCCCAGCAATTTTAAGCAAATCGACAGTAAATAGACAGCAAACCAAGCAACAAATACCGCCAAATCAGCCTTTGTGCGCGTGTGCATGCGTGCGTGTGTGTGCGTGGTGGTGGTAGAAGGGAAACTTAAAATGAGGCAAAATTGTGGGTGGGGAACTATATAGAACGTATGATTTTGTATGCGGGGGGTGGGGTGCGTTCTTT
>MWEF01000027.1 GCA_002070905.1 Tenericutes bacterium ADurb.Bin087 | reverse complement strand
CTGGCAGACGCGCTAGACTTAGGATCTAGTGGGGAAACCCATGCAGGTTCAATTCCTGTCGTTTGCACCAAAAAAAGCAAACTGCGACAATACCATAATACATTGTATTATGAGTGCTAAATTGTCGCTTTTTTGTTTGCCTGCTATTGTTTGAGACATTGATTGTCCCCAGTTTATGGAAACAAACAAAGTTTGAATAACTGATATGTGGTTAGATAGTTTGAACCGATTAGGTGCAGGTTCATTTGTAAAAAGTCCAATAAATGGGGGCAAGTAAAAAAGCCCCGAAGGGCTATTCCACAAAGTGTTTTGTTTACTTAACTATCAAGATTCCAAATGTTGTATTGAAAGAGCTTTTTCTTACTTTGTATTCAATGGATGAAGTGAACAAGAGTTTAGGATCTAGTGGTGGATTCTCAATGTCTCCGTTTCCAACGATGAAGTATATGAGTTCTTTGCTAACAATCACCGCTTTTGAAAATACTGATTTGAAATCGATTTCTTCGATATCACCATATCCATCCGGAAGCTCCTTTAGATTATTTATAATCTTATTAGTTCTATAGCGATAGTTGTCGGTGACTACCACCTTGTTTTGCAGTTCAGTTCTCTGCTTGATTAATCCATTAATTTGATTGAGCGTTTCTTTCTGCAAAGAGGAGAAGAAGTCATCATGGAAATCCTTGATATCATCATACTTCTTTCTAAGTTCATCGATTTGCGTGTTTATAGATGCGATATCTTCAATAGTGGAATCTTTATCAGGCTTGCTGAATTCAGCGGTTAAACACTCTTTAAATACATTTAGATTTGATTTTAATATCTCAAGTTGCTTCGCTATCATCTTCTTAAAAGGAACAAGTGGATAGTTTTCACTTTTGCATAGCTTGGTTTTGTGGTTTGAATAACACATTAAATGTTTATTGGTTGGCTCGCCATTGTAGTGATTGGTTTTAACCATGTAGTTCTTTCCGCAATATGGGCAGATTATAAAGTTGCCAAAGTTGCTTCTAATTTGATGATGTCTAACTCTTTCTCTAGCCGGGCTATAAACATTGTATTTTTCACCCATTCTTTTGAATTTGTCTTGAACAGCGATCCAAGTGTCTCTATCAATGATGGCGGGATGACCGTTTTGAATTAGATACATTTCTCTTTCACCATGATTGTAGATTCGCTTTTTAGTGATAGGATCCGCTGAGTATTCTTTTTGAAGAAGACAGTCACCGGCATATTTCTCATTATGAAGAATGCGATTGATGCCGGATACACTCCAAGAAACAAGTCCGTGTCTGTTTTTAACTCCTTCTTTCATTAAGAAATCTGCAATAGCAGTGGTGCCCATATCTTCTAGGTAGAGTTTATAAATTAATCTAATGATGTTCGCTTCATCCTCTTGAATAACGATATTCTTCTTACTGTCATAGCGGTAACCAAGCATGTGGTTGACTGGTATGTAGTAGTGACCTTCTCTTCTATCTTTTTCAATTCTCCATTTTTGGTTTTTTGAAACACTGATAGCTTCTTCTTCTGCAAATTGAGCATATAGGGTTATCATCTGGTCGCATTTAACATCTAGTGAAGATACATGTTGTTGTTCAAAATAGATCTCAATTCCAACCTTTCTAAACTCTCTAACTACCTCTAATAAATCGATAAGATTTCTAGCAAATCGAGACACTGATTTAACGAGAATAACGTCAATTAAGCCGACTCTTGCATCGTTTATCATCTTAGAGAAACCTTTTCTCTTATAAATGGTGGTACCACTTATTCCATCATCATAGTAGATGCCAGCGAAGTCCCAATTAGGGTTTTGAATGATGGTTCTTGTGTAGAAATCAATTTGTTCATCTAGAGATGTTTCTGCGACATCTTTATCACTAGAAATACGAGCGTATGCTGCAACTTTTAATCTTTGTCCAGGTACGACTTTGTGTAATGAATTAATGTTCATCTACTTCTTCCTCCAATTTAGCAACGTCAAATAATAATGTGTTTGTTTTGTCTGCAACACATGATGAATAAACAGGTTCTAAGTTAAGCAAATCATCAATGGTGGTGCTATCAACTTGAACCGCTCTTTCGCTTATAACGAATCTTATAGAGTTGTCTTTTCTACGGATGACCGCTTTTAGAACCTCGCCAAGTATTTCGCTAGTGATTGTGCCTTCAGCGATATACTGATTAATCTTTTCTTTAACTAGATACTGCCTGCCTTCTTCAGATAGAACTTGCTCAAGTCTAGAGATTTCATCTTTATAGTGACTGACATTCGACTTTTGAATGTTGAACTCATCCTGATATTTGAGAACATCGTCTTCTTCCATCTGAAGCTTGATTAATGCACTCATCTTTTCTTCAGCTTCAGCGATTAGTGTTTTATACTCTGCAACACTCTCGATAATTGTTTGGATTGAAGAGTGGTAGGCATCATTAATTGATGCATCTATTTCTTTGGGCAGGTTATTGAACTTATTAAATACTTCACTTATAGCTCTATTCATTAATTCGTAATCGATAGTGAGTGGTGCATCACAGCCTCTATAATGAGGTGATGTCTTGTTGTTGACCTTGCATGTGAATACTCTTCTCGCATAATTAGTTCCTGGATGAATAGTTATCACCTTCATGTTTCTTAGACATCTTTCGCAATAGAATATCTTTGATATTAGGTTCACTTTAGATGAGTTGTTATTCCCTTTAGTGAATTTAGCTTTTCTTAATGATTGGATTTCATTAAAGGTTTCTCTATCAATAATTGCATCATGGTGGTTTTGCACGATGTATTTTTCTTCAACCCCATTATTTATGACAGTCTTATGATCTAAGAAATCAACAACCACAGTCTTTTGCATGACAAAGTCACCGACATATTTCTCGTTTGAAATGATCTTATCGATGTCGTAGACCTTCCATACATCTTTACCTGTACCTGTTTTAATACCTCTATCTGTCATGATTTGCGCGATTTCACGATAGGTGTATCCTGCTGCAAAGAGGTTGAAGACTTGAATAACTATATCTTTAGTAGATTCATCGATGATGACCTTACCTTCATGATTGGTTTTATAACCTAGTGTCGTTTTAACATTCATTTTTCTTTGGCCTTTGGCCATTCTTTTTCTTACACCCCATTTAACGTTCTCTGAGATGGACTTAGATTCTTCTTGAGCAAACGATGCAAATATGGTGAGCATCATATCGACTTTAGTATCGTTGGTGGATATTGATTCTTTATCAAAATAGACTTCAACATTCTTCTTTCTTAGATCGCGTACTGTTTTTAAACAATCCACTGTATTTCTAGCAAATCTTGAAATGGATTTAACGAGAATTAAATCAATCTTGCCATCAAGAGCATCTTTAATCATTCTTTGAAAACCTATTCTATGTTTAGTAGATGTACCAGAAATGCCTTTATCTGAATATAGCTTCACAAATTCCCATGTTGGATTCTTGCTGATGCGAGTGGTGTATTCTTCTAGTTGTGCGTTAAAAGAATTCTTTTGATCTTCTAAATCAGTAGAAACACGAGCGTATGCAGCCACTCTTCTTTTAATAACACTTCCGGTAGTTGGGTTGATTGCTAATATCTCTTTCTTAGGAATCACCTTAATGGTGGTAATGTTTTCCATAATTCCTTATCTCCTTTCACCATATAATTGCGTAGTTACTTGATATAATCAAGTAATATATCAGACTGAAGTAATACAATTTAGATGGTCAATAAACCTAGCTTTTTCCTTAAAGAAAGAATCATAAAATACCACTCATCAAATGAGATAATTCCTTCTTTAAACAATCTATCGATTATGGGTTTGGCGAGTTGCCACTCCCTTTCTTTTTCGTCAAACATAAAAAAGTCTCCTCAGTATTTCTACTAAAGAAGACGATTGACCGTGATGGTCCTATTTCATATCCGCCTTTAGTATAGTGGAGGAGACATTTTAATAATAGGTGATAGAAGTATGCAGTTTAGAAGTCTATAACTGCTTTGTGAATTACAAATTTCACCATTTTT
>MWEF01000026.1 GCA_002070905.1 Tenericutes bacterium ADurb.Bin087 | reverse complement strand
TCGCCCTTATCACCTTTATCACCTTTATCGCCCTTATCACCTTTCTCACCTTGTATGCCTTGTATTCCTTGTATTCCTTGCACACCTTTTGGTCCTTGTGGTCCTTGTGGTCCTTCTTCACCTTGCGGTCCTTGTGGTCCTTGTGGACCTTGCGGTCCTTCTTCACCTTGTGGTCCTTGTGGTCCAACATTAAGGTTTGGTAGTGTTTTAATATAATCAAAAACTAAAATGTTAAACTCCAACATCTTGTTTACATATTCTAACATTGTATAACCACCAGTAAAGTTTTGGTCAAAGACTTGTGTATAGATTTCTCTTAATTCATTTGGTAGCATAGCCACGATATTTTTAATTTTCATATTATATCTCCTTTAATATCTCTTAAACATCAACTTGTTAAACTCTTTCAAAAACATAATAACAACTGTTTGATACGTTTTAATATACTCACCAATCATTTCAACATCACTCTTGGTTTGTTTCTTGTTAACACTTTCCATTTCACCAGTTGCTTCGCTTTCACCTTCACCGATTGTAAACGCTGACGGCACTGCTTCATCACTCACTTGATTAGTAATCGGTGTTGGCATGTGTTTATTCTCACTTTTGTTTGTTCCTTGCGTTCTACTAACACCAGTTGTCGTACTCTTATAAGTTGTATAAGCGTCAACAATCTTACTAAACAATGGGTTATACTTCAATATCATTTCTTGCCACAATAACACAAACTTCAACTTCCATTGTTCATACGTTTCAAAAGCAATTTCACGATAAGCGTACATATCAACGAAAGCCTTTTCTAATCTTTCCTTACTAACACCAACTGGTGTATAGTCAAAGTCAAAGATATCATATTTTTCAACAATGTCGCTAATCGTCATTGTATATCTTGCTTTACTCATTATTTTCTTCTCCTTCACTTTGTGGTCTTTGTTTATCTTCCTTACGTTGTTTAATTAAAAACTTATTGATATGAAGTTTAACATTGATACCAATTTCTTTCAAACTTTCAATCGCACTTTCACGTTCACTATTAAACGCTTCAAAGTTTATCAATATCACATCATCATTTTTATTCACTTCGGTTTCACCAATTTGTGCCTTCTTATCAATACGATTACTTTGAATACCTAACAATGTAAATACTCTATTTTCAAACGCTTCATACAACATCATCAACTTATCACCTTTGTAATCAACATCACTGTTAAATACTCTAAATGGTTCGCCTTGACCCGTCTTACTTTCACTATCAAGGAAGAAAGCACCTTCACCGTCAACAACACTTTCCCACATAGTCTTGAAAGTCAACATGTCTTCTTCATTACCACTAAATACAAACGGTACACGTATGGCTTTAATGTGTTGTATAATTGATATATCAGTGTCAATCATATTTCTTATATCATCTTCAATCATATAACGTGTACTTAATCTTGACTTGTTATTATAAACAATCACGGCGTTTGTTTCATTAAGTCCATGCACTGTTTGTCCATTTGCCAACACTGACGACCACTCAACAAACTGACGATAAACGCCAAGTTTACCAAAGCCAACGACTTGACCTATTTTAACAACACCGTCTTTATCTCTAAACACCGTTGCCCAACCGTGATTAAATAGTAAGTGTTCAAGTTCTCTACTCATCAAGTTGTTTGTCTTTTTTGATACGCCTTCAAACTCATAAAAGAAGATAGACGTTGCGGTGTTATAAAAATAATCAACAAGTTTATTAACACGACGTGCTATTTCTTTTAATGCTTTACGACGTTCATACCTATTCTTTTGTGTATTTATTTTTACCATAATTTCTCCTTACTGTCCGCTTGGATTAAGCGACATTTCCCAATTCTCTAACCTATAATCAATAAGTCTAAATGTACTTGGGTTGCGATAGTGCCATATTGTCACACCATTTAAGTAAATATTTTCAATGATACGTCTTACGGCGTCTTGTGGTATTGCTTGTGGGTTTATTTCCACATAACTACATTGAATATAGTTAAAGTAATAACGAGTATCAAGTATTGGTTTCTTATATTCATTTGCTAAATAACCTTGTTTTAAGAATAAAGAATATACCTTATCTATATATGGTTCTCTAATTTGATATGTGGTTAAACGGTATTTATCACCTTCATCATACGTATCTAACATGATAGTGTTTTGTGTGCCACGCACTTCATCAACTTTGTTTTTATAATCATTTTGACGTGCTAATTCACTAAATATACCACCAAGACCTGATTGTGTTTGGTGTACACCACCAGCGATTAAGCCTAAACCCATACCAAGTTTATCAGCACCAATCAAACCGCCGCCAATGATGCCACTTGCTATACCCGTTGCTACTGTAATACCACCAAGTGTTTGTGATACAGCAATTTGATTACGATTATTGTTTATATACTCTTTATAGGTATCAGTTGCTATTGTTAGTTCAGCATTGTTTTTTGTGCGTAAACGATTGTAAAAGTCGTTGTTATTATAACCTTCTAAAATAACGTCTTCGTTGTTCCATACATCTAAACTATTTCTAATGGTTATATAAACTTTGTCATCAACAATGTTTTCGTTAACAAGTGTCAATGGCTCACTTTTCATACTTGTTAACTTGTAGTTCATAAACTCTTGTGTGAGTAGTTTAGGTTCAAAAACACTACTTCTTTGTTGTGTAATACTAATGGGTTTATCAAGGGGTATAGTATAGATGTGTTTATCTAATAATTCTTTACGGTTGTGTGATGATGTTTTAAGTGTGACCACTTGAAGTGCGTGTATCCAGTCGCCACTGACACTTGGTGTTCCGTATGGCATATCAACAAGTACAACCTTACTATCACTTGTTAGACTAATATAAATGTTGTCTTCATCTTCACCTACAACCTTAAAACTAAATGGTAAATAGTTTACTTTTACAATAGATATAACGGCGGAGTCATCAGTTGCAAAACGTTTATAACCTTGTCTATAAGAAACACCGCTAACGTAATTATCAATATTAACGTCATTTGGTTGTCGTAGTTGACCATTAAAGTTCGCCATTTTATACATGGTGGGACTATTAGCACCACCCGGTCTATACCATAGTGTTTTATTGCTATTATGTTTGAATACAATGAAAGGTCTAATGTTCGGTGCAAAACCATTTACACCTTGTGCCGTCCTTGTCATAAAGTTTTCACCACCACTGGCACTAACAACATCAAAGAATACGATAAATGGTTCAAGTTTTAGTGGGTGCACTGTTCCAGTACTTGTAAAAACATCATAAGTTATTACCTTTTCATTGGTCTTAACCATATCACCAACTTCAATGCCTTCAATCGTTCTTGACCATATCGGTGATAGCACATTGCCACTTCTTGTCCACCTATCTTGGTGTTCACGCTTAACAAAAGCGTCTAAAATATCGGTTGTTGCCTTATCACCGTTTGGCTTAAAGAAGTATGTTTGCCAGTAATCAAGTTCATATCTAATAATAACAGTATCTTTATTCGTACGTTCAAGGGCAACGATAAAAGCAAACCACTTAAAAGTCTTACCAACACGTTCATCAAACTCTTCAACATACATATAATTATAACCACGTTCAAGCATTTCGTTATATGTTAAAAGGTCAGTTTCTAATTCACCTTGTTCACGGTCTAATAATTTAGTGGTTTTGGCGTGTTCAATGAAGTTGTTACTAAACCACGCACGTCGTTTCGTTTCGGTTTGAAAGTCCACAACGTGCGTGTATTTATTATTCCATTTAACACTACCAAGATAAATAGTAGTGTTCATTTATTCTCCTTAAACTTCGTTGTAGTCAGTAAACGCCACATAGTTCACGGCGTCGCTTGTGACAACGTTTTCACCAAAGTGTTTGGTGTAAACTACTTTAAGACTTGCACCAATGACATCAACACCCATTTCATTACGAGTAGTAATATAACGGACAAGTCGTTTATCGGCTAATACTGCATACACTTTGCCAAGTGGGTCATCACTTGCTAATACACTGGTATCAACACCAAAGTCATCAACCACTTTAACCTCAATGCCAAGTCCAAGTAATTCTTTATTAAAGACGTTAGATAAGGCACGTACGTTCATAATCGGTAATGCACCCGATTTAAGTAGTAAGACAAGGTTTTCTTTTTGTGTTTGTTGGGGAATACCAAA
>MWEF01000025.1 GCA_002070905.1 Tenericutes bacterium ADurb.Bin087 | reverse complement strand
AACAAAATTATCTACTTAATCAAAAGTAGTGACTATCAAGTTATTAAAGTGTCTACATTTAGTTGACTAGTGCAGTTTTGTAAATGTATTTTCAAAAGTGCTATAAATTCAAGAGTTTTGTAAATAGGTTTTCAAAACTTTGGATTACATAAAATAAAAAAGGAAGTTTCCTTCCTCATTTATGTCGTGGTTAATCCCTATTTCTTTGCTTTACCTTTTTTTGGTTCTTCTTTAGTAATCACGTCTTTACCAGCATAGTGGTGACATTCTGGACAAACATGGTGGGCCCGAATGAGTGTTCCACAGTTAGGGCAAGTGGTAAGTCCAGTCACGTTTAACTTAAAGTGAGTCCGGCGTAAGCGTTTGCGGGTTTTACTACCACGTCGTTGTTGAACAGCCATTAAACATCTCCTCCTTTTGTGACTAGACCAATTATAACAAAAGAAAATACTGTGTCAAGAAATTTAGACATTTTATAGTATTTATTTTATTATATTGATTATAAGCCCATATTTTAGTTCGATATTTTTATACAGTGTCTAAATTTTTACACTTACTCGCAGATCAAAAATAACATTAATTACTTCATGTCTAATATCTTTATTACTTTTAACTCTCACTTCTAAATAATTCGTGGTATGACCAACATACATTGCTTCATTGTTATCGTAAGTCTCAATTAACACTTGCAGCTTTTGGCCCATAAATTTTGTAGCGTAATTTCGATATAAGTCTGCACTTAAGGTTAATAGTTTATGCACCCGCGCTTTTTTAAGGGGACCTTGCACCTGATCTTTAAAACTAGCCGCAGGTGTCCTTGTGCGCGCACTATAGGGGAAAACATGCAGTTGTGTGAAATTTGCTTTTTTAATAAAGGCGCATGTTTCATTAAATAATGTTTCACTTTCACCAGGAAACCCGACAATCACATCAGTCGTAAGCGCGATATCAGGCACTTTTTGACGAATACTTTCGATTTTACGCATGAATTCACTACTGGTATATTTTCGATTCATTCTTCGTAGTAGTTCATCACTCCCACTTTGCAGCGGGATATGCAGATGGCGCGCAATGCGCTTGTCTTTTAGCATTAAATCTAAGAAGCGGTCATCAATTTCATTTGCTTCAATGCTTGAGACTCGTAATTTATATAAGGTTGGACACGCTGCTAATATCATTTCGACGATATCACTAAAATTGATATTACCTAAGTCTTTGCCGTATGCTCCCGTGTGGATCCCTGTTAAAACAATTTCTTGATACCCTCTTCTTACTAAGTCCTTAGCTTCGTTAACAATATCCCGCGGGTCACGGCTGCGCATTATACCTCTTGCTAAAGGAATGATGCAGTACGTACAAAAAGCATCGCACCCGTCTTGTATTTTTAAATACGCTCGTGCTTGTGGAGTGACACCCGTGGCGCCTAACTCTTCATACTTAAATTTTCGCGGTTCTTCGTCGATAGCAATAATTTTTTGTCGATGTTTAGTAAATTCTTCAATGTAATCAACTATTTTATTACGGTTACTCGTGCCGACTAATATATCAATTTCAGGGATAGTATTCATTAAATCTTTATTAATTTGGGCATAACACCCCATCACAACTAAGACGGCATCAGGATAATTTTTCGCTAATTTGCGGATATGTTGCCGACTTTTTTGATCAGCGTTACTTGTCACACTGCATGTATTAATAATGGCAACGTCAACTTTATCGTCTTCCTGGGCCTGAATGTAACCTTTTTCTTTTAAAGTTTCATCAATACAAAAAACTTCGTAAGCATTTACTTTACAACCAAGGGCAACGCTGACAAAAGTCTTCATCCAATTATCTTCCGTCTTTTTAAATTATTAACGTATTTAGTGTATAACTTATGACTAATTAATTTCTCTTTGACAAGCGCATTAATAAACCCAATCCGATTACCTGCATAATATTCATTTAAAGTGGGTTTAATTCGTTCTAAGACATTACGGAAATCAGGACGCTTAATATGTTTATCAAATAAACAAATCTTAACATCTAACCGCCCTTGATCATTCACGACATAGATTGCATGAAAGTCATAATGATAATAGGCCCGGGTATGAATATCTTCACCGACTAAGACAAGACTAGTCAGTTGCGATTCAAATAAACTAAAATTGTAAATTTCAAATAAATCAATCGCATCATGCGTTAAATTTAGTTTATTTCCTAAATTATTCCCAATTAAAATATTATTGCTCACACTAAAAAGCGGGCAATAGATGGGGACATTATTATAATTAAAAAGCGCTTTAACTGGTAATTCATCACTCGTCCCACTGTTAGTGGTCCAATATTTCGTAAGTGCTTCATAATTTAAAAGTGCACTTTGAATAATATTTGCACAGATTAAATCAAAATCATCTTTACTATTAATAAAAGGAATAAGCTCTGGTACGTGTGTTAAAAGTGCTTCATGCTCTTGGAAAAATAAATATTCGCGACTAGGCGTAATAAGGTGTGGTCGGCGGTTTTCTTTTAATAATTCATAAATTTTCATTTTTCCGCTCCTTTTTGATAATGATGTAACACGCTTAAAGCATAGATAGCGGCGGTTTCACTTCTAAGTATATTATCGCCGAAAGTAATAACTTTAAAGCCGTTATTACTCGCTAAAGTAACTTCCGCTTCACTAAATCCACCTTCAGGACCGACTAAAATGAGTAAACTTTCCCCTAAATCTTGTTGCAATACTTCTTTTAGCGGGACCCTAGCGCTTTCATGAGCAATAATCTTAGTGTCATACTTTAAGTCTAAAACTTCTTTAAACGATAGCGGACCAATAATTTTCGGAATATAATTGCGATTTGATTGCATGGCTGCACTTTTGATAATCTTATTAAAACGTGCTAAGCGACTATCTCGGCGCGCGGCAGGTATTTGCCCGATGCTTCGTTCACTATCAATTAAAATAATGTCATTAACGCCAATTTCCACAGCTTTTTGAATTACAAGTTCAAGTTTATCGCCTTTTGGTAAGGCGTAACCTAGTGTTAAACGTGGTAAAGGCTCTAATGGTAACACGCTTTTTTCCAAAACATTAAGTATAAACGGATTAACATTTTCAAAAGTGCATAAATAGAGGTTATCACCACACACTACTTCAAAAGTTTCATTCTTTTTAAGCCGTAATACTTTCGTCAAATGAAAAATATCTTCCTCACTTAAGACTACTGCATTATTTACAAATGTGCCAAAAAACCGATAACTCATAACTTTAAATCCACTTATATTTTACCACTAACGCATAATGAAAAAAGCACTGAAGGCTAAAACACCGATGATTAAACAATAGACACCAAAATAAATTAAGTGTTCAACTTTTAACTTCTTCATCACAAGCCAAGCTGTAAGAAAAGTTGCGCCAAAAGTAAAGATAAACGCTAAGACATAACCCGTCCAATTAACTTCTTCACTAACATGCACTAAATCAACGACACCTAATACACTTGTGGGCACGCTAATAATAATATAAGCAAGGAAACTAAAGCGTAAAATACTTTTAAGTGATACACGGCTCGCGCGACCACCAATAATTGTTGAGCCACTCCGTGAAATACCAGGAAAAACTGCAAATGCTTGCGTAAAGCCCACTACTACTGCATCTTTCCATGATATATCATCATGCTCCTCAATTAAATTTCGGGTAAAGAAAATGGTAAGTAAAAGTGCGCCTGTAATAAATAAAGCAATCCCGACAGTTAAAAGATTCTTAATTGCGCCCATTGCGTCTTTAAAAATAAGCCCAATAATCCCAATCGGGATCACGGCAATAAATAGTTTTAGTACATAGAAAAAGGTGTCTTTATACTCTTCACGCGCTTCTTTTTTAAATATATACAGAAAGAAACCTTTAATTAATTCCCATATATCTTTCGCAAATAAGACAAATAATGCTAAAAAACTCGCGGTATTCGTAAACATTTCAAAAACAAGGCCAGGTTGCTCAATATTTAGTAATTCTTGAAAGATGACAAGATGGCCACTAGAACTAATCGGGAAGATTTCGGTAATCCCTTGAATAATCCCGAGAATAATATATTTAAGAACTTCCATAACTTTCACTCACTTCGCTTTATTACTTTGTAATTATAGCCTATTCTTCATTATTTAGATGTTAAAAAAGGTTAGGACGTGCTTATCCTAACCTTTGGCTTCAAGTTTATTAACTATTAGGCATTAATCCAAATTGCTGGAAGAATACCCATTGACACATCAGTGACACTTATAGCGGCAAGATAGCCGTTATAATTTACCCTCGAAGCACTAGTCTCACTAGCATATGGGGAACGTGTCCACCAATAAGCTTTGTCATACTCTTTACTAACGGCCTGTGATAATGCATAATCAGTTGGATAACGAACTCGCGAAGCATCATCAACAAAACCATAAGCTCCGTTCAAATCTAAGTAACTGAGCAGAAACACTTTATCAAGAGTATTTGGACAGTCAAAGTTATGCATATTATTAATTGTTGTTGCTTTACTATTATCGACAGTTGTGACCGCAATTTTATTTTGTTCATTTGTAGTAAAAGCATCGCTTAAAAAGGAAGAATTTAACCATGATCTAATATGTGAATGTTCATAGTTATTAGCGTACACTGGTTGTCCTTCAATATTTCGTTCTGTCTTAGCGTAAAAATAGTCTTGAGAGTCAAGTACAGTTTGTGCTAAAAGGAAGGCTTTACCCGCTTCAATATCGAGCACTTTCCACGTTATTGGTTCATATTTAAACCAGTAAACAACACCGTTTGTGTAACCGTGGTCTTGTTGCCAAAAAAATCCAGCAGTGTTATCGGTATAAGTATAGCGGTACTCAGTGTAATAGACACCGCGATACTCCTCGCCCTCATTTACTAAATCGATATACCACATAAAGGAAGTTACTACCCCATCACAGTAATAGAGATAATCGGTCCACGCTTTAGCGTTTTCGGCAGTTGGTAAGCCAGCTGTTCCGCCTGCTAAATCGTTTAGTGTACTAATAAGCGTTCCATCGGTAACTCTTGTTTGCGGATAACTACCAAATTGCATTGTTTCACCTTCTGCCACAAAATCAGCGGATAACACAAGATTATTACTTGGCATCACGAATGTGTAAGTCGCGGAACTAGACACTAAATTATTACTAGCGTCAAACCACCCCGCAAAGAAGTATGGAGCAAGCGCAGTTGCCGTTACTGTCACATTAGTGCCGGCGCGGAATAAGCCCTCACCCGTGACTGTGCCACGCGCATCATTTTTACTTAGGACACTAAGTGTATGATAGTGATCAACACAGTCAAACTCAATTTTGCCTAAGTTAAAGGACGAATCCGCAAGCGCATAAATCCCAATATATTTAGGCTTATAACCATTAAAGTCAGTGCTAAAGTTCGTTGGCGAACTTTCATTAATCACTACTTTACGCGAAGCATCAAATGACATCGTGTTGGAATAAAGAATTTCAACATTTACCGTGTCATCGCGTTTTGTTAACTCTAGACTCGTAATCCCGTTAATGGGGTCACTATTGACAATATAACCACCGGTTTTAATTCTTTGCCAGTGAGTCGAAGGGTTTGTTAAATGCTTATAAGAAACAGCAATATTGTTGCCTAATTCAGTTGTAAGCACTCCTGTTCCCGTATAACCATCAGGATTTTCTGCTCCTTCCGTTATTTTATTCTTATCCGTACCAAGAACAATTGAGTACGGGGTAAATTCGCCACGCGTACTTGATGAATAATTACGATTAACACTAATCGCACTCACTAACAGTGTAATAAAGGCTAGCAATCCTAATGTACCGTTTAATAAGTATTTCTTTCTTTTCATAAATTATCTCCTTATATTCATTATGTTTTAAATATATTAAAGTGTAACCCACATTGCGGGGACAATGCCGCTATACGCTGAATCAGCGTCGGTGACACGACACATACCATCAGTGTCCACACAATAACCACTATTTTGCCAATAAAATGGTGAGCGCATTAAGTATGGTGAAGTTCCCCATTGTGTACTCCGAAATACACCTTGCGAATGGGCATAATCCGTCGCTGTTTTTTTACGATAATATGAAGAGTCTTGTCCTGGATAATTAACGTTAGTCGCTTCTGCATGACTTAAAAGGAACATCTTGTCACTAGTGTCATTACAAATATAGGGTGCGGCTTGTTCACCATGCCCAGTAGCTTCATGCCCAGTGGAGGCTAAACTATTATCAACCAGCGTTGTCGCAATTGTATTCCTTTCGGCAAGATTAAAAGCCTTACTATAAAAAATATTATTTAACCACGGCCGCACATCCGAATGTTCGTAGTTATTCGCGTAAATTTTTGGCGGACCAGGACGATAAGCGGTTGTTCGATAAAATGGTTGTGCATCGAGCACCATCGAAGAAATAACAAGTGCTTTCTCGTCTTTAACATCCACAATTTTCCAATTAACTGGTTCCCATTTAAACCAATAAGTAGTGAGCGGATTATATCCGTTATCATCTTGCCAAGTTTGATCAACACTTGACGGTTTACTCGTGCGATAAGGGCGATACTCTTCAAAATAAACACCGCGATATAAGGCACTATTATGGTCAACATCCTTATACCACATAAAGGAAGTGACTACTCCTTCAATATAATATTCGTAATCAGTCCATGATTGCGCGTTACCAGCAGTTGGTAAAGTTCCGGCTTTCGCATTTAGCGCCGAAATAATTGTTGCATCAGTGACTTTAGTTTGCGGATATGTCCCGATTTGCTTTGCGGACCCTTTTGCTGGTCCAAAGTAAGTATGGAGTGTGTAATCTTCGCCTGGCATCGTAAAGGTATACGGATTATCCGTTGATTTTAATGCGCCAAGTGCGTCATACCACCCTCTAAACGGATCACCACCGCTTGGTGTAGCACTCACGGTGACACTAGTACCAGGGTAATAAACTCCTGCTCCGCTGACACTACCTGCGGAAGGTGTTTCGTTAATGATTGATAACGTACGATAATTATCGACACAATTAAATTCAATACGCCCACCTACTATTTCTAAATTATTTTCGCCCATCCCAATTAGTTTAAAGAAACAAGGGAGTGCCCCACCAAAATCAGTTTCACAAACAGCGGGCCCACCAGCGGGGAAATTAACACGATTACTATCACTAAACACTTGTATTATCTAATCATGCCCCGGTACTTCGATTAGGTAATACATCTCCTTTCATTACCCGGGTATAATATTTA
>MWEF01000024.1 GCA_002070905.1 Tenericutes bacterium ADurb.Bin087 | reverse complement strand
CTTTTGCTAGCGTTAATGAAATGTCATTTGTGCCTTGTAAGCCGTTGCCCGCTTTGATTGTAATGGTTTTGTTCCCCGAATCTGCAACAGCGTTTTTAATGCCGATAACGTATTTATCGCCGCCTTTTGCCATTACAAAATATGCTCCGTCCGATGCGTCGATTGCTGCAAAATCGGTAGCGGCTGTTTCTTTTGTGATCGTGTTAAAACTTGTTAATTTAATTGGAGTAATTTCTGTTGCTGCCATAGTTTGTTACCTTTTTCCTTTCTTTCAACACAGGCTACTAATAAGTAACCTTAATGTTGAAGATTTCTTTTGGTCTTGTTACCATTCCATCAAATACGATATAACCTTTGATAGCGTCTGAAAAGCCATCTTCAGGGCGATATGGTTCGCTATGTGTTAATGGGTGAACGTATGCTACTGCTCTGTCTGTGCGTACTGTTACATATTCATAATAAGCGTTTGCTCCTCCAACCGCCGCAACCGTCTTAACGTTGTTGCTCCAAGAAATGCGTAGGTTGTTGTATTCTACGTATTCTCTACCTTCAACTGTTTTAACATTGTCTGTTAAAAATTTTGCTAATGCTCTACGCACTAAGCCGAAGAATTTTGGTGTGCAGTCTACATATAATGGTGTGCTGTCCGGAATGTTGTTTTGTCTTGCTTTTAATACAACTTCGTCAAGTAATTCAAGAACGTTTTGTTCTGCGCCCGCTGCGGGTGTACTGGCGCTATCGCCAGCAGTTACTTTAATGTAGCCATAAGTAGCGTTTGAAAAAGCGTTTGTAATCACAGGAACGTCTGCTCCTACGAAAATTGTTTGTCCTAAGTAAACGTCAACTTCGTTTGCTAATGCGTCAGTTGTTTCTGCACGATATGCAGCCATTACTTTACCATCATTAAGCATTTGCCATTTGTCAATGTCGCCTACATAATAGTTGAAATAGCGAATTTGCTTAACTTGTAACGTAATGCTGGAGTTGTCAATCATTTCTGGTCCACTAATATTTGTGTGGAACGCTTCTTTACTATCTGTTGTGGTTGAATAAATTGTAGGTCTACCTACGTTTAAGATGCGAACGCTATCGCCCGCCTGTTTTACGTCACCCTCATATTCTCTGTTTGTGTGTTGTGCTAATTTGTATTTTGGTTTAAGTTCTCTGTTTAATGCTTCATTCCATATTGTTGGAATAAATGTATCGTATGCCATTGTTTAATCTTCCTTTCTTCATTTTTTCTGCTTAATTAATGCTTCTTGTGATTTTTTTACCAAGTCCCAATTTTTACTAATTTCGGCTTGGCTCATTTTCTTTAATTCTTCAAAAGTGTAAAGTCTTTCTTGCTTTGTATCTGCTCCGCTTGGCTTTAAATCGCCCGGACTTGCAATAGTCTTAGCAAGGCGTTTCTCCGCTAGTTCTTGTGCTTTAGTATCAATCTCGCTAATAAACTCTTGGTAATCCTCATAAACTTCCGCAAGCGGCACATTACCTAGTTTGCCTTTTGAAAATCTTTTAAATCTTGTGTCTGCAAACAACTCATCAACTTTTACGGAGGGATATTTTTTTACAAACTCCTCACTGTCTTTTCGTAAAAACTCTTCACGCTGTTTTGTTTGCTTAGTTGCTTCTTGGCTCTTTAATTGGAACGTCTTGTAATCCTTTAGTGATAACGGGTCTAGCCCTTCCTTTTCCATTTCAACTTGTGTCAAGTAAAACTCAACATCTTCGTCTGTTTCCATCGGCTCGTCAGTGTAAGGGTTTGTGTTTTTAAGCGCTTTGCGTATTCCCCTCAACTCTGCTTGCCGTTCTAGTGCTTTGCGTTCTTGTTCTAAACGCTCTTGCTCTCTACGCTTTTGTGCGTACTCAGCATTTGTTTTCTTGTCTTGCTTTTTTGGTATTTCTTCGGTAGATTGTTCTTTTTGTCCTTTCTGTTCTTCTTGTTGTGTCTGTGTATCATTATCGCTAAAATCTTCGTTAATTTCGATTTCGTTTTTGTTTTCTACCGTTTCAACCGTTTGTTTTTGTTCTAATTCCATTGTTCTGTCCTTTCTTGACACGCCTATCGGTTGGCGAAGTCTGTGATTTTTACGCTATCCACTTGCGAATTTTTGTAAGTGGCATTTTTTCGCTTTTGCCTTGCGTGGTTTAAGGTGTGGCTAGTGGGTGGGCGGTCTTCCACCATCTCAGGTACTTCTTAATTATAAGAAGTGCGTTAGGAACCTTTCTAACCTCACTAGCCTTACACCAATGGTATAGGTTTTAAGCCTCTATACCGGCTTTCCCCTCTAACGCATTAGAAAGGGTGAGTAATGCCGCCTGTAATTCGGTTGTGAATTACCATTTTACGGCTTCATTCTCGGTACCAGAATGAAGGTGTCTGCGCTGGTACGCTTGGATAACCAGAGGCGTCGCAGTTTTTATCTTCAGTTTAAAGGCAGGGGATAAATGGTTAGGAGGCATCCCACTATCCCCCATCGGGAAAGGAATAAATTTAAGAAAAATGCTATTTGGGTTGTTGTGGTTGGGCTTGTCCTCCCATTAATTGTTGTAACTTGATTGAATACTCTTGTTGCAAACTTGCATTAATCTTGTTTGCCTTGCTTAATTCTCTTGCGAAGTTTTGAATGTCTGCTTCTTGTTGTTCGGTTGTTGCTTTTAATTGTTCAATCATTTGCGCTTGTTCTGCTACAAGTTGTCGTAATTGTTCAACTTCTTTTTGTTCTTTGAAGTAGATATATTCGCCTAATGCTTCTTTAAATGGCATTGCGGTTGGCGGATATTCTTGGCGATAGAAGTCAAGGTCTATTAACTTCATTTCAAGCAATTTGTCTAGTAAGTTCATAGCCTGAATTTCGCTGTATTGTGTTCCTGCTCCCGCTTCGACAATTATGTTAAAATTGATGTCTTGGAACTCTTCACCATTAAAAATATCAGCAGTTGTTTCAGGAACGTTTTGCATTGGATTTGCTTGTCGCATTGCAATCTTTTCTTCAAGCGAATTTTTATACGTGAACGGTTTGTTGTCGTAATATAACTTAAAGAACATTTCAAGTATCTTACCTTCTCGTTCTTTGTGTTGCCAAAATCTCTTTCGTTGCATTTCGATAGGCTTTTGTGCTTGCGCTTGTAATTGTGCGATTGCATAACCCGATAAGTCTTTACTTACCATTTCGCCTGTAATTACTTCGGTTGCATTTGATACGGTTCTTATTAAGTCAATAAGTGCTGGTGCAAATTGTAATGCTTGTGCGGTAAACGGTGTTGCTTGTAGGTTTTGTATTCCCCACTGATTACCCGGCGTATAGTCAACAACCACTTGACCGGGTTGATTGGTTAATGTTTGCCCTTGTAATGCGTTTGGTTTAACAAGCACTTTTGGCGCTCCAAGTTCTTGCAAGTTTAATGCTCCCATTGCAAGATTAAAATTGACAAGTTTTTGTGCCACCATCATGTTCTTAATTTCGCTAAGACCATAAATACAGTCGTCGCTTGGGTCTAAACTGCAAATCTCAATAGGATACAGTGTTGCCATGTAATAATTTTCTTGTTTGTCTTGTTCTAGTTTTTCGTCTGGTTGGCTTGTGCCTTTACCGTCAACGTCTTTGATTTTAAATTTCTTTGCTACCAAATATGGATTAATTGGTGTTGCTTCGTCTTTTAAAGGCGTATATTTAGTTGAACGCTCATAATACACTTCGCCATCTTTTTTAAAGTATTTCGTTAACACCGTTACAAGTTCGCTGTCTTCTAGTTCTCGCTTGTTTCCATAAGGGCTTTCAAGTTCGTCAGGACAAATTTTATCGTGGTATTTCTTGTCTGCCATTTTTTTAACCTTGCTTACTTCTTCACGAACTGCAACCATTATCCATTTTTGCTTTTGTATGTCTTTCTCGTTTGGGTCGGCTACATATACATTTAAAGGGTCAATCAGTTGACACCTTAAGCCTCCCTCAAACTTGCCTTTTTTGCCATGCGCTTCTTCGCTCCAATAATAATGTTTAACGAATGTGCCTTTTTTGCGGTCAGTGAGTATCGCTTCATAGTCAATGTTTTCCATGCCCATCTCTTTAAGTATAAAGTGGGCAAAGCGTGTAAATTTTTGTGTTGCTACTTTGTTGTTTTCGGCTATATAGTTCAACTTTACAGGACTGCCAACAATGTTTGACACCTTGTTGTCGACAATCATTTTAATGAAATTGAACACTGGTCGTGGCATTGATTTGGTTGCTTCGGTTGGTTTTGCCCATTGGTCGCCTTCATAAAAAGCAACGTAGCGTGGGATTGCGGTGGTTAAGCCTTTGCTTTCTAAAAAGCGCTTGCCTCGTTCGTAGTCCCTCCACATACTTGTTATGTTATCGTCTTTGTATGTTGTTTCATCCGCCACACTTATTCATCTCCTTTTGCGCCATATAGCCATTCGCTAAATATTTGATTTGTCTTTGCTTGCTTTTGATTAAGTTCTTTTAGTTCGTTTGCTATGCCTTGATATACCGATAATGCTAGTTTTAAGTCCGCTAAATCGTTTGTAAGAGCTTGAGTTGTATCTTTATACGCTTTTAAAGTTTCGTTCGCTCTAGCAAGGCTTTTAAGCATTTCTTCTTGTGCTTTTTTAAGTTCTTTCGTTTCTTGTGTTAGTTTTACGTTTTCGGTTTCAAGTTCCAGCACTCTTTCGTATATTGCTTCGTGTTCTAGGCGTTCAAGTTGCTTTTCTATTGCTTTTAATCGTTTTCCCACTCTGCATAACCTCCTTTCGTTTCGTGTTTTATACCAAAGAATTTTTCAAATGCGGTTGGTTTATAAATATTGCCTTCCCTAGAAGGCGGATAATTCCAACTAATACACCAATAACGTAAAGCGTCGGGTGCGTGCGAATGTTCGTGGTTTGTTGCAAGCGCGTCGTTGGGGTCTTTTGGATCATAAACAAGCAATTGCAATGTCCTTATTAAGTTGGGACAAGTTTCAAATATACGTAGTTTTGGAAACTCGTTACCATGTTCATCTTTTGTCATCGATAGCCACTCTTTAACCATAAGCCAACCGTTTATTCTGTCATTGTTTGCTTTGGTTAAATAAATGCCGTTTTCAGCAAATATATCGGCAGTGCTACGACCAGTGTCACTGTGTCTGTTCCATAGGTCGGGTGGTGCAAGATAAGCATATATCCTTTCGTTTGTATAGTCGTTCAGTTTCTTTATTGCTTCAGTTACAATAAGATTGCTCTCGTAAATCTCTTTATAAACGTAAGCATAGCCAAATTGGTCTAGCGCTATAAAGTAACACGCAAACATATCTAGCCCATAGTCAAACACGACATACTTACGCCAATCTTTTCCGATTGGTCTTGGCTTAATAACGTGTATACTTGTATCAAATTCGTCAAAAAATTGTCCTTCGATTGCGTTCCAATCGCCCTCTAACATCATGCGACGACGCTTCTCTGGCAGCCTTTCTAACGCTCTTACATAGTCAGGGTCATTTTCCATAATAAATTCGTTGTCATATACTCGCGCTTCAATAAATGTATAATCTTCGGCTTTTTCGGTTGGTTTATATTCTCTATCGACGAATAATCGTTTCAACTCTGCGTGTAATGGTCCGCCCGGATTGGCTGTAAAATACATTCGTGGATTAAACGGCTCTTTGATGTTGCCACTAAGACGGTTACACTCAGTCAACGTTTGAAATTGGAACGGTGTAAACAGTCCCGCTTCTTCCATAAAGATTACGTCATACGATTGACCTTGAAATTGTAATACATCGCTTTCGCTTGCGCAGTAACCAAGTTTAATACGACTACCATTTGGGAACACGAATACCTTTTCAGCCACACGATACTGCGCTATATCTTTAAGTAGTTTTTGTAGTGGTATTACGTGGTTTTCGTGTAGTTCTGGGAATGTTCTACGCAATAGCAATATTTGTATGCCTGCGTATCTAAGTGCTAGTAATATTATTTTAATACGAGCAATAAAACTCTTCCCGCCGCCACGCGCGCCACCATAGAGAACATATTTAGATGTTGCTTCGCAAAACTCTATCTGCTTTGGATATAACTTAGGTAAGACAAATTGTGCCATAATCTTATAAATCTTTTTTTCTTAACACGAATGTGCATTTTTTTATTAATTCATGTACTGAACTGTAGGTATTTAAAACATCCTCTATTGTGAATCCTGCATCATTGTCATTTTCTATAATTGTCACAAAGTCTTCATCAGTAGGTTTATATCCCAGCTCTAATAACTTATTCTGGGTATAAAGTTCCATTTTCTTTTTAGGAACTTTTCTACTTACTTTCTTTTCTGATTGCTTTTTAATATAACCTAGCTCATTTATATTCAGTATTTTTCTTTTTGCTATATCAACATAATCCTGAGAAATATCTACAGTGTAATAATTTCTATTATTTAAAAATGCGGCAATTGCGGTTGTACCTGCACCACAAAATGGATCAAATACTAAATCTCCAGGTTTAGAGTATAATTGAATAATTCTATTCATTAGTTTATCTGGTAATTGACAAGGATGGTCATCTCTATCTTTTTTGTGTTTAATTCTATGAGCATCCGACCAAATATTACTTAACCAGAATTTTCTTGAATTGTTACTATCTCTATTCGATATGCAACTTGGTCTTAAACAATAATTAATAGCTGGATATATCATTTCATTTTTTATGAGTTCATCTTTTGAATCTCTTTTTACTAAATGTATTAATGAATAATGTGCTGGCATTATTTTACCCATAGGTGTTGACATTGCATCCCACACAATACAATCTTTTAATTTTGCACCATTGTCCAGTAAAAATGATATATTTCTAATTGTCCATTTTGGTAGATTCAAAATAAGCATATTACCGTTTGGCTTTAGTAACTTAAAGCATAGATCTAGCCACTTATTACACCAATCATTATATTCATTATCAGAATTTTGATCATCATAATTTTTATAATTCTTTTGAAGATTATATGGAGGATCTGCAAAAATCAAATCAAACAAACCATTCGGATATTTTTTTAAAAGTCCTTCCATCACTTCAATAGAGTCTCCACAAATTATTTGATTTATTTCATTTTCATTAGGAACTATAGTATCATCGATAATGTCATCTATTTCTCGGTCTAAATCTATAACATTATCCATTTCAATTATCTTATAATCATTAGAACTTTTTGTTAGAGTTAATAAACGTTCTAATATTGGTTGAGGAATACAGTTTCCTTTAAAATCAACACTAGAATCATTATCGCTTAAATAAAGTTTTAAATTTGGAATATCTTTATCCCCTATAACTGAATTTACTTTTATAAAGTCATTCCAAACATCAGAAATAGCTACTCCCTTTGTATTTAATAGATGTTTTTTTCCTCCCCAATCTTTAGAATTTCTTTGACATGTAGGGCAAGCGAATCTTTTAGTTCTACATGCCTCAGTATCAAAATCAAAAATATCTGAGTCTCTTCTAATAAGCATAATTGCTGCAACATGATTTCTACTTAAAGCATGTTCATTTCCATCATTCTTATTGTTGTTAATTGCAATCCAATATCTAAAATCAAGATTATTTTGTGTTTTTAGATAATTACCAACTAAATATGACACTACGTTTGGATTTCCATATACGTAAACAAAGCCGTTTTCTTTTAAATGTTCATAGGCTGCATCAACATTACGGTTAAATTCATCAATGCTATCTTTTCTAATACGTTTTAATGAAATCGCCATATCTAGAGTGTCTTCTAAATACTTAACATTAATAATTATTGTTTTGTAAGTATCATTTTTATTAATAATTGTGTTCATTCGCATCATCCTTTTTTTATGTACATATTCGCTCTAAAAAGCAAATAAATCAAGTGATATTAAAATAATATTTTAGCACCTCTTCAAGTAAATCTAAATTATTATAATTTATTGCATAATCACAAGAACTAACTAATCTAGAAACATCTGATAAACCCCTGCTCTTCCAGCCGCCACCATCAACAAAATTTATAAAGATAACCTCTTTATTACAACTTTTAGCATAAGCTTTAATCGCTCTATATAACGAATCATTAGCATCAACTTTTTTTGTTTGTCCTGAAGCAGTAGTTAAATTATTATTTAGCCAACCTTTTCATTTCCTCACTCATAACAATTTCAATGCTTGTGTCTTGCTCTACTTTGTCTGTTGGCTTTTCGCCTAATGTATCGCGTATTGTT
>MWEF01000023.1 GCA_002070905.1 Tenericutes bacterium ADurb.Bin087 | reverse complement strand
AATATCGGTTAATGAATCAACAAATGATATAATAACTACAAAGAACATAAAGTACAAGAAAATGGTATCAATTCAAAAATAATCACGACATAAAGTGGTCTTTTTTATAGGATTTAAGTTATTTGTTATAACAATATTTTTAGTTTAAATCTAAATATTGTAATATAGTAATTATGCTAGAGTAAACTTAGCAAGCCGCAAAGGAAAAGAACATGATTGAAGTTGGCAATGTCTACTATTTTATTGAATTACTAATACCTGTTATTGTAATCAGCGTAACGTATCACTTATTAAAAAATAAAACACTTAACTTTCAATATACGTATCTTTTCATCTGGTGCTTGTTAGGCTTTATCTTGCACTTTGCTAAACAGTTAGTTTATCAAGATATAAGTCAATTAAGTAAATCTACAGCGGAGAATATATGTGCGGTATCAACCCTTGTTTTTCCGTTTATTATGATGATCAAGAAGAAAAATGTTCTTCATGACTTTATGTTTTTAATTGGGCTTGTTGGGGGTGGCGCTGGGCTTCTTTATCCGACTGAAGCGCTTGGTGAATCACTATTTACTTTTGAAACGATCCGCTTTTATTTTTGCCATATGTCGCTTTTAGCAATCCCCCTTTTACTTGCGCTTTTAAACATTCGTGAACCAGACTTAAAAAAATGGTGGGTTATGCCGCTTTTATTTCTGGCGTACGAAACAATCATCATGCTTAATACCGCGCTTCTTACGTTTACAGGCCTTGCGACAAGAGAGGGTTTTACGCCCCTACAATTATTTATTGACCGTCAATATTTAAATAACTCTTTTGTTTTTGGTCCAACCCCTGATATGGGCATTGTTGGGGAAACGATTGGTAATATGACGTTTCCATTTATGAAGACGGATATCTTTAACCTGACAAATGGAGACGAATTTTATTGGCCTATTATTTGGCTACTTATCCCCTCATATATTATCTTTGTACCACTATATACTGTCCTTGCGCTTCCTTTTCGAAAGAAGCACGAAGTCATGAGTTTAGAGTTCGTATAATACGAGAGGGACTATTCCTCGTTATTTTCAAACGTCATTTGACCTGATACCAAAAACCTGTACTTTAACTTCCTTGTAATTACTACATGGTTTATAGATGAATCACTCTATACTCATAAATCCTTTAGCAGACAATCTTTCCTTTTAACCAAAAAATTTAAAATACTTATCCATTCTAATTAGGACTTAACTATACGTTAATTCATTATCAATGATAAGGAAACGATTTTTAACTTACGCATTCCGTTCCATACGCGCCCTTTTTTTAGTTCTCCTTGACATGATACCTGGTGCATAGATTTGTACTATCACAAAGGGAAAACTTTTAGGATTCGTTCCATTATATGTACCATTTTTTGTTAAATTCGAACATTAAAGAGTAGATTTTCTGTCCTTTCCTCTTTCTGTTTGGAAGGATTGAACCCTGGTAAGGGAAGTTTATTCTACAACTAAAAGCTCTGTTGACTTTATTCCATACTTTGATTCGCCAGATTAGATCATCGCTTCTTGAATCATCATCATTCACTCCGAGACATACCTCGGGCAGAATGAGTTTCTTTGTCACAAATCTCGACATTTCAAAATTAAAGGAGTGCATGTCTAAAATTAGAATATCCTGGTCGACGTCACAGGCCGCAGATAATTTCCTATGATGCTCCTCATAATAGTTCTTTGCCTCTTCAACAAATTCTAATGATTTCTTATGTAACGGTTTACCATAAACGTCTTTCGTGTATATTGCCCCCATTCCATATTTGGACATGGTCTCCTCAGCATCATTCCAATACTTTTCAACATCGACATAGAGCCGCGAATAGGGGGCGATAACTTTTTCGTAATTCCAAAATTCAAATAGTTCTAGTAATAATAAGTCGCTCATCAGAAAATTAATCTTTGTGAAGGATGTTTGATCAATAACAACATCTTTCCAGAAGGAATCGGGTACTCCTAAACTGGAATGCGGGAAATGCATCACAACCTTGAGGTTATTTTCTCTAGCGAATTCTTCAATAACATACTTAATAGGTTTCCCTTTATAAAGTTTCATCTTCTGCCTTTTGCACTTTTGACGAGTAAACCACTTTGTCGTAATTGCTTGTTTTTTTATCACCCTCACCCCTTTTCAAGTTTTATCAAGAAAAATCACCCACAAAATAAAGCATCTTTGACCTAATAGTCATCGAGGAAAATATGAGAAAAGGTCAGTTTCTACCCGAGTTTTTTTACTTTTTAACATTCATTCGATACCACAGCAAAACTAAAAATGTAATACCGTACAACTTTTGTTATCACTTCACTTTTTTATTCATCGCCTTTTTTGTCAAACAAAGCATCAATATTTTCTTTCCATTCATCCCCAACTGCTTCACCCCTGCGCATACGGTTAATGGTATTGCCTACTTCACTATAGTTTAAATAAACGGCTTCTTGTCTTCTTGCGTAACGGGCTGCTCGAGTGCGCCTAATGCCTAATTGATCGGTGACACTGAATACCTCAAAGTTTGCGCCTAAAAACATAAACTCCCAGCCATATTCTCTTTCTTCATAAGAAATCATCTCTTTAATGATCGGCGTGGTGAAATGTGTTGAAGCATTCTCGAGTCCATCAGTAATAATGACAAATACCGTCTTTGTGGGCCGCCGATCAACCTCATCTTCTTTTTGTTTAAGCGCAATTTGGTGGATTGTTTGCCCAATCGCATCAAGGAGTGCGGTCCTGCCACGTGGAAAATATTCATGGCCCGTTAGTGGCCGGACTTCCTTAATTGGAGTTCGAAATGTGAGCCGTTGATACTCATTATTAAATAATATTGTGGTGACTAACGTTTTCCCTTCTTGTTTCTTCTGTTTCTCAATCATCGCGTTATAACCACCGATCGTTTCCGTTTCGAGGCCTTCCATTGAGCCACTTCGGTCAAGAATGAACACTAATTCAACTATAACCTTTCCCATAATTCTTTTCCCTTTCATGCATTGGCCTTATTATAATGAAAAAACGACCCTCAAAGGTCGCCTTGAAAACGACAAGATAATACCTTTTTAATAAAAACCAATCATCTTAAGTTCAAGTTCAAACAGGGTAGCGTTGATTTCATAGAGATCAAAGTTACCTTTTTTAATAAATTCAATGATAATTCGGTCAAACTTAAGACTAGGTGAAAGGACATAGCCTGCTTTCGCTAGCAAAATATTAGTGTCTTCGAACGTCAGATTTAACGCTAACGCCAAAGCGATGGCCGTATTTTTGCTCGGCTGATAATCAAGATTTTTTCTTATCTTGGAAAATAACTTACGATCCAGGTTTGCATTCTTGTAAACATCCGTTTCTTTAAGATTTAATTTTTCAATCCACCAAAATAAGGTCGAGGCGAATGTGGCTTTATCATCGGTTCTTGGATCAAAGACAGGCGATCCGCCGTGCGCTTCGATGGTGGAAACGAATGTTTCTTCGCTTGGTTCGGGTTTTTGATTTTCATTATGACGACGCGCGTATTCAAACGTATCAACTTGCCCATAATGAGGCCCTTCATACACGAGCACATAAATCATCATCTCATGGTCTTTGAGGAACTCGCGCACACTCGTTAAAGCAATTCTAAGCGCGATTCGCCACGGAAACGAACCCGCTCCTGAAGCGATGAGCGGAAAAGCAATCGACTTCATCTTTCGTTGTGCGGAAAGTGTCAGCGCCGCCATATAGGTGTCAATAAGTGCTTGCTCTTCGCCATGTTGCCCATCAATGAAGTAAGGCGCGACAACATGGATGATGTGCTGTGCGGGCAAATTATAGCCCTTAGTGATGCGCGCTTCGCCAATCGGAATAAAACCAAGAGCGGCGCGTTCCTTGATCAGGTCCGGCCCCGCGGCCTGGTAAATATCATAGTCAGCGCCGCCGGAGCCATAATCAAAATTGTTCGTCGAATTGACGATAGCGTCGACCTTCATTTTGGTGATATCGCGATTAAGAATGGTAAATGGCATCTAAAATGTTTCCTTACTTATCATTATACAATATGTCAAACCACTTTACTTAAGAACAAGGATAGCCAATTGGGAGGAAAGAGACTTTAAAATGGATTTAAGCCTTTCTTATAATTAGAACGGCTAAGCTGTAATGTCCTTACTTACCTAAATTCTTATGCTGAAAATTCTTTACCTACCTTCTGATTCATTTATTATTTCGATACCGCTTAAAAAGCGATCTACTGTGGTCCTCATTTATCGATTGAGCCTAGGTCAATCAAATATCTCAGGTGATAGTTTCACATGTCAAAAGTTTTTTCCTCTATAGCTTATAGTTTGTAAAACTTCGAAAAATCAATTTTACTTTCTGCTTTCTAAATCAACGAACATAAATTATCAACGCCTAGTTACCGATAACCACGGCAATTTCACAAAGGTACTACAATATCCTTTCTTAATTTTGCAATTCTTAAGTGGAATTAAGTGACAGCGTGAGATGTGCAGATTAAGCGCCATTCAAAAAATAGTTATAAGCAATCTGATTTTCAGATTGTATAGGTGGAAATAACCTCCTAACAAAAAACCGTACCATCAAGAAAAAATGGCTTTGTTTTACTAGCTACCATGTGAATCGAACAATTAAAATTCACTAATACAATGAAAGGTGTATATTAGAAATGTGAAAGATTGTCGCTAAATTTGCAATTAAACGAGTCAAAAATATCAGAAAACGGGCAATTGAGCCATCACATCGTAGATTGTAATCAACCCTAAAATTTTTTCTTTTTTCAATCCTTGATTCGTCACAAATGCTAGCTCAACTCGCTTCTCTGATCCAACTTCTGGTAAAAACATTTCTTTTAGTTTGAAGATATCGGTATCCTTACTGACAAAAATAAATTTTTGTGATGGATTATCCTCGGTACCGAGTTGATGAATAATTTTTTCAAATTTGATGCGCGACAAATCCGCTATTAGTTCGCCATTATCTTCAAGAAACAATGAAAAAATAGTATTTTCACTAAAAACACCCAGTAGTTTTTTATCTTTCAAAATGGGTACATTGGAGATGTTTTTTTGCTTCATCGCCACAATTGTTGCATTTACTATGTCTTGCTAATGACAAAACATCATATTTTGATATTTTGTCATGAACTGTGATGCAATTGGAATGCTAAAAGCTTTGTTAATAAGATTTTCAAACTTTTCTAAAAAAGGCTTTGTGATGATTAAAGATTCTTGATTATGTACGAGTAGGTTTCTAACGGAAACAGCTAACAAAAAAAGCTTAAGTTATCCATTATAATAGGGTTTGTAGATAGTTCAATTATTTGCTTGACAGTCATATCAATGCTTTTTTGATCCTGAGCCTTAAGTTTTGATTCAAAATTGATAAACATTGTTATAAAATCTTTATTGTCTTCGTTTTTCATAACCCTCTCCTTAAATAAGTTTATAGATGATTACATTCACCTTATCGACACCTCATTCTTGTTTTTATGAGGTTTTCGGTATCCTTGTCCACAAAGTATCAATCGCACCCCTTTATACCGTGCGACTTAACTGGAAGATGATTTGACCTTAATGAGATCTAAATAACCCTTGACTTAAATGCTCCGCTCGCTATCCTCTTCT
Organism: Tenericutes bacterium ADurb.Bin087; assembly: GCA_002070905.1. Classification (GTDB taxonomy): domain Bacteria; phylum Bacillota_I; class Bacilli_A; order RFN20; family CAG-826; genus UBA1361. The sequence continues at coordinate 6,528 of MWEF01000023.1, read as the reverse complement.
TCCTTGTATCTTAAACTAGATGCAGGCTCCATATACTTGTATTGTAACAAAGTTCAACAATTTGGTATTAGTTCATCATAGCGAAACTCTAGAACAACTTGACAAGTAGCGCAAAATATGATAAATTTTATATGCCATAAAGAGAAGGCGAGAGACAAGCTCGATGACCCTTCGGCAACCTACTTTAACAAAGTAAGGTGCTAAAGCTTGATCTATGGACAATAACATCTTTCGATGCTTCGTTGCTCATAGATACTATGGGCTTTTTTGTTTCCTCTTATGGCAGAAAGAGGTTCTATCATGAAAAAAAGAGAAAAAGAAAGAAGCCATATTGCCGTATTGGTCGTGATTCCGCATCAAAGCGCTTATACGCCCCGGTATTTCCGGCGAAGATTATTGATCAGTAAGGATGCGTTCCGCAAATATCATGAGCTTACCTACGACAAAGATGCCGACCGTATCATTACAATAAAGGGTCGCATCGTCTTTAAAGCGTGGTTATCACGAATTTATTGTGACGTCGAACGCTATAACTATAACGAACTACGGGAAAAAAGCCATAGGCCGGCATTAAACCGCCATGCTTATGACGGCACCGAACTTATCAAATACGATCCTGTGCTTCAAAGGAAGGGAATCCGTTATATTTTTGATTATAACAATCGCTTTTCCAAAATCGTCCAAAAACTTATCCGCAAAGGCAAAAAGATCATCCTCATTAATTGCCATACCTACACGACTACCTACGCATCCCACAAACATCAGCCTCCTTATCCCGATGTGTGCCTCGGATATGAAACGGATTACCGTTTTGTCACCCCTCAGGCCATAAAAGAAATCGAAGATTACCTAGTTTCATTAGGTTTAAACGTTGGCCATAATCATCCTTACTATGGTGTCAGTGTCCCAAATGAAATTTACTTGAACACATTTTATGACAACAACATCCGTGCCATTATGCTGGAAATTAATCGAAACGTTAATCTCCTTAACTATGATTTTAACCCCGTAATTGACATTCTCAAGAGGACATTTTAGTGAAGAAACTGGGCATTATCGGTGGATACTCGTATAAAAGCACAATTTACTACTATGAAAAAATTGTCTATGCCCTCCGCGGCCAATGCGACATCACGATCCGGAGCATCGACTATACCATCTTTGACCGCCATACGGAAGCGAACGATTTAAACGGATTACGCATGTTTCTGCAAGAAGCGGTCAATGATTTGCTAATGGTTGGTTGCGAAATCATCGCTATTGCCTGCAACACCGCGCATATTGTCAAAGAAAAACTAGAATTTGGGAAAGCCGTCTTCGTCGATATCGTTAGTGCCATGGCAAATTATCTCGCCAAAGAGGGTATTCGCTCGGCGCTCATATTCGGTACAACGCTCACTGTAACCGTCAACTTCATGAAGAATGATTTCGACAAGAAAGGAATCGAACTGATATCTGCCGACGACAATCCCCATTTCGCAACTTTGGACGCCATCTTATGCGATTACTGTGCCGCTCCTGGTATGGCGCCTCATACTACTTTGGCTAATGACGCCATCATACCGATCTTTAACATGCTTGAGCGCCACAAAGTAGATGCATTCATCTTCGGTTGTACGGAGTTGCCCCTACTATGTGATGGCCGCCAGTTTGAAAAAAAGTTCAATAGTCACTACGTCTCATCTTGTGATGTTCATATCGAAAGCATCATCACGGCAATGCGTGCCTAAAGAAGCGAATAAAGGAAACATCACAAAATTGTTTATTTCTTATAATATGTTGTGCATGCATGTTATTTAAAATGAAGTTTGGTATCAGTTCACTAATTCTTCTAGTAAGTGATGTCTATAACTGCGAATAGACGCTGTCTGTTTTTCAATCGAAGACAGTTCTAAAAATTCGATAATCCGCGCGAATGCTGATTAAACGGATCCTGAATATAAATACGTTAACTTAAAACATCGTTTCCAAGGAAATATTATTCTATTAACTTCCATCTATCTTCATTATTTTCTAAATTTAGGAAGAAATGGGTCATAATATTCTTAGCATTTTCATGTCTATTTCTAATCTTGGTCAACGTACTCGAATCATAAAAAGGCTTGGTCATTTTAACTAATTCTGACTCATTGTTAATACGGATAAAAAACTCTGGTCGATCTCCCGAATTAATTTTATATGTCGCAAGCCCAATTAATTCAAATATTTGTGCAACAATGAGAATTAGGTTTCTTTTAAGATCATTTTTGTTGGTGCTTTGTTCTAAAAAAATTGTCTAAAATAAAAGAATTAAGCAAAAATACAACACTACTAGAAATTAATTCGCTTTGAGTTTGCGTTTTAATGTTCATGTTGCCTTTGTCATATAGCTTTTTAGCAAAATCTTTTATCTTTCATGTGATCCCTCCTGCATACACTTATATTGTATCAAAGTACAGGTTTTTGGTATCAGTTCATTTCATTGACAAAATATGCTGAGTCAAAAACACACAACAAAAAAACAGGTTTTCCAACCTGTAATTCTGATATTAAATTAAAGTTCGTTTGTTCGTCTCTTTTTGATGGTATAGAAGAACGTTGCCACTACCCCCGCTAATGCTAGTCCTGCTAGGAGGATAAATGCCGAAGAGGCTGGGTCATTCAGTAAGGGCTGGCGAGCAGGATCAGCAAGTTGAAGACCACTAATAAAGGCATGTAATTCATATTGTTCGATAATGATAACATAGCGGGCAAGTGCTTCTTCTATTTCATTGCCATGACCATTTGGTGTCGCTCTCGTAATTATTGTTTTTGCCTCGTCATTAAGCGCAGTATAACTTGTTGATGCTTGGGCCCAAATAGATTCAAGTTGGGTGAAATTAGCATTGCTACAACCTTCACTAGTCAATGACAAGAAATCAACAGCCCAGTTAGTTGCTTCTTGAGAAGGTGTGATTGGAGTGGCTTCTTCACCATAATGGATAATGACTTCGACGAGCGCTGTGCGTTTATCCGTTGAGATAGTCACTTCACTAGCAGGACTATCAAACTCCACGACATACGCACTTCCTGTTGATGGGTTCGAATGTTCAGTGCCGATACTGCCGTTTTTAGCACTTTTTTGTGGTTTGTTACCGCTGAGACCAATCGTATTATTACCTGTTCCAGCATCATTAAAAACAACTTCAACCTTATAGGCATGGTAGTTTTCATTAAGTACCAGTGTCATTGAACCAGGGTTTTTAGAACTACCTAGTGCTAAGCCACCGCTCCGTGGATAATAAGCCTGTGTCACATCTTTGAGTGAGGATACGACAGTAGCCCCACCAAATCCTATAGCACCCACATCAGTGATTCCCTGATTGAGATTGGCCGTTGTGACGCCATTTTCTCCACCAGAATTAGCGGTATTTGTATTATAAAAAGTACCACGTATTGATGTAACTGCCGGCTGTTCAGTAACAGTCAGTGTCAGTGTGTCGCTAAATCCACCATCTAGGGTCGTCACGCTAATCGTTGTTGTACCTAAACTATGTCCGGTCACTAAACCCGCACTAGAAACAGTGGCTATCGCGTTATTCCCACTAGTCCAATTCAAGCGTTTATCACTGGCACTAGAGGGTAAAACGCTAGCACTTAGAGTCAAAGATTTCCCAAGCGTTAATGAGGCACTACTTCGTTCTAAACTAACACCAGTCACAGGAATTGGATCGTTTGTGACTGTGATGGTGCTAGAAGCCTTAACACTACTATCAAGCGTTGAAGTGGCTGTGATTGTTGTCACACCCACAGTTAACGGGCTAACGAGTCCGTTATTGACTGTGGCAACACTAGGATGACTTGAAGTCCAAATCACATCTTTACTCGCACTCGTTGGAGACACTGAAAGAGTCAGTGTTTGTGTAGTCCCAACATTAACTGTCGCACTACTTGGACTGAGACTCATCGTATCGGGTGCAACACTATACTGAGCGCAAATACTTTGTGTATTGCTATTTGTGTCCCCCCAGATTCGACAAGCTAGAGAAGGGTCATCGATAAAAGGATTACGGTTATAGTCAAGCGAAAGATCAAGCGTTTCATTACGAATAATTTCTGTTTGATCAACAGGATATTGAAAGTTCCATTTTAAGAGATCGCCTAATTTGCCCATCTTATTGCCAGTCCCACTCGCTTGGCCACGGCCAACATCTTCAAGAATAAGACCTGAAGAAGCGCCAATGGTTGCACCATAAAAAATAATACGTGCTGATATCCCACGATACTTTGGATTATCAAATTCAGCCGGATCCCATCCTGGGTTTGGTGATTGCGCATAATACATATTGCCGCGCGCTGAGTTTTCACTCGTCAGCGTTGGACGGATGACATGAGGGTCACTTTCAATCCGATTACCACCGTGACTCTTGGGCCATGTGTGTTCTTTATTCATGCCAGAATAGCCTTTTACTGGTGTACCAGAATAGAAACTAACAATATAGCCATCATGTGGACGAGCAGGATCAACATCAGTATAAGGAAATGCCGCTGTTTGATGAGACCCATAAGAAAAGGAGCGGTTTCTTTCCGCCTTTAAAAGTGACTCCAACGACGACTTAAGCGTGTTGCCTGTTGCGGTTGGGCTAATTGAACTGTAATAGCTATCAATATAACTTTGACTAGAGCGTGTTGTAAGGATGGTGGGGGCAGCACTAATCTTATTAACTTGTTGTTTTTGGATATAACGAAGGGACGGAAGTGTGATTAATCCTAATAAGAGCGCAATAGACAATTTGCATTTCTGGTTCGACATGGGTATCTCCTTAAAATAATGTGCGTCAATGTAAATATAGCATAGTAAAGGGAAAAGACAACTTAAAACTAAAATATTTAAATCGTATCAATTGTTATCGATTCATTTCTATCTTCTCACGAATGTTAAGGTAAATGATGGCCCCGATACCCATTGCAAGAACATAAAAGCCTAAGACATAGAAAGTCACATAATGTGGGGCTTCGCCGTTTGGTCGAAACATCACTTCATTAATAACGAGATCACCCGCACTATTTGATAAAAAGTTGCGATAGCCATAGATGTCAAGAATCAAGCGGTAACGGGCAATTAAGGCAGCAATCACAGGGTCTGTTTCGAAATGATTATAAAAGTAATCCTTTGCATCTGTCGATAGTTTTGTGTATTCATCCGCTAAATCGGTCCATGTTGCGCTAACGACATGATTGGCCGCACATTCTAAAGCGGTTCGTGTCATAAATAAATCAGCATAAGTATACGCCTCTACTTTGGCGGTATTAACAGCGCCTTCAGTATAGCGATAAAGGTTTATTAAAAGCATGGAGGCACTTAACGCGGATGTATACGTTGTAAAGCGGGGTGCGCTACTATTATAAAGCATCCGCCAATACAACGTGTTTGTACTACTTAACGTGGTCGATCAAGTCTTACCCGTGAAAGACGTCCGGGTATTGTTAGATCGGACGTTCAAGGACTTCAATCGACATGTAGCATCAAACAAACGGCAAAACATTGTCGAATTCGATTCCGTTGTAGGTAAACGCGAAGATCGACAAGCAATCCTAACCCTCACGTTTAAAAAGTATAACTTTCAATTTGGTTTACTTATTAAAAAAGGCAACTGTGATTCCTGCGTGAGAACGATTAAAAATATGTTCAAAACCATGGGTGATTTCTTCGTGAAAACCGCATTTCCAATCTGCCTTTATGACAATGGAACTGAGTTTGCACGGTTTCATGAGATTGAACTCAACTCTCTAGGTGAGCAGTTGCTGCGTACCTTTTTCACGACCCCTTATCGGTCAACCGACAAGGCTAGTTGTGAACGAAATCATGGGTTAATGAGATATGTATTTCCCAAAGGAATATCATTGAACTCATTAACACAAGAAATGGTGGATGATGCATTTTCTAACATCAATAGCTATATCCGGGAATCAAAAGGGAATCAAACTCCTTATGACCTGGTAAGAGCAAAATTTGGCCAATCATTTTTAGACAAGATTAATATCAAAAGAATTCCAAACAAAAAGGTCAAACTATTAAGAGTAATTTGACCTAAATCATGGGGCAAGAAGAGACTTCAAAACCATTAATTTTACCTGTTGCTTTAAGCATAACCATTTAAAGCGAGGGTCTTTTTTGCCTTATCTAAATTATCATGAATTAAGGACTATTTGTCAAACTTGGTCTAAGTTAAAGCAACAATTAATATTAAAACCCCACATGGATACAAAACAAAGAAAAATGTTGCTATTAATTAGTCATGTGACAAGCAGATAATTAACGAATGAATACCCCCTATGTATCCTTAACGAGTAAAATTGTGTAATTATGCATTTTTCAACCTAAATCTAAAAATCAAATGTTCGAAATATAAAAATATGACGATATTATGTTAATTATCGTGTTTTAGCCAAGAAAAAAAGGTTTAAAATTGTATCAAACCTTACGTTTCAATATGGCAAAGGTTGTGTTAATTGATACAAATTAGACTGTAATCGTTCAATCGTGCAACCCCTGCCTTATAATCGTTC
>MWEF01000022.1 GCA_002070905.1 Tenericutes bacterium ADurb.Bin087 | reverse complement strand
TAAATATTATACCCGGGTAATGAAAGGAGATGTATTACCTAATCGAAGTACCGGGGCATGATTAGATAATACAAGTTATTATGAAAAAGAAAATTGGATTACTATTAATTTTATCGCTTTTAACCATTACTGGTTGTAAAGGAAGCTCGTCAGAAGCACCACAAAGCGAAGCCCCAACAACAACACCAACATCAACAGTTGTTTCTAGTTCAGAAGAAGAAGAACGTGTTGTTCGAACATACGTTGATTGGGATTTTGATGGATTATCGGTTGGTGATGATATTCCAAACACTGCGACTGAAGGAGCTGGTTTTGCGGCTTTCCGTAAGGATGATAAGAACGATGTTTGGGTTCGTTCGAAAAACCCCCACGACTGGGCGGCAGTATATTTTGGAACTCCAGATCCGGTTGAGGGAGGCGAAATTTTCCTTAAAGATTTCGCGGTAGTTAGTGAAGCAATGCTACCAAGCGCTACTGCTGCAGACGGTTTATCAAACGATGGTGGGTTCCCGATCTTAGTGGGACCAGTTGGACGTTATGACGCCGCTGTTGCATTTAATGGCGAAAATTCATCAATCAACCTCTGGCATGCTGGTAACACTGATGGCGGACCGATTGCCACAACCCAACACATTGAAGCGTGGGGCGATCGTGGTAGCAAGGTTGAATCATTAACCCTTGAACAAGATGTCGTTTATACATTTACCGTAGCGGGAAAATATCAAGGAATGACCGAAGAAGGTGATGAATACTTCACCATCTACATCTTCGTTAATGATGTTTTAGTTATTGAAAAAGCTGATGTCGCTTATTGGACTGGCGGATTTGGACTCCGTGGCTGGCAATCTGCAGTTGAATACAATTCAATTAAAGTCACCGACTTCCCACTTGTTTGTCCAGATGGCATAGATCACTATAGTGCATAGGAAAGAAAACATGCGCAGAGAAAGAAAAAACTTAATTTATTTACTGCTCTCGTTTTTGGCAATAACACTTCTTGTGATTGGTGGTCTTAATCAACATAACACACTTTATCATGACCCAGAGGCTGTACAAGCTGATATGGTATCAACACTTGATGCTTCAAATGCTCCCACAACAGAAGCAACCTATCAAACTGAAGTTGTTTCTAACAAGATCCCATTTGCGACTTATACGTATAAAAAGGTAAAGGCCTCCGCAGGACATCACGCAATGTTAGACACGGATGGAACAATTACCAAGGATTTAGCTAAGGGCCTAATTAGCATTAATGTCGTATTTACTGGGTCAATCAAAGTGCATACATGGTACAGATCCTTTGATACTGATTATACAGAATATTCTATAACAACAAATACTACGCATAATATAAGCGGAAATTATTTCAAAATTATTGCCTTAAGTGAAACAACGATTTCAAGTATTAATTTAACTTATTCATGTACCGCGGCATCTACTAAACCACGTGTAGTAAGGACTTATGTTAACTGGGACTTTGATTTATTAAATATTGGTGATAATGTTCCAAACGTTGCTGTTGAAGGAGCTGGGTTTGCCGCATATCGTAAAGACACTAACAACGAAGTCTGGGTTCGTTCAAAAGACCCAACTAATTGGGCCGCTGTTTACTTTGGTACACCAGATCCAGAATTGGGCGGGGAAATTTTTCTTAAAGACTTTGCATTAATTAGCGAAGTTATGCTGCCAAGCGCAACCGCATCACACGGCTTAACAAATGACGGAGGTTTTCCTCTTTTAGTTGGAGGAAGCGGTCGTTATGATGGGGCATTATATTTTGGTGGTGCAAACTCATCATTTAATCTTTGGAAAGCGGGTGACACTGGGAACGGACCATATGCTACTACTCAAAATAATCCAGATTGGGGGGATAGAGGTAGTAAGGTTGAATCATTAACCCTTGAACAAGATGTGTCTTACACCATCACAATTGCTGGAAAATATCAAGGATTAAATAACGATAACAAAGAGGTGTTTACAATTTATGTGTTTGTGGATAACCTTCTTATTGTCGAAAAAACTGATATTCCGTATATGATGGGCGGCTTTGGACTTCGGGGTTGGCAATCAGCAATTGAATACAATTCAATTAAAATTACTGACTTTCCACTAGTATGCCCCGATGGTATTGACCACTACAACGACGTATTATAAACAATAACCCAAAAATTTATTACGAACTGTTGAGACGGGTGCACACGTTAATGTAGTTTATATAATAGTTTTAAAAACGCTAAATTAACGATGGAATGCGTTGATTTTGTGCAAATAACACATCATAAAGGTTAGTGACGCGCTAGCAACTAAAAAAATCAAGGAGCGAAGATATGTTTAGAAAAATATTTTATCGACCCCAGACGGGTGTATGTGCGGATTTTATTCCGTTCTATGATGAAGGGGAATTCAAATTATACTTTTTGCGAGACTATCGTGACTGGGATAAACATGGTGAAGGAACACCGTGGCAACTAACAGTTACTAAGGATTTAATTAATTTTACAGATGAAGTCGAAGTTATTTCTCGGGGGACCAAAGAAGAACAAGACTTATATGTGTTCACTGGATGTGTAAATAAGATTGATGGTACTTATCATATCTTTTATACAGGGCACAATCCACATCTAAGAAGACAAGGTAAACCTGAACAGGCAGTAATGCACGCTGTTAGCAAAGATGGGGTAAATTTTACCAAAATACCCGAAGACACATTCTTCGCTCCTTTTGATAAATATGAAATGCATGACTGGCGTGATCCTTTTATCTGGTTTGATAAGGAAAAGGGTCATTATGTTATGCTTTTAGCCGCTAGAACCAAAAAAGGACCAGCAATCCGGAAAGGTTGTACTGCGGTTTGTGTTTCAAAAGATTTAAAGAACTGGAAAGTAACGGGGAATATCTTAGAACCGCGGGCTTTCTTCACTCACGAATGTCCTGATTATTTTGAAATCGGAGAATGGAAGTATATTATTTATTCCGAATTTAGTGACCGCTGTATTACTCGTTATAAGATGAGTAAAGATGGAGTTACGTGGTTAACACCGAAAGTTGATAATTTCGATGGTAGAGCCTATTACGCTGCAAAAAGCGCCTGTAATGGTAAGAATCGTTATCTATTCGGCTGGATTCCTACTAAAAAAGATAGCGATCACGCGCATTGGGATTGGGGCGGCGACTTAGCAATCCATGAAATAATCCAAGGTAAAGACGGAACGCTTTATACAAAAATACCGCTGAGTATTAAAGAATCGTTTACCAAAACATATTTAGATGCTAAAGAAATAGTATTAGGCACGGCTACTACGGATGAAGTTAAGAAACTTATTAATCGTGAGATTGATGAATACTATCTAGAATGTGAAATTGAAATTGATGAAAATTTGACTGGTGTTGGATTCTTGCTTAATTTTGATGAGTTAGCGGATCGCGGATATGGTTATACAATTAATTTACATAACAACTTATTTGCATTTGATGTTTACCCGAATCAGCCTTGGAATCTAACAAACTTTATTAATGTCCACCGCCCAATTGAACTTAAGCGTAAATATAAGTTGCAACTGATTGTAGAGAAAAATGTTGCAGTAGCCTATCTTGACGATAAATACGCATTATCCACAAGAATGTATCCATTAGCGACACCAACCTTCAATTTAGGGCTTGTCGTTAAAAACGGAGTAGCTAAATTTAAAAATTTGGTAATTAAAACACGTTAACAAAATAATTAATATAACTATAATGTGAAACAAAACACACGAAAAACCACAATTTGTTTCACATAAAAATTAATCTTTAAACAATTTGCCAGATAATTGACAATTTTCGGTTGTCAAATGCCTTTAATAATGATATTATTACTTTTGCTTACTTAGGTTAAATTGAGTTAACCTAGGCGGAAGGAGAGATTATGAAACAAGGAATTCACCCAAAGACGCAAAAAATCACAGTGACATGTGTTAGTTGTGGCACTGAATTTGAAGCTTTATCAACAAAAAAAGAAATTCGTGTTGATACTTGCTCAAATTGCCATCCATTTTATACTGGGAAACAACGCTTTACCCAAGCTGATGGTCGTGTTGATAAATTTAATAAAAAATACGGACTTAAGTAAAATGATTACTGAAAAACTGCTAAATAAACTGGCAGTTTTTTCAAATATAAGAGGTGCATGATGAAAAAACGTTTTTACATAACAACCCCCATTTATTATCCAAGCGCAAAACTACATATTGGACACGCTTACTGTACAACATTAAGTGATATTTTAGCGCGCTATAACCGCATGATTGGTAAAGAAGTTTATTTCTTAACTGGCAGCGATGAACACGGACAAAAAATAGCGGAAAATGCCGCGAAAGCAGGCAAAACACCACAACAATTCGTCGATGACATCGTAAAAACGTTTAAAGACCTCTGGGAAAAATTAGAAATTACAAACGATGACTTTATTCGTACGACTGATCTTAAACACGTCGCAACGGTGCAAAAGATTTTCACTAAACTTCTAGCGCAGGGCGATATATATCTTGGGAGTTATGAAGGATGGTATTGCACCCCGTGTGAATCTTTTTGGACCACAACGCAAGTTGGTGAAGCAAAACTTTGTCCAGATTGTAATAGGAGTGTGCAATTAGCAAGCGAAGAATCATATTTCTTTAAAACTGATAAGTATGTGGAAGGACTACTAAAGAAATATGAAGACACCCCAAACTTTATTACCCCTGAATCACGTAAAAATGAAATGGTTAATACTTTTATTAAACCAGGACTAAGTGAACTCGCAGTCTCACGCACAAGCATTGATTGGGGAGTGCCTGTTAAAGAAAATACGCGGCACACAGTTTATGTTTGGGTTGATGCTTTAATTAACTATATTTCAGCATTAGGGTATTTAAGTGAAGATGATGAACTCTTCCACAAGTTTTGGCAAAGTGACGATGTCGAAATTGTGCAAGTCTTAGGGGCCGATATTACCCGTTTCCACACTATTTACTGGCCAATGATTCTTAAAGCGTTAGGCTTAAGACAAGCAGACCGTTATTTCGTTCATGGATTACTGATGATGAAAGACGGAAAGATGTCAAAATCAAAAGGTAATGTCGTTGACCCACTGCCGCTTATTGATCGATATGGTGTTGACGCTGTTAGATATTATTTAGCAAGAGAAGTGGTGTTTGGTAGTGATGGCCAATTTACACCAGAACAATTCGTGGAACGCTTTAACGTTGATTTAGTTAATGATCTTGGTAACTTACTAAATAGAACAGTATCGATGATTGAAAAATATTGTGATGGTGTCATTCCGCTTTATAAAGGTCAAGTTACTGAATTTGATAAAGAAATCGAAGATTTAGCATTACAAGTTGTGAAAGAATATCGTGGATATTTTGATGATTTAAAAGTTACGGAAGCGATTACCACTGCTTTTAAAATTATTAGTGCTTCAAACAAATACATTGATAACACTAGGCCGTGGGAATTAAACGCTAATGGTAAAAAAGAAGAATTAGATTCAGTAATGAATCACTTAGCGAATAATCTTTTTGTTGGTGCAATGTTACTGCAACCCGTTTTAGTAAATGCGCCAAAAGAACTATTTAAACAACTTGGGGTAACAAAAGAAAAGCAAAACATCAATCTACTTAGTAAATATGGTGTGTTAGGTGGCGAAAAGGTAAGTAAAGGCAACCCCTTATTTCCGCGCCTAAAAGTTAATGACGAAGTTGAATACATTAAAAATTTAATGAAATAATGATTAAAGAAAATGATATTTTTATCGTAACCGGAGCAGACTACACTAGTGAAGGAATCGGCCTAGCTAAAGTCAACGATTTTCCTATTTTTATTAATAATTTAATTATTGGTGAAGAGGCGGAAATTAAAATCACAAAGGTGATGCGTAATTTTGCGACGGGTAAAATTATTCGTTTTACTAAGAAGTCTAGTGATCGGATTACACCGCTGATATCAGAAACAATTCATCTCGCTGGATGCCAATTCACCCAGCTTGATTACGCTAAAGAAGTTGAATATAAACTTTCAAAAGTTGAACGCGCCTTGCGCGTTATCGGTGGCATTAGTTTTAAAATCGAAAAAATCCATGCCGCAAAGAATCCCTATTTCTACCGTAATAAAACAGTACTCCCTTTTGGCAAACGAAAAAACGGTAAAATCTATACTGGGTTATTTAGACATAACACTCATGAAATAATTGCAATGGAGAAAACTCATCTTGATGACGAATTAACAAGCACAGTAATTGCTGAAATCCGCAAATTAATTGAGAAATATAATTACGAAATTTATGATGAAATAAGTCATACTGGACAAATAAGAAAAGTAATGGTTCGTGTTAGTTATTATCTTCGTGAAGTGATGGTTGTACTTATTACAAAAGATGAGCAAATTTCAAATTTAGATGCTTTTTGCCGTGATTTAGTAATGGTTTGCCCGAATGTCACCACCATTATACAAAACGTAAATAGTGAACGCACAAATGTTATTTTAGGTAAAAAGGAAAAAGTGTTATATGGCCATGGTGTTATTAACGAAGAGTTACACGACCTTAAATTTACACTTTCAAGTAAATCATTTTTTCAAGTTAATACATTGCAGGCTGAGGTGCTTTACGAAAGGGCGCTGACCATAGCCGGAATTACTAAAAACGATGTTGTGTTAGATGCTTATTCTGGTACTGGTACAATCGCGCTTCTTGCTGCACAAAAAGCTAAGCAAGTTATCGGTGTTGAAATTGTTAAAGATGCGGTAAAAGATGCAGAAGTAAATGCTAAACATAATAATATAACGAATGTTAAGTTTTTCAAAGATGACGCTGGCGCTTTTTTAACGAGAGAAATAAAGAACTATAACTTTAGTGTTGTTATTGTTGATCCACCACGTAAGGGTTTGAGCGACGAATTCATTAATACTTTGCTTAAAACGCTGCCGCCAAAAATAATGTATGTCTCTTGTGATCCCGCGACTTTAGCAAGAGACTTAAAGAAATTAACGAGAAAATATAATATCGAACACATTGAATGTGTTGACATGTTTCCACGTACCGCTCACGTGGAAACAATCGTTGGCTTGATTTTAAAGAAATAAAACCCATTTATTTTTAATAAAAAACCTGAATTTTTGAATAAAGACATGACCCATGAATACCACTTTTACTTAATACTATTAGTATTAAGTAATTATGCCTGTTGATAGTCTATATCTAGGGTTGTTAGTGGTAACATGTGTTTTATCTTTTTATTGAAGTGCAAAATATGTTGTTTTATCATATAACGATTTAAAGATTTATACTTTAGATGGTCGGGTAGGGGAATATCTATTTAATGGAGGTATTTTCATGAAACATTTCGAGTATGTAACTAAAAAAGAATATGGACCAGTAAAGGAAGAGCTAATCAATCTTATTAGAATGGTTCAAGATGATGTCAGAGAGCATTTTACCTTTAGGTATGATTTTATCGGTAGCGCATCTAGAAACATGATCACCAGAGAAGTTGGTGGCAATGTTGGATATGACTTTGATGTCAATATTAGAGTCAATGATCCAGACAATAAATACACAGCTAAAAAGATTAGAAATATTCTTAAGGCTGCTTTTGATAAACATGGGAAGTTGTTTTCATATGACAATGCCGAGGACAGCAAAAGAGTTTTAACCATTAAGGTCAAAGATAAAAAGAACTCTAAAATACTTCATGGCTGTGATTTTGCTGTGGTTAACGATTATGTAGATGACAATGGATACGAATGCCAAGAATATATTCATTTTAATAAGTCACAAAATACTTATGAATGGCAAGAACAACCAGACGGCTATTATCTCTTGAACAAAAGAATTGCAGACATAAAAGAATATGGCTACTGGCAAGAAGTAAGGAAAGTTTATTTAGAAAAGAAATGTAAGAATAATGATTTAAATAAAAAATCTAGAGCTATTTTTGCTGAGACTATAAAAGAAGTCCACGAGAGACATTTTGAATAATATAGTGTCAGAAAAGAACCTCCTTTCTGTCTCATCCTCATGAGGAGTCCCCATCAGCTATTCTCCTAGCATCAATGGTGGGGATTTTTGTTTTAAATGTCATTTTCGAATTGACGTTTTTTAAAGTAAAATACTATATAGTTTAGTTATGAGTTTATATTTTGCTTACACACCGAATGTTAAAACAAGAAAAGCGGAATTAGTTTTCTTCTTTGAAAACAATCGCTGCCATCTAACACATAGTGATAGAGTGCCACGAATTCCTCTTGAGTTTGAAAAAATTGATTTGAATACTTATAAACAAATCGTGGCTTTTGCTGAAGAACATAGACTTTCAGAATATGAAATTATGCTTTCTGGCAATGAGCCGTTAGAAGAGATACTTATGTTCTTATCTAATTATCTTCTCGATAACGATGCTTCTATCGGTCTTTTAACAAGCAACATTGATTCAATTGATTTAAATAGGGAACTATTAGAGAGATTTGGTGTGACTGTACCTAATCCATATATTGCACGCGACTTCTTTACTAACTTCGCTCCAACGAGACAAAAAGAAACATGTGGTTCTGTTAAAGCGGGCTTTATTGACGATGCAGAAGGTGCTGTTAAAGTATGTAAGAAACCAAAAAGGCCACCAGTATGTCCTGGTTCTGCTGAACCACCAAAAAGAAAACCAAAAGTTAATATTAATAAAACTTGTGCTATTGAATTAGATGAATCTTTTTACGACAAATTTATAAGGCTTTTAATTGAATCGGGAAAAGAAAATGTCGAGATTTATAAAAAAGCTGGAGTCACTAGACAAGTGTTTTCAAAGATTGTTTCGGATAAAGACATGATTCCGACCAAATTAACATTAATATCTTTATGCATTGGTCTTGAGTTGCCATTGAAAACGGCCAAAGAGTTGGTAATTTATGCAGGATATTCTTTATCCAGATCAATTATGCTTGATGCTATTGTCATGAAATATTTAAGAGAAGAGATATACGATTTTGAGTTGATTAATAGTGAATTGGATGAATACGGGTGTCAATTATTAGGGTGGCATCCTCGTGATAATTAAATGTCGTTTCCGAATTGACCAAAACAAAAAAATGAATCCTCCATAATGTAGTCACAAAAGACAAACAGGAGGATTTTTAAATGAAAGACTTAACAGAATTAGTAATCATCATTGATAAAAGCGGTTCGATGCATGGTTTAGAAAAAGACGTGGTAGGTGGTTTTAATGCACTTATCGAAGAACAAAGTAAAGAAGGTGCTGTAAAGGTTACAACAGTATTCTTTAATGACAAAGTAAATTTCGTTCATGAGGGAGTCGATATTAAAGAAATAAAGCCATTAGATGGAAGAAATTATCAACCGTGTGGATGCACTGCACTTCTTGATGCTATCGGAGATGCTATTTGCTTGATTAAGGCCAAACATTCAAAGCTCAAAGAGGATGAATTGCCAGAGCATACAATTTTTTCAATTATGACCGATGGATTAGAAAACGCATCACGCGAATACTCTTACAAGAGAATTAAAGATATGATTGAACTTCAAAAAAAGTGTGGATGGGATTTTATGTTCCAAGCCGCAAACATTGATGCTGAATACGAAGCAGATAGATTAGGCATCGATAGAGACATGGCGATGAGTTTTGACGCTGATAATGCCGGTGTCGGTTGTGTCATGAAATGTTGCAGCGCTCAAATCAAAAAGGCAAGAAAAAATCCAAGAAAGAAGGCTTAATTTATGAAAGTCCTAGAAGATTTTGGATTTACAGAAGTATAGGAATAGAAATTTACTGTATAAGCAATATAACGAATTAGCTAAAGAATATCATGTTGACTAATGGTATAATTGATTGAAACGAGGTTAGCAAAATGGTAACTGAAAATAAAACTCTCTTTGAAATATTATCAAGTATTGATAGCAATAAATTTGTCATGCCTGCATTCCAAAGAAATTATGAATGGGATTTAGATAGAATCGAAAAACTTTGGGATTCCATTTTACAAGGCTATCCGTTTTCTACATTTCTTTTCTGGGAATTAGATAGAGAGCACGTTTCATCTAGCAACTATTTCTATGTGTTTGCTAGAGAATGTTGTTTCAAGAAGAGTGGTGAGAATAAGGGTTGTGCATACGCTAGAGATAAAATCGATTTTGATAATCCTGAGCATCCAACCATTGCTGTTCTTGATGGCCAACAACGTCTTACTTCGCTTTATTTATCTTTGTTTGGGACTGTTTTTAAAGAACCAAGAAAAAATAGTTCAAAGTATTTATTAAAGCTCGTTATTGAATTGGATAAGAGCAAAATAGATGAAAACAATGCTTTCAATTCTAAAAAGTATGGCATTTATTTTACTGAAAGAATGATAGACAACACCTCTAGCACCAGATTTGATGTTAAGAGAATTATGAATGAAGAATTTAGACACCCAGATACTAGACAAATCGCTATTGAAAACATTGTTGCAAATGTTCCTGAAAGGCAAAGAGAATATGCAACAGGTGTTTTAAATAAATTGTGTGAATCTATATATGATCAAAAGCTAGTGGTTTATACAAGAGTTTCTGAATTAACGCAAGATGACGCTCTCGAAATGTTCGTGCGTTTCAATAGTGGCGGAAAGCCATTAACTAAAGCACAAATCTCAATGTCAATTCTTGAAGTCTTTTGGCCTAATGTTAAGAAAGACTTTGAAAGCGTTTTAACAGGGAAGTTTGCTAATTTTGGAACCGACTTTATTTTGAGAACCGGACACATGATTTATGGTGATGTTATTAAGTCGAACATTGACCAGGATTTTGCTCAAACCTTTAAAGCCTATTTTCCAAAATTCAAAGAGTCACTAAGATTGACATCCGAAATATTTAAAATGATGAGATATGACATCTCCAAGTTCTCCTCAAAATGGAATGTCATCATCCCAATTATTTATTTGATTTATAACAACGATGATTATATTGATAGTATTCAAGGGCTGTTTGCGTACTTGTTTAGATCGATCTTATTCAATTTCTATTCTTCAGGTACAACCGGAAAACTACAAATCATGAAATCTTTGATTTATGAGAATAATTTCAAATTAACTCCAGAGATGTTTGAAGGCGTCGATGATATGAGAATGACAGATGCTAAAATCGATGATTTACTGTTTGCCGAGAAAGGAAGCATTGCTGCAGATAACATCTTATACTGTTTGGGAATCAATTATATTCAAGAGGGTTATGATTATGACCAAGACCACATTCACCCAGATGCTAGATTCGCTCGTTCTAAGCCATTGGATATGACAGAGGGTGATTGGCTGATTGCTAGAAATTGTCACAACAAGCTACCTAATTTGCAGTTGCTCAGAAGTGAAGAAAATGAATCTAAGGGCGACCAAGATTTTG
The DNA here is from genome assembly GCA_002070905.1 of Tenericutes bacterium ADurb.Bin087. GTDB lineage: Bacteria > Bacillota_I > Bacilli_A > RFN20 > CAG-826 > UBA1361. Next base: position 2,732 of record MWEF01000022.1, on the reverse strand, counting down.
ATGTCTATTACATTTCTTTAAACCCAACCGCAAAGGCAAAAATGAAAGTAGAAGGTTTTATTCCAGAGGCTCCTGTAGGCGTTGGCGAATCTAAGTACTATAACATTTCTAACTATTTGCATTTCTATGAAGACAGAAAAGCGTTATTAAAAGAAAAATTAAGAAAGCTTTTAAACGGAGAAATCTAAAAAACATAATAAAAACCCTACAAATCCTGCATTAATTGCTTGAAAATGTAGGGTTTTCTAATGTCTATACCAAGACAACTTTGTAATGTAGATGCTCATTCCTATACCTTCTTTCTAATGTCGCGTCTCCCTCTAAAAGTGGTGTGTGTTGAACCAAACTTGCTCTCTTCTCTTTGATGTAGAGGTAGTTGGCTTTTTCATTATTTGGAAGGACGAATACAAGCTCGTGTCTATTAACAACGATAATGGCTTGTAGACATGTGTTAACAATTGGTTTAGTGAGCGTTTCTACTGTGAGTCTTTGACCGCCTATGTTCTTGCTCATATCCAATAGACGAAGTTTAGATAATTCAGCTTCTCTAGCTTTGCATTCTAGGTCACTTATCTTCATATCTAATTCACGGTAATTGATGATACGTTCTTTATATTGCTTTTCTAAGACTATCTTTTCGATTTCATCCATCGTGTTTTGTTTCTTTGTAATGACATCACTGATTTCATCTTCTAGAGACTCTTTTTCTCTTTTGAGGTCATCAATCTGTTCTTGGATGTTACCAGCCTCAGTATGCAAGGCGATATTGTTCATTAATTTAGTTAGAGCTTTGCCTTTATCAAAGTAGACTCTATTGATAACTTCAACGGTGGTTTTAAGAACAATGTCTTCACTAATTGGCTTGGCCCCACATTTGTCTTCTGCATAATTAAGAACATAGCCATTACATTGAAACATAATTCGTGGTGTTGCATATCCCTGTGTCCAGTGTCTTCTTTTAAAGGTGTCGCCACACTCAAGGCAGACAAGCATACCGCTTAATGGATATTGAGATGCGTATTTGCGGGAATCTGGGTTGGTACCTCTAAACTTTTCTCTATTACGAGCATAAATTAATTGGGCTTTTTCCCAGATCTCTCTAGAAACGATAGGTTCATGATTGTTTTTGATGTAGACCTGTTCTTCTATACCCTCATTCTTTACCCTTTTATGGTTTAGGAAATCGATGGTAACGCTTTTTTGAAGCAATAAGTCACCACAGTATTTTTCGTTCGTGATAATGCCTTCAATGGTGGAGTTATACCATTTAGTTCCTTTTCTTCTAGTGAGATAGCCTTTGCTTTGCATGATTCTTCCAATTTCATTGGTGCCGACATCTTGCACGTAGAGTTCAAATATCTCTTTAACTATTGCGGCTTCTTCAGGAATTATGATTAAGTTCTTTTCGTTATTTGGGTCTCTTCGATATCCAAGAAGATTTGAGCTAACCATAGGCACGCCCTCTTTCTTCTTTTTATTAAAGGTCCATTTAACGTTATCTGAAATGTGGCGGGATTCTTCCTGCGCCATAACAGCAGAGATGGTGAATAGCATTTCACTAGAAGGGTCCAATGTAGATATGTGCTCATTATCAAAGTAGATTTCAACACCTATGGCTTTAAGTTCCCTAGCGATATTAATGGATGTTTGGATGTTACGAGCGAATCTTGATATCGATTTAGTGACAATCTTATCTATTTTGCCTGCCTTAGCATCTCTAATCATGCGTTGGAATTCTAGTCTTCCTTCTTCGGACGTACCGGAAATGCCTTCATCAGCATAGATATCCACTAAAATGACGCTAGGATCATTTGCTAGTCTTTGCCTCCACTCATCGACTTGGTTATCAAAGCTATTAAGTTGCTCGTCTTTATCACTAGATACACGACAATAGGCGGCAACTCTTTTTTGATTAGGAAGGAGCTTTGAACCATCTAATAAGAATTTTGGTTTTGGTGTAGGGGCTATTATTTGAATTTCTCTATCCATACTTATCCTCCTACACATATACATCACTCTTTAGAGTGATAATAGCAACGAATACATCGACTGTTTCAACGTTATTGATACACACGAGAAACATAGGTTTTTTATTATTTTTTAACATAAAGAAAATTCCTCCGGTTAAAGAGGAATAGAAGCAAAGACATGGAAATGAATCGGCCTTTGCCGTTGTTTGCATAATCATAATAATTCATAGATCAGGTTGCTAGATAGAGACTCAAGTCCTAATTATAAAAACGGATTTTTCCGATAATTTCTGCTTACGCGCGTAAAGAAAATTTTTTAATAATAAGTCAAATAAGTCAACGGCATTTGCGCGTAATTGGGGGGTCAAAACGACCTCTTTTTCTCCATAAGGTGAGGTCAATGATGTCATTTCTGAACTTTTTCTCAAAAAAATCAAAGTGATACCCCAAAACTGCAACAAAAATGTGTGTAGTTACGAGAGGCGGAAGAAAAATCTTGCGAAATAGGGTTAACGAAATGGCTATCAAGTGACCTTATAGCGTGTGGAGGAGAGGTCGGAGACATCAAATCTGAACTTTTTCAAAAATTACTCATAGAGTAAATAAGAAAATGTGCGCAAAACGTCACTCATTCCGCCATTAACTATTGAGAGGCAATGCTGGTCCTCAATAAATAAGCAGCAAATCTTAAGAAAGGATAGTACCAAAGTCAAAGCATGAAACTGATGAGAATGTATCTTGTTAAAAGAAGACAAGAGCTAG
>MWEF01000021.1 GCA_002070905.1 Tenericutes bacterium ADurb.Bin087 | reverse complement strand
AAATAATTCTATGTTTAGAATATTTTTTACTATGCTCTTATCATTTAACTTGATTTATTAATAGTTAAAACCTCCTACTATAAAGTAAAAGGAAAATGATAGATTTATCGCAATTTATTAAGTTTATCTTTCGCGAGCGCGAGACTTTCAGCGTAATGGCGGGCTTTTTCTTGCTCTTCCGCAACTTTACTCGCTGGCGCTTTATTTGTGAAGCCTGGGTTATTTAAAAGCTTGTTACTGCGTTCAACTTCTTTTGTGAGTGTTTCGATTTCTTTTTCGAGTTGAGTAATTAAGACAGCACGATCGACATCTAACTCTAAACCAAAGGTGCCTTTCGGGAGCGTTACCCTTGTTACTGCAATTGGTACACTGCCACGCTTAAACTCATTAATAAAGCCTAAACGACTAATAATATCAAGATATGGTTTTAATTCGAAGTCAACATCAGCGACATATAAATTCATTTTAGTATTTGGCGCTAAATTATTCGTGCTCTTGAAGTTACGGATTTCTTTAATTAAATTAATAATAGTCGTTACTTCTTGCTCTGCACTCTTAAACCGTAAGCGACTAGCTTTCGGATAACTCGCTAACATAATAGAATCTAGGTGACTAGGGAGTGCTAAATATATTTCTTCACTAATAAAGGGGGAATAAGGATAAATCATCATTAAGATTCCGTGTAAAGTGTGATACATAACGTTATATGTATTAGTGTGATCACCTTCCTTATTTAATATAACTTTGACCATTTCAATATAATTTGAACAATAATCATCATACACAAAGGAATAAAGATAATTACTGGCCATCCCTAGTTCATATTTATCCATTAAAGTGGTGACTTTACGGACCGTTTCGTAATAGCGATGTAAGATAAAAGCATCGACAGGATGTAACTTTTGATGGTTAATTTTCGAAGGTTTAAAGTCCGCTGGTAAGTTTAAAAGTAAGAAGCGTGCCGCGTTCCAAATCTTATTTAAATAATTAACACTAGCTTGAATTCGTGCTTCAATGTAGCGCGCATCTTGACCTGGTGTACTCGCTCCCGCTAAAAAATAGCGAAGACTATCAACACCGTATTTGTCAATGACTTCAATTGGATCAACACCGTTACCAAGTGATTTAGACATTTTACGCCCTTGTTCATCACGAATTAAACCGTGAATAACGACGTCTTTAAATGGTTTTTCTCCTGTTAACTCTAATCCCATGAATATCATGCGTGACACCCAGAAGAAAATAATGTCATAACCCGTCACCATTACATCAGTCGGATAATAACGTTTAAAGAGTTCGCTATCAGTGCTTGGCCAATCGAGTGTTGAAAAAGGCCAGAGTGCACTACTAAACCACGTATCAAGCACGTCTTCATCTTGTTGATAATTTTCGATATCTTGTGGTGGGGTAGCACTAACTACAACTTCACCAGTAACTTTATGATAATAGGCAGGAATCCGATGCCCCCACCAAATTTGCCGTGAAACACACCAGTCTTCAGCGATTTCCATCCAGTTTAAATATGTTTTATTAAAGCGTTTCGGATAAAAGTGCACCGGGTCATCGCCTTGTTGCCCTTGAATACTTTTTTGCGCAAAGTGATCCATCCGTAAAAACCATTGTTTCGATAAATATGGTTCAATAACGGCATCACTCCGTTCACTATGGCCGACATTATGGACGATTTTCTCAATTTTAAGGAGTAAATTAAGCTCTTTCATCTTTTTCACGAGTTTTTCGCGAGCAACAAACCGATCAAGACCCGCTAGTTCAAGACCGCGTTCATTTAGGGTGGCGTCTTTATTTAAACAAATGGGGCGGCTTAAGTTATGTCTTTCACCAATTTTAAAGTCATTCGCGTCGTGCGCGGGTGTACATTTCATTACGCCCGTCCCAAAATCTAACGCAACATAATCATCAGCAATTAACGGAATAAGTTCATTATTGACTGGATTTATGAACTTTTTACCTAAATATTTAGTGTAGCGTTTATCGTGTGGATTAATCACTAGCGCCACGTCGGCAAACATTGTTTCGGGCCGCGTTGTGGCGACACTTAAATAAAAGTCACTCCCTACTAATTTATATTTAAAGTAATAAAAAGCCCCTTCAACATCTTTATGGATAACTTCAATATTACTTAGTGCGGTTTGTAGTACTGGGTCCCAATTAATAATTCGTTCGCCTTGATAGAGATAACCGCGTTTATAAAGTTCGACAAACGTATAATTAACAGCGGCGTTTAAGCCCTTATCAAGTGTGAAGCGCTCACGGTCATAATCAAGCATTAGCCCCAGCTTTTGCCATTGCCCACGAATCGTATTTGCATACTCTTCCTTCCACTTCCATGCTTCCTCTAAGAATTTTTCACGGCCTAAGTCATAGCGCGACACACCTTTTTCCCGTAATCGGCCTTCAATTCGAGCTTGCGTCGCAATCCCAGCATGATCCATCCCTGGTAAATATAAAACATCAAACCCTTGTGCTTTTTTATAACGCGCAATGATATCTTGGAATGTATTATCCCACGCATGTCCCAAATGGAGCATTCCTGTTACATTTGGTGGTGGAATCACTACACTAAATTTTGGTTTAGTTAAGTCACCACTTTTAAAGTAACCACATTGCTTCCAATGTTCATACCGACCTTTTTCCACCTTGTGGTGATTATAATGGGTATCAAGTTTCATATTTTCCTCCCGATAAATAAAAAAGTACCACTTTAAGGACGAATTGCTCCGTGGTACCACCTTATTTCGTATATACTATACGCACTTCATTATGTGAGATAACGGTCACGAACCGGACAAACATATATCATTACGACCCAGTAAGGTCCCTAGGGATGGCTTTCACCTAGCCCATCTCTCTAAACCTAGCGATAATCTTACTTCCTTAATGAATTTGTCACTTAATTCTACCAAAATAATGAAAAATAATACAATTAAACACCTTTGTTAGTATCTAAAATAGAACTTTTGATAATTGCGTTTGTTAATCGCTGCTTAGATTAATGACATGATCAAACTTTCGTTGATATTTTTCATTAACTTTATGGGCGATACATATAACTGTATTATTGAGCATAAAAATATTATTAAAGAAATGCATTTCACCATCACTATCAATTGCGGATGTTGGTTCATCAAAGAGAATTATTGGAACATTACGATAAAGTGCGCGCGCAATTGCAATCTTTTGTACTTCGCCACCACTCAGGGGATTTTGTTCTTCAATTGGTTTTGTAAAATCACGATTAATATTAATCACCCCAGAGATATTAATGGCATACTCATAAAGTTTTTGATCAAATTGTTTATCAAGAATTACATTGTTTTGAATTGAATCTTTTAACAATATTGGCGTTTGATTAACATAGGCGAATAAGGGCACAATACTACGATAGTCAAATTGTTCATAATTAATGTCATCAATCGTGATACAACCAGAATTAGGCTCAATAAATTTAAGTAATAAATTTAAAATAGTAGTTTTTCCACTGCCATTATCACCTAAAATTAAATATTTTTTATCTTTTTCAATTCGAAAATTAAAATTGTTCAACACGACATTATCATCAAACTTGACACTTATATCATGAAATTGAATGTTATTGTTAAAGGATAAATCAATAATTGCTTGCTTAAATTCAAAGGACAATTCGTTATTAATAATCTTTCGTAACTCTTTGATTCCACTTATAACCGACATTTTCTCGGCAATACTAGGTAACGGATTATATAAGAAAGATGTGACAAGAATGATTGAGGGGATTGAAGTAATTGCTAATTTGTTTGTTAACACTAAATAAACCGCTACTGAAACAACGATAGCTTGTATTAAACCACTTAAGACGAGTGATACTATCCAGTTATCATGCATGGCATTAAAATTTCGTTTAAGCGCGGTCGTAAATTTAAGTGATTTTTCATTTATTTTATCAATCATCATTTTTTGCAATTCATAGGCAATGATTAGTTCGTGTCTTTGAATTGTGGTTGTAAGTTCTTTAGTTAATTCAGCGATTGTTCGTGAACGTTCATTTTGACTTTTTGTCATCCTCTTATCAAACATAATGGGAGGAATGACAAAAATTAGCGACACAATAATAAGGGTAATTGCAATAATCCAATTAATATAAAAAGCAATTACCACGGCTATTATGTAAGTGAAGATTAGGTCAATAATCTCTAATATATTAAAGTAATAATAGTTGGCGACCACAAAACTATCATTAATCATCCGTGAAATGTAGAGTGATGAATCATTCTCCTTGAACTTTGTACTAGGTAATATAAGATAAGTTGAAAACATCTTCATCCGTAGTTTATGACTAGCATCGAAAACATATTTAATTGTGAAACGTTGCTCCACGACTTGGAAGAGGATATAAATAAGAAAATATAATAAAACTAAAATACTTTTTTTAATTAAATGATCGACAGAAACAGTATTAATCAAATAATCAATTACGAGGGCGATCCCAACAGTTAAACTTGCAACAATAAATTTTAAAATTACAACGACTGTTAACTTATTTTTTTTCGCTAAAAATATGTTATTTATGATATTTTTCAAAATAAAGACTCATACTTTCATAATATTCATTTACCAATTAATTATAGCAATATTTCTAATTTAACAATACGCTTTTTTGTTACTTTATTTTGCGAGAAAATGAAAATATTCATGATGTTAATATTATTCTATCATTTGAAACTTTATATTTTTGAAGTAACAATCTTGGTTGTGATTAACGTTTTTTAACAACTTCACAGATGTGGTGATGGATTTGGTCGATGTTTTCTCTATTATGACTACTAGTAAAAATCGCTTTAACTTCGCCTTTAAATGTCTTTTTATAAAAGTTTAACGCTTTAGCGCGCATACTTTGATTTAATTTGTCACACTTCGTAAAAATAATCGTAAGCGGAAAATTATGATGACTAACAAATGAAAGAAATGCTTCGTCATCTTCACTTAATGTTCGTCTGCTATCGATTAATAAATAGATCATCGACAGATTAGCGTTCTTATAAAAGTAATTATTCATCATCGTCGCAAAGTTGACACTTAAATCTTTTTCCCCTTTAGCGTAACCATAACCTGGCGCGTCCACTAAATAGAACTTATCATCAACATTATAATAATTTAATAGTTTCGTAAATCCAGGTTTTTTTGATGTATACGCAAGATTTTTACGATTAATAATCGCGTTAATCAGGCTACTTTTACCAACGTTACTGCGGCCAATGAAAATAATTTCCGGTAACGCGGCAATCACACCATCATGCTTTGCCGTAAAACTACCTAAGAACATTGTATTTTGAAAATTAATATTCATAAATAAGCGTCTCTTTATGCTGTTGCCGTTTTCTTCGTCTTCTTTGGTAAAAGGGCGATTGCAACAGCTTCATCAATACTTTTAATCGGTACAAGTTTAATTTTATCTTTTACGTCTTGCGGGATTTCATCAAGGTCAACGACATTTTCTTCGGGGAATAATACCATTTCAATCCCTGCTCTAATACAGCCTAAGATCTTTTCATAAAGCCCGCCGATGGCAAGTACACGCCCCGTTAAGGTTACTTCGCCAGTCATCGCAACGTTTGGATTAATCTTGCGGTCCGTTAACACGCTAATAATCCCTATAGTCATTGCGACACCCGCGCTATTCCCATCTTTCGTACTTGCTTGCGGGAAGTGCACATTAATATCAGTGTCAAGAAAAACATCAGGATTAATCCCGTATTTTGGTGCATAACTCCGCACATGACTCGCAGCAATTTCGCCTGATTCCTTGAGCATTTTTTCAAGGTTACCTGTCACATTAACAAGACCCTTGCCTTTAAAAGTTGTCACTTCCACTTTCATAATATCGCCAATATTACCAGCGACACTGATGCCCGTGACGACACCGACAATTGGTTCAGGTTCTTTTTGTGTAAAGAAATTACGCGGTTTCCCTAAATGCTTTTGCACTTCTGCGGGCGTAATTGTAAAGTTGCTTTCAATGTCACTGAGGACCTCAACACTTAATTTACGGAAAATAGCGCTGATTTTTTGATTAAGCATCCGTACACCTGCTTCCCATGTATAACCGCCGATAATAAAGCGGAGTGCTTCATCCGTAAACTTGATGTCATAGCCCTTTAAGCCGTGACTCTCAATCCCGTTTGGAATTAAGTGCTTCTCCGCGATTTGTACTTTTTCTTCTTCGGTATAGCCTTTTAATTCAATCATTTCCATCCGGTCACGCAGTGGCCGCGGGATATCCCAAAAATAGTTTGCGGTCGCAATAAACACGACTTTACTTAAATCATAAGGCTCATCAATATAGTGATCAATATAGCCTTTATTTTGTTCAGGGTCTAAGATTTCAAGGAGCGCACTACTTGGGTCGCCGCGATTACTCTTCCCTAATTTATCAACTTCGTCAAGCACAAAAATTGGATTAATCGTCCCTGCTTTCCGCATTGAGGAAATAATAATCCCGGGTTGGGCGCCAACGTAAGTGCGTAAGAAACCACGTAACTTACTTTCATCATCAACACCGCCTAAACTCGCTTTCACAAGTTTACGGCCCATCGCGGTCGCAATACTTGTCGCAAGACTCGTCTTCCCAGTTCCTGGTGGCCCATAGAAACACAAAACAGTGGCGCGATTTTCTTTCGCCAGCCGTTTTACAGCCATAAATTCGACAATTCTTTTCTTCGGCTCTTCTAGTCCAAAGTGATCTTTATCTAAAACTTTGCGAACGTTTTCCAGGTCAAGATTATCAATTGTTTCTTGATCATAAGGTAATTTCATGAGCCAATCTAAGTATTCAATAATGCGCGAACGTTCACTTGGTTCAACGCGGCCCATCTTCTTTGCTTCTTTTTTAATGCGGGTCACGAAGTTCTTCGGGAAATAACGCTTTTTAAGTTGCGCTAAAATTTCTTCGCCCGTGTCATATTCTTCGTCATCATCTTCATCTTCCGCTTCACCGTCTTCTAAATCTTTAAAGGGACTTTCAGCATCTACTTCATCAAGTCCTTCGGCACTTTGTGGTCGATTACGAACGATTTGCGTAATTGCCCCAACAGCATCATTGGCATGATCATCTTCTAAAAACTTGAGCAAGATATCAATCCGTCGTTCTAAACTATCTTCAGCAAGGACGGCCATCCGTTGTTCGGTGCTATTTAGTGTTTTATTGGCTAAGAAGTAAATTAATTCCGCAAGTGTCATATCCGCGCCTTTAAGCGCATCTAAATCAATATGTAAGCGTCGTGTTAACTCTAACTTGTCGTTAAAGAAATCAAATAACGCGGTTTTTAATAATTCAGGATTAACGTCAGGATCTAATGGTTGATGAAATTTCACCGTAGCGTCAGCAATAATAAACGGGCCACTTTCATCAAGTTCATTAATGAAAACACGCGCGAGTGGTTCAAGTTGCACGGTAATATGATGGGGCCGTTCTCGCACTTTTGTGAGTCGCGCTAACACACCCGTTTCATAAATATCACTCATCGTTGGATTATTAACGGTAAAAACTTTTTGCGTAGCGACAATTAATAATTTATCATCACTACTATTCGCAAATTTAATCGCTTCGACTGTCTGCGGACGTCCCGCATCTAAATCATCACTTTGATTATACGGAAAATATACTTGGTTCCGAGTGATAATAAGCGGTAACTCATAGCGTTTATGATTATTAACTAGTGCCATATAACCCCTCCTTTTGTTTAAATAAGTAAGAATATAATTAATTATTCGTTATGTTCAATTAAATAGTCCATAATTCGTTTTTGGCGAATATCATTCTTTAAGTTTTTAATATTTTCGCCAAGAATTTCGCGAATTCGTTTTTCTTCCATGTTATATTGTTGCGCCATCATCGCGATTTCAAAATCAACTTCGGCATCACTTACTTCAATTTCTTTAATTTTAGCGATTTCATTAAGGATTAAGAAGTTTTGTAAATTAACGGTTGCTTCGCTAATAAAGCGCGTATTAATTTCTGCATCAGTTTGGTTTGTGAGTTCTAAATATTTACTCCATTCCATCCCTTGTTGTTTAACTTGATTTTTAAGTCTTTCATCCATATGTTTAACTTCTTGATTAACGATGTCACTTGCCAGTTCAAATGTCGAAGTTTCACGTAACTTCGCTAAAATCTTTTCAACATATTCATTTCGTTCCGCACTTTCAGCTTGTTTTGTTAGTTCAAATAAGACATGGACACGTAGACTAGCAACATCAGTGACGTTTGGCATGTTAAGCGCGGCCGCGAAGTCATCAGTTAACGCTGGTAAGCGTTTAGCTTTAACTTCATGGACCGTTGTTTTAAATACTGCTTTCTTACCAGCGAGGTGCTCATGGTAATTGTCAGGGAAAGTCACGTTAACATCACGACTTTCACCAGCTTTAACCCCAACGAGTGCATCTTCAAAGCCAGGAATAAATTGACCACTGCCAAGTTCTAATTCGTGATTACTCGCTTTCCCACCGTCAAAAGCTTCACCATCAACGAAGCCTTCAAAGTCAAGCACAACGGTATCACCAAGCGCTGCGGCATCTTCTTTTAAGACGAGTTCAGCATTTTGTTCACGTAAGTCATTTAAGCGCACTTCAACCGCGGCATCATCAACATCAACTTCACCACGCCCGATTTTAAGGCCTTCATATTGCCCTAAAGTGACAACTGGAGCGGCAACAATCGTAAATTTAAGTGTTAATTCAGTATCACTAACTTTGACGACATCATAACTTGGTTGCATCACGGGATAATGACCGCTTTCGTTAACGGCAAATTGGAACGCTTCATCAAGTAAAGTGTGAACTGCTTCATCTAATTCCTTTACTGGATCAATTTTAGCGCGCACTAAGTGTTCAGGCGCTTTCCCTTTGCGGAAACCTTGGACAGTGACGTCTTTGGCTAACTTTTTAAAAGCTTTGGTGCGGGCTTCTACCCATTTGTTTTCACCGACTTCAACTTCTAATTCGTATTTACTTGTTTCAAGTTTTGTTACTTTTAATTTCATTTATAAAAATTCCTCCATTTATAACATTGTAAGTATACTAAAATATCGGTCTTTTTTGTAATAATGTGGCTTAATTATTTACTTTTAAGTAAAAATCTTAATTTTTCGCATAGTTAAGTGCATAAAAATAGTAAACGGCACTATCAGTCAAAATAATTAAAGTGATATTTTGCAAATATTGCTACAAGGGAAGCTTGATCAACATCATATTCTGCACAATACTCTTGCACATCTTTAAAGCGCCCAAGGGCGCGATAAATATAATAGCGATAGGCAAGAGTTAATGTGTCAACATCTTTTAATTCATAAGTAAAGGGATAAATATATGTCGCATGGCCATTCATAAATGACGTTGCCACTTCGCCAAATTGGTTGTAGTCTTCTCTTTCAGCGATAGCTTTAATGTTATTAACTAGCTTGGCCCCTGCTTTTGTTTTAAATGGGTCAGGTGCGGTCGCGGGGTTTACTTTAATTAATTTACCAAACTTATTCACTTGTAACGTTTCATTATGTTTAAGTTCTTTTAAGGCCAAAATAATAAGTGACTTCACATTATTAATTGGGGCATCAAGTAATGCTCTTTTAAAGAGACTAATATAGGCTTCATGAAAGTTAGTGACCATATAATTAATCGCACTAAAGGCCAGGTCAACATTACGACACAACAGTCGTCTTTCTAATTCATAAAGGTCAAAATTATGTTGCCGTGTCTTTTCTTTCCGTTTTTGTTGGACTTTATCGCCTAATTTAGCGATAAGTTCATTTGTTTCAAGACTAAAATAGGGAAAGTTTTCATAGATTTTAAGTACATTTAACGCTTGGTCTAAGTCTTCTAATTCGAGTAAGATATCAATATGCCATTCAATAAGTTGCGGGGCATTAAATGTATATAAATGCATTTGGTGATCAGCGATATAAGAAAGCGCAATCTCATACTCCCCTAAATAGCGCAGCGCCGCTAAATAGAAAAACTGAATTTCAGGATCATTACTACCTTTACTTAAGGCGATAACTTTATCAATTTCACCACGTTCAAAATAATCAATTAGTGTATCAATCATAATAAGGTTATATTAACATATAAAATATTATTAGGTTGTAAATTTAAGTTATTTTTCGTCGAGTTTTACTTCCGTAATACTTTCTTCAACGGGAACAGTTATTGGTGAAGCACTAACAGGGATTTCGGACGGCTTTGGTCCAATCATTTCAACGGTCTTTTCAGTCGTGTAAGATTTAGTAATCGCTAACGAATACTTCGCCGCTGGTGGCCCAAAGATTTCATATAATACGCCAGCCGCAACAATAATTGTTGTTAACATATCAGCATATTCTGGATGCCCATAACTTACTAAAATCCGCGAACCAAGCGCTGCGAGACCTAAACTAACACCTGCTTGGGGAATTAATGCTAGTCCTAAGTACTTCTTATTATTTTCACTGCTACGGGCCACGGCACTGCCAAGCGTCGCACCTACATATTTCCCAATAATCCGCACGATAAAGTAGACAACACCGACAACCCCAATACTAGCGAGCATATGTAATTGTAAGCGCATCCCGCTTAACACAAAGAATAGTGTGAGAATTGGTGGCGAAAAGGCATCAATTTGCCGGAACAGTGATTCATCAGGGGCAATATTCGTATAAGCCATCCCCATCGCCATCACGCCTAAAAGTGGGCTAATATCTAAAAGCGAAGCGACGCCACTAAAGCCAAGCATGAAAGCAACAGCAATAATAAGCCGATTATCTTTTGTGCGTTTTGGTGGGGTAACCCAATATAAAAGTAAACCCATTAAGTACCCCGCAACAATTAAGACAATATTTATAAAAATTGGTGTCGCTAGTTGCATAAAGTTAATGCCACCGCTTTCTTTTCCCGTAATAATCGCCATCGCCACACTAAAGAGAATTAAGGCAATCGCGTTATCAAGTGACACAACTTGTAAGATCGTATTCACAAAATCGCCCTTAGCACCTGTTTGCCTAATGGTCATCATCGTTGAAGCTGGTGCCGTCGCGCTAGCAATCGCCGCGAGTAAAATCGCTAATTCCCAATCAATACTGACACCAGGAATTAAGTTCATGAGCATCATCGCCCCAAAACTTACTGCGACCGCCATTAAACTTTCAAATAGCGTAATAATGATGATTTTAGAGCCGCTTTTCTTTAAAATATCGAATTTAAAGTAGCGCACAACCCCAAACGCAATAAAGGCTAAGGCAAGGTCAGTAATAAATTCCATTCCTTTCCGCAATTCACTTGGGAATAAAGGTTGTCCGCCTAAAATGAGTTCGGCAAGAGGGCCTAAAAGAATACCAGCAAAAATATAGGCGGTCACGTTTGGTAGCTTTAACGGCTTAGTTAAGCGCGTTAAAAGGAAGCCAACAAGTAGCATTATTGCTAAAGCCATCAGCACTGTGGGAACACTAGTGTCTTTAAATGGACTAGATAGTAAAAATGCGACCATAACTTCCCTCCTATATGATGTGGTAATATGATTATACACGCTTATTACTAATATAACAACTTATAATTTGTTATAATTATATAAGAAAAACTTATAATTGCAATGGTGAGGTAAAAACAATGATTGACGACAAATTAAAGACACTCATAATCTTAGCGAAAGTCAAAAATTATACGCAGACTGCCGAGCTTTGTAATCTTTCACAACCGGCCGTTACACAGCACATAAAGGCACTGGAAAACCGCTATGGCATCGAGATATTTATACGTAGTGGTCGTAATCTTACACTGACTTATGAAGGGAAGACACTCGTTGATAACGCCAAAAAACTTATTGCGCTTGAACGTAATATTCAAAAAGAATTAAAAAAGCAAAAAGGGCTACCTAAAAAATTAGATATTGGGATTACTTTAACTGCCGGCGGGTACTTCATCCCTGAAATTATGGAAGTGTTTAGAGATAAGTATCCTGATTTACGCTTTAATTTCCACACGGATATTGCCGCGAATATTTTAGAAAGAATGCGTTTAAATGAATTGGATTTAGCAATTATTGATGGCACACCGCAGACTGAAGACTTTAATATTGAACTGCTCTTCACGGATGAACTTATTATCATTGGCCCGAAAGATCATCCACTCGCCGACAAAGAAAGTGTCACGATTGAAGAATTAAAAAAGGAAAAATTTATCTTACGTCATGAAAAAGCGAATACACGGCTTGCGTTTGAAAATTATTTAAGTACGCACCTTGATAATATTAATAACTTTGATGTCATCTTAGAAATTGATAATACGGCGATGATTAAGCAACTTATTATCGCGGGTCATGGGTTAAGTGTCATGAGTAAAGCCATCTGTGAAATTAATATGCAAGTTGGGACCCTAAAACAAATTCATCTCCGCGACTTCCACTTAGAACGCGGGATTTATCTTGTTTATCCCCGTGAACTAGCAAATAGTGACATCATTAATAGTATTATTGCCCTAAAAGAATAAAAAAAACACGGCCACTTTTTGCCGTGTCCCACCAAAAACAAAGGAATACTTATCACTATTGGACTAAGTATTCACTTTGTAATGCATCGACTAAATTATCAATTAATAAGACAATTTCATCATCCGTTAACCGACTTAATACTGGTCCGCGTTCTTCAATGCGTAATTTTTTAATTTGTAATAAGCTTTCAATTGTTTCAAACACTAGTTTTTCCATTGCATGCGGCTCCTTTCTTTTTCTAACTACATCAGCATTATACCATAAGACACTCGTGACTAAAAAGTAAACATGAGCAAAGGTAATGTAAAAAAACATTTACATTTGTAAAAAAGAATCGTAAAATGGATGTTATTCGTTTCTATCCTTGAAGGATCTTCGGATAGATATCGTAATAATCTTTAACGTTATGACTCTTTGCCGTTCCCGCATATATCGTAGCGATTCTAATACTAGGCGCAACGCTATAACCATAGAAATAAAGATAGGCTAAATAATAACTTGCCTGCGGATTATCCTTGACAAGATTAAGCACTGTAAAGGCTTTCTTATAATCAGGGTTTTCCTGTCTAATTAAGGTTTCCGCGAGTTTTACTAATCCGCCTTCATGTTCTTCCCGCGCAATTTTAAAATAGTGTTCAGCTTTTTCTAAATTATAAGGCACATGAATGCCTTCTAAATAAGCAACGCCTGTCATATAACTAGCGTATTGATTTTTTGGTCCAGCTTTCTTTTCTAACATATCAAGTAAGATAATCTTCGTATCTTGATCTTTGTAAGAACCATAAAATTCTTTAATTGCTTTCTTAATTTGAATATTATTATAAATAAGGCCAAACGGCATATAGATAATATTCGCGACAAAGTTAAAAAACACACTAAACGGGAAAAGGATTAAGCTAAATTTAAGTGGCACTCCTTTTAAGTGACTTGGACTCACGGGATAGAGCGGATTACTAAAGAAACCCATGCGTAAGAACGTTTGATCTTGTTTGTTTAAAAGCGCAAAAGTGTTATTACTATGACACGCTGGACAATAGCGATTAATCATGATTTTCTTCCCAGGATATAACCCCGGATTAGTAATCGGGAAGTTACAAAACTTACAACGAAACACTTTTTTATCCCGAAACGGATCAAATTCAGGTCGTCTTTTAATCATAAGTATTCTTACCTCCACTTACTATATTATAGTAAATTATTGAAAAATAATTACTGATTAACATCAAGTTTTATAATTAGATGCTCGGGAACCGCTAAATTCGTACCATCATCATTAATAATAGCGTTATTTATCGAATCAATGAGATAACCTTTATAATACTCATCTATCAAATTCACTAAATTTTGAATATTACTTGATAAATCATTTTGTTTTATTCCGTTTATATAACAATCTTTATAATCGTTATAGAGCAAGATTATACGATGATGACTAATAGCATTACGTAACTCCTTAAGCGCTTTTAAATTTTGTATAATTTGCTGTTTATTTTTATAATCAGGAAACATTCGGTTCAGAATTTTTACATTAAAATTATTAATGATGGTTAGTAATTGTTTAAAATCAAGGTTTTCTAATTCATTAGCAATATTATTTCCAATGTTCAAGTTATAATTAATTTTTTCACCTAGTTTAAGTGCTTCTAAACCATTACTATAACTATTAGCAATAAATGCCCGCAATTGCTCTTCAAACGAAGCAATAAATTTATATAATCTATTGCGCAGCTCTTTATCGTATTTATAGACATCCGCTACTAGTTTATATTCAATTTTTCCTTTTTCATTAAGACCGAGTGCATTAATTAGAAGCGCATGAAATGCCACACCCTTAAGGTCAAGATATTTGCTACACCGTTTTCTTTCTTCTTCATTGGTAAATATCAGTAATTTCATTAAATTAGTTTTATTGATACTCACACTTATTTTCTTATTCTTCCCAGTCATAATGATTGTACACATTATTTATTGCTTCAATAAATAGTTGATATGATTTCTTTTCGTTATCGTTATTTGCATTTTTTAACTTCAAATACTCCTCTTCAAGTTTCTCCCACAAAACTGCCCCCTCAATATCTCTTAATTTATCATAATAATTTTTACTTGCAGGACGCTTATTCCAGATATATTTATTAGGTTGTGTTGTTTTATCAACTTTTAAGATTAGTTGAAAGTAATTACCACTGCTTTTTTCATCTTTAACAATAGCAAAATCACACGAATGAATTATTTTGCTATTCTTATGGTCCACTAATTTAATGGTAATTGCTGATGTACTTTGTTCAATTTTATAATTGTATTGTTTAGAAATTCTTTGTATAGCATCAAAGATTATTTTATATATTGTCCTAGCATCCTTTTTTTCGGTTTTCAGCGTTTGTAATGCTAGATTATAGTCAAAATCAAAGCCTTTATTTGAACCTATCTCTCTTGTAATTAATTTTCGACTACCACTGCCAATAAGTGATGGTTGAAAAGTTAATTGTGACCTAATTTCCTTTTGCACTATTCTAATTATTTCTTCGAGTTTTTTCCTCACAGGTGTATACTCTTTTTTAATCACATATTCATATGCCATATTTACTTACCTCACATATTTTAAATTAATGTTTTACACTTCATAATAAACTTTACATTGATATATGTCAAAGCCCAAATTTATGGCTCAATTAAATAGAACGTGGACACTTTTTTTAAATTCCACGCTGCATTTAATAGCTTTGGTCACTTGAACACA
>MWEF01000020.1 GCA_002070905.1 Tenericutes bacterium ADurb.Bin087 | reverse complement strand
CAATATCATCTCTTATAACACCGCGATGAAGTTTCTTGTTTATCGAGATAACAGGTGGATTGAAAGCGAAGAACTCGCGCTAGAAATCATCCATCGTTTCACTGATAAGCAAATACTCCAAGCCATGAAACTCTATAGAGAAGCAGTTAAAACCGGTGATAAAACCAAAATTGATAACGCTAAAGGATATCTAAAGTTTGCTACCAGTAGAAGAAACTCTAACTACATTACTGCAACTTTAAAACAAATAACCCCTTATATTGATAGGGATACGGATTGTTTTGATAGAGATCCATTCTTATTATCAACACCTAATGGTGTCTATGATTTAAGAAAAGGTCCAATCAATCCAAAGCCACACGATCCTGAAGATTATATGACCAAAATGACTACATGCTCTCCTTCTTATGAAGGAAGAAAGCTTTGGGAAGACACCTTGGATAAGATATTCTCAGGCGATAAAGAACTCATCAAATATGTTCAACAATGTTGTGGATTAGCCGCAATTGGTGGAGTTTATGCCGAGATGATGATCATTGCTCATGGCGATGGTGGTAATGGTAAGTCAACATTCTGGAACACCATCTTAAAAGTATTTGGTGATTATGGTGGCACGCTTAGTAGCGATAATCTATTCATCAATAGTGGTAAATCCTCAAGATTTGCTAAAGCCTTCCTAAAAGGAAAGAGATTAATTGTTTCTAGTGAATCTGAATTAGGAGCAAGGCTTAATGATGGTATGGTTAAGCAGCTATGCTCCACGGATAGAATTAAAGGTGAAAAGAAGTTCAAAGATGAATTTGATTTTGTACCATCTCACACCTTAGTTCTTTACACGAATCACTTACCAAAAGTATCCGCTGGAGATGATGGCTTATGGCGAAGAGTGGTTATCATTCCTTTCAACAATAAGTTCACTGGTAAAAACGACACCAAGAACTTCTCGGATGTCTTATTCGAGCAGTGTAGGGAATATATCCTTTATTGGGTCATGGAAGGCGCGAAAATTGTCTATGACAATAAATTCCACATTGACGAGCCAAAAGTCGTCTCAGAAGCCAAAAAACAATATAAAAATGACAATGACTGGCTTCAACAGTTCATCAGTGAATGCTGTAAGAGAGAACCAACCGCTAAAGTGGGTGCTGGAGAACTTTATGAAAAGTATCGAACCTATGCATGGAAGAGAAATGAATATGCTCGACCAAGTACTGATTTCAAGAAAGCAATGGAAGCTGCTGGATTCATAAGCACTCATCCACATAACAAAACTTTCTATCATGGTATTAGATTGCTCACTAGTGCGGAGAACGACTTTGCTGTTCCTGAGGATGACTTTCTAAACTAATAGGGTTAGGGGCTGTTAGGTTTCTATCCACTAATCGTATAAGGAAATAACTTTTTAATTGTCCTTATTACAGTAGTGGTAGTCTTGGACCTAACGTGACCTAACCTTTTAATGTCTATCCCCCCGGTCTTGAAAATAGACTATCTTTGATAGTACCGTCGGCCCCACCTCAGAAATGTGCGAGGCTGAATTTTCCAAAAATTAGGTTTTTTTGGCCGCTAAAAAGGAGGGGCGGTCAATATCTCTACGATCATATAGATGGACATCGGCCTGGGGTTTCACGCAAAAAAATCGCGAAATCAAAAGGGTAATAGGCAATGTTAAAATTTTCATTGAATTTGATTGAACCTTGAACATATAACTTTTATAATTCTCTTAAGCAGTCTAGAATGCTTCGAAGGTGTTCCAAAGTTATCGTGGAACCGAGTTTAGCGCAGTGCCTTGGGCTCGTTAAAAGGAAGAGCACGTTCGGCTACGGAAACGGTAGCGGTTGAATCCACCCCATCCTAAAAGGGTGGTTTTTCTTAACTATTAATAGATAAGAATTGTTTTATTATGATATGATACTAAAGAATTGGAATTCTTTTTATCAAATATATGAGCACAAGTAGAAAAGAAATTGATTATGCTTTGGTTGAAGAAAAAAGGCCTCCTCTTTATACTTCTATGAAGTATTGGGGAAAAAAACCACACAATATTTGGAATGAGTATATTAGAACCTATACTTCCAAAAACGGTTTTTATTTAGACCCTTTTACTGGGAGCGCAATGAGTGCTTTCGAATCCTTTAAAGCTGGCAGAAAATGCTTTGCGTTTGATTTGAATCCGTTATCTTCTTTTATAATTGAAGTTGTTTGTTCTGATTTTGACCAAAAGAAATATAACGAGACAGCCGCAAGAATCATTAAAGAAATAGAGAATGATAATCAATATGCGAATTTGTTTTGTTATCGCAACAATTGCGTTCTTCACAATGTAAAATGGAACGGAAATAACATATATGAAGTCTGTTTTGTTCGCTCTGATGGATATAGATTTTGTGACAAACCCAATGAAATGGATTTTGATAGTTTAAAAACACAAATCGATTTTTCTGGCCTTTTATATCCAAACAAAGAGTTCAGAAATGCAATTTCGTTTAGCGCAACCTTTCTAAAAACTATTGGAAAAACATATGATTGTCTTTATACCAATAGAAATTTATATGTATTAAGTCTTCTCTTTAAAAAAATATGTGCTTTAAGTGATGAAATTATTAAAAAACAACTACTTTTCGCTTTTATACAGACTGTTCACCTTTCCACGAAGATGTGTGTTCCTCGATCTAAATCTGCTAAAAGAGATTTTTCAACAAGTTGGGGAAGAGCGGCATTTTTATCATCAAAAAAACAAATGGAAATGAACCCATTACTATTATTTAAAAATAGTTGTTGGGGAAAGCAATCTGTTGAATCTGTATTATTAGACGCTAAAAAATGCTTCAAAAGAAAACCGAGAATAGCAAATATTAACGAGACATCTTTTAACAATCTAAGCGATGTTGATATTTGGTATGGTGTAGTTGGCATTAATAGTCTTGCTAATTACATTCCTTCTGAGACGCTTGATTTTGTTCTTACTGATCCCCCTTATGGTGGTTTGATTCAATACTTAGACTTAAGTTCGATATGGCTGACTTGGCTTGAAATATATGATAAAAAGTATTCACCAAATTACGACGCAGAGATAACTGTAAACAACGAAAAGACATACGACGACTTTTCTAATGATTTTGCAAAAGCATTATTGCAGATTAGAAAAGCGTTAAAAAAAGATGGAAAATTGGTTCTAACATTTAATAATAAAAATTTGCTTGTTTGGAATTCTTTTCTTAAAGCTATATCCTCTGCAGGCTTTTCTATAGAAAAGATAATTCACCAACAAAACAAAAGATCTGGTGAGTCTAATGTTGATGATCCAACCGGTGTATCAGCATCTGATTACTACATAAGATGCATAAAAAGGCAAAATTTAATTAAAACGTTATCTGCAAAAGACACTGAGAAAGTTGTTTTAGAAACCCTAAAAGAAATAATTATCGAGCGCAACGAACCGACTCCTTACCAAGTTCTTTTTAATGCCTTCCTGTGTAAAATATCTGTTCTAGGAATTGATTTAGGAACCATGGATATAGATTTTGATAAATTTTTAAATAATCATAAAGATGTAGTTTTTGTTGTCGCTACCAATGATTTAAATAGAGCAGGTGATTATTGGTGGATTAAAGGAAAAAAGTTTAATAAAAACAGCAAAAAGACTCTATCAAATAGAGTTAGAATATATTTGGAAGAACTGTTTGAATCAAAACGCAAGTATACCCGTGAAGATTTATTCTCATTAATTTTTAAGAAATTCCCAAACGAGATGTCGCCTGATATTGAAAGCCTAAATGCTTTGATTAAAGAGATTGCGTATATAAAAAACGATTTATGGATAAGGAGGGGAAACTAATATGCCTAAAGAAAAGAAAGAATTTAAGTTTGATGAAAGAAATAAGCTAAATGATCTAAATGGCAAAGAATGGTTGTTGATGACAAAGAGCTTTACTTTTTCGGAAAAATGCGCTGACGACAAAGATGCTTTTAAACACCCTGCTCCTTTCTTAATTAAAGATATTGAAAAGTTCATTAAAATGTTTACCAAAAAAGGCATGACTGTTTTAGATCCTTTCATGGGGTCAGGAACAACATCAATTGCCGCATTTAATTGTCAGAGAAAGTCTATTGGCATAGATTTAAGTGATGAATATAGAAAGCTTGCTTTTGAGCGTTTTTCAAAGAAAAGCATGCAAGAACATGTTGATTTTGAATATATTCTGGGTGACTCGATTGAAGAAACCAAAAAGATACCTGAAGTCGATTATATTATCACGAGTCCTCCATATCACAATATTCTTAAAAATGACTCAAAAGGTTTGAGAGAAGACAAAAGTGATAGGGGCTATCGATCTGGATCACGAACAGGTGTCGAATATTATTCCGAACTTAAAAACGATCTTGGAAATCAAGATACATATGAAGATTTTTTGAAACTTTTCCAAAAGATAATGAGCAATTGTTTTATAAAATTAAAAAATAAACACTATTGTTCAATTGTTATAAGCGATTTTACAGTGGATAAAAAAGAAGTCTGCGTCCAAGCAGATATCGTAAGATTAATGGAAAAAATTGGCTTTGTTTTTGTTGGTACGATTGCTCTTTTGCAAGACAACAAACCGCTTTATCCTTTTGGATACCCTTTTGCCTTTAAAATCAACCACATGCATCAAAACATTATCTGTTTTAGAAAGGATGTTTAAATATGGCTTTAAATGTTATCGCAAAGAGTTTTGAAAATTATAGAAGCACGCATATTAATTTTGATAACTTTCACAATCAAGTTATTAATATGCCTCGTGCTACATTTAGCGAATTACCTGAGGTGATTAAATTATTAAAAAGCCTCGCATCTTATATTCTTTTGATTGATGAAAAAGTGCTCACCAAAAAGATTAATCCAAAGGAAATCTATCACAATATTTTTTCAAACTTCAAATGCGGGAAAGTACCTACAAAAAATAGGAATATAAGTTTTGAAGAGACGTTTTTAAACATAAACGACACATTTGAACGTGTATATGATGAAAATGTTTGGAAGATGGGAAGAAGGTTTAGGCATTATACAGAGCTATTTTCTTTCTTTGATATTCTTAAAAGAGTAAAAGTTGGAAATAAATGGTCAAAAAATTACGGTGTTTTCGACGTGGATGCTCTTAAGGAATTAGAGCTTACTGATGAGGCTGATTTGTTTGATCTTTTCAGAAACAAACTTTTAAATTTGAATGTTAAAGACAACAGTCACATTGTTACATGCAAAGGCATAAAACTTAAAAATGATGTCGATTATCGTCCAGCTAGAGCCATTTTACGCTATATCCTAGAGATGGATAGAGAAGTGACTGATTTTGAAATTGGAATCTTGCTTGGCCGAATTGATGATGTTCAAAAAGAAGATGAAATATTAGTCAGGGCAAACAATATAGGGAAAGAATTGCCTCATTCTTTTGGCGGCCAAATTAATTTGGTCTTTGATAGTATGCTTTGGAAGACGAGCGGTGGTGCTCGTTATTCCTATCGTCAGTCACAAAATCCCGATTTTAAATTCAAGTCATTCATTATTTTGATGGAAACGTTTGGAATGATTTCATATGATAGGAACTCGCATTTTATTGCTTTAACTGAATATAGTAAAGAATTAATGCAAGATGAAATTCCATTAGATGTTTTAGACTTAGAACATCTTCTTGTTAAGATTGATTCTGATACAGCTGGCTCAAAAGAGTTGACCGACTTGATTCTTAAAAGAAGGACCGACGCTATCACAGCGGCAATTCAAGCCGATGGCGAGCTTGTTGAAAAACTCAATATTAGAAATATTCATAATCCTCCAATGAAAAATGGCAAAAGAATTAGAAGTAAGCTCATTATGGAAGTGGCGAAAATTAAAGTTAATTATATTGATGAAGTGGAAGGCGTCGCTCCATTTGTTGGAAAATCAGGAACCTCATATGTTGAGGCTCATCATATCATTGAATTCGGAAGAGAATGTGGACCGGATATAACAGATAATCTTATTTGTCTTGGACCATCAAACCACTCATTAATCCACCATGGCGACAGAGAAGATGTGGTTGCATTCTTCAATAGATGCAGGACGAGCGGAGCGATTGTCTTTCATCGTTTTGAAATCATTTGTACAAAATATCATTGTTTGACAAAAGATCATGTAAAAGCCTTGTTAAAGAAAGGACTTATAACTGAGGTAGAAAAGAATAATCTTGAAGCATTAATTGATGAGAACGGTGTCGATCCCTTGTTCCTAAAATCTCTAGAAATTACAGCTACGGAATCCTACTAATATACGACAAAAAATAGATAAAAAACCTAATACACCATTTTTCCTTTATACTTATGTATAAAGGAGTATCAAAGACATGCCCGAATTGAAAGTCTCAACGTTAAAAAAGGAATGTCCACAATTCGATCAACGCATGTGCGACTAACTAAAGGAACGCAATCCCAATATAAAACCGCACCTGTTTTATAGTTTTTACTGACATTCCAAAATAAGCGTACCCATTTTAATTAAAGAAAGCTATTTGTTATCGTATAATACTTACAGTATGGGATTATTTGACAAACTTTTTAAAAGGAAAAGAACTGAAAAAGAACCAAAACAGCCAAAATCATATTCAAACGATATCGTTTCCAAAGCTATTTTTGATATCAATTCTATTATCACTCGTTCTCCCTTTTTATCTAGAAAAGAATACTTGGATATTCTTGAAAGCTATTCTGAATTAAGCAAGGAACTTAAAACAATGAAAGAAAGTGGAATGCTTTCTGAATATTGTGACAAGAAATCCATTAATCCAACCGATGTCGAAAAACTATTGGCTTTTTATGTTGATGATAGCATTAGAAATGCCCATAATGATGTATTTACCACCAAAGAAATAAATGATAACAAGGATTATTTTGCCCATATCTTAGAGGCTTTTGACCCTAATGTAAGATTAGACAACGACCAACTCAAAGTAGTGGTTAGAGAAGAAGATAATACTCTAGTTGTTGCTGGCGCTGGCGCCGGTAAAACAACAACTGTTGCGGCGAAAGTTAAATACTTAGTTGATAAAAGGAATGTCTCACCAGATGAGATACTTGTTATTTCATTTACAAACAAAGCCGTTGATGAATTAAAGGAAAGAATCAATAAGAAGCTTAAGATTGCCTGTGATATTTCTACATTTCACTCAGTTGGCTCATCAATTATCTATAAAAACGAAGAAAGAAAAACTATCAAAGAAGAGCAATTTCTATTTTCAAGCATACGTGATTATCTAAGAGCCAAAATCCTTGTAGATAAAACGATGACCAATAAGATATTGTTGTTCTTTGCTAGCTATTTAGACCTTCCACCAAGATTTGATATGCCACTCGATGAGTTCTTTGCTTATGTAAGTAAAAAGGACTTCATCACTATGAGAAGTGAGCTTCAAGACCGAGCTAAAACCATCGCTGAAATACGCGATGAAAAGAATAAGACAATTTGTGATGAGACTGTGGCTTCATATCAGGAAATGCAAATAGCAAACTTCTTATATATCAACGGAATTGATTATGTTTATGAAGACCCATATAAATTTCAAATCAAAGGCTCACACAAAATTTACACGCCTGATTTCCATTTAATCCAAGGAAACAAAGACGCTTATCTCGAACATTTTGGTATGGTCTCCGATAAAGGAACTAACGACTCTCGTTCCCAAGCTGAAATAGATAGATATATAAAAGCTATTAAAGATAAAGTTGCTCTCCATAAAGAACATGGGACCACGCTATTAAAAACTTTTGGTGCATATAGTGATGGAAGGGACATCATTTCTCACTTAGAAGAAGAGCTGATTAAAAATGGGTTCGAACTCCATAAGAAACCAGAAGAAGAAATATTCCAGACTATTCTAACTAGTGAATCGAATAAATACATCAACCGTATGGTGTTCTTTATTAAAGACTTTATCAGTGCATATAAAACCAACGGATATGGTCCTGGTTATTTCAAAACGCTAAGGAGCAAAACAAAGAACGAAAGAGATAAAGTTTTCTTAGATATTTGTGAAGGCGCATACAACAATTATCAAAACGATTTGCGCATTAATAACGCCATTGATTTTTCAGATATGATTAATGATTCTGTTCAAATTATCAGAGAAATGCAGGAAAATCACGAATCTTTGAAATATAAATACATCATCGTTGATGAATATCAGGACATATCACATCAGCGTTATAACTTAACAAAAGAGTTGTCTAAAATTTGTGATGCAAAGATAGTGGCTGTTGGCGATGACTGGCAATCAATCTATGCCTTTAGTGGTTCGGATATCACTCTTTTCACCGAATTCAAAAAGAATGTTAAGAATGATAGGCTTGGTTGCGAACAACTATATATCAATAACACATATAGAAACGCTCAAGAGCTCATTAACATAGCGGGTAGATTTATTCTCAAGAATAATACACAATACGTTAAGCAATTGAAATCGCCAAAGAATCTTGAAGATCCTGTGATTATTTATTCTTATTGCGATGATAAGAAAAAGATTAAAGACCAAGACCTAAAGAATGCGACATATCAAAAGGCGAATGCACTCCAAATAATCCTTGATAGATTAGTTTCTGAAAATCCAGAAATCTTAAATAGAGAGAAAGGCAAAGAAACAATCCTTTTAATTGGCCGTTATAACTTTGATGCTGAACGCTTGTCCGTCGGAAGAGATAAAACACCAGATTATGACAATATGACAGAAGAAGAGCGTGATGCTTATAACTTATTTGACTATAGCGAAACTGAAAAGAGACTAATTTGCAAAAAGTACCCAACTTTGAGACTTGCTTTTATGACAGCGCATAGCTCAAAAGGCTTAACGTATGACAACGTCATCATTATCAATGGCATGAATGATTTGTGGGGATTCCCTTCTAAAAAGGAAGACGACCCGATTATGGATTTAGTCATTAAACGCGATAATAGTGTCGAATATGCTGAAGAGAGAAGACTTTTCTATGTTGCTTTAACAAGAACTAGCAACAGAGTCTTCATTCTTGCTCCTGAAACCAAACCATCTGAATTTGTATCTGAATTGATTTTAGACAAAGGATATAAAAACGTCGTGGTAAAAGGTGTTTTTAATGAAACACTAAAGAAAGACCACGTGTATTACTGTCCTGACTGTGGATTCCCTCTAAAGAGAATTAAAGGTAATAACATAGGCATTCCTCTTTATGTTTGTACCAACGAACATGAGCTATGCGGTTTTATGACAAATGATATCAAAGGCGGAAGGCTAAGAGTTTTGAAATGCTCGTGCTTAGATGGTTATTTAATTGTTAAAAAGAAAACAGAAGAGAATTCATTCTTCTTGGGATGCACAAATTATAAGAGTGATGGTACCGGCTGTAACGAAACCATGTCCATACAACAGTTCAATCAACTTTACCCAGCTGGCGAGATTAAAAAAAGATCGCTGGAAGAAGTTAATAATAGAACCGGCTTGAAATATAAAGGTGAAGAAAAAGAAGTTATAAACACCTCAAAGGCAATTGAAAGAGCCAAGATTCTAAAAGAAGAAGAAAAAGTAGCTGCTGAAAAGGCAAAAATTAAACAAGCTGAAGGCAACACTGCTTTAATTTATGGTGTTTGCAAATATTGTGAAAAATACAGTGGCTATATTCGTTTGTTTGATAGTGATGAAAAGAAAGCTTTTATCAAAAATGGAAAATCATGGCATTGGTTCTGGATTGATTGCAAAAAGATGGTATTCTGCTACCATTTTGCCCATAAAGACGAATTAAAAACCATTCTTTTAAATGGTGATAATCTCACACACATTTATGAAGTCATTGATGATTTAATTGCAAATTACTACAAAGCTACTCGTAAGTCTTTGAAAAAGGATATTGAAGAGCCTTCAGAACCAGAAGAGAAGAAGTCTGAAAAATTAAAAAAACAAATAATTATAGATAGCAGTGTTAGTTCATTTATTGGAAAGAGAATCGAGGATACTGAATTATTCCAAGAATTAAAAGAATGGAGAATGGCCAAAGCTAAAGAGCTAAATGTATTTGCTTTTGTTGTGTTGACCGATAACGCAATGGCTCAAGTAGTAATTAATATGCCAAAGACTATGGACGATCTGATGAAACTTCATGGTTTCGGAAAGAATAATTGTGCCCAATATGGTGAGCAGATACTTGAAATAGTTAAGAAATATATAATGAGGAGTGAACGATTTATTAGTCTATTAGAATAATAACATGGTACCACAATAGCCACTACGGCTACGCGTATATGCGCACACATGAGCACCTGCGCGCGACAAGGCATGTGGAGACAATTGTTGGTTTGATATTAAAATAATAATACTTTGTATTATATGCATAATAAATTATTGAATCAAATATAGAAAACATCGTCTTTTAAATAAGTTTTGGTGTGGTTGAAAACATAAAATATAACCGAATAGAAATTCAAAATATAGCATAATAGAAAGCAAAAATATGACATAATAGGCTTTCAAAATACACCTGCTTGTGTTATACTAAAAATAGGAGAATACTATGGAAAACAACAAATATTTACCACGACTAGTGGATAAACAAATTGCATTAGAACTTGCTACTTTTGGCGCTGTTTGTATTGAAGGGCCTAAATGGTGTGGGAAAACATGGACGTCAAAACATCATGCTGCAAGCGCTATTTATTTAGGAGACCCTGCGGGAAATTTTCAAAATAAAACACTAGCGAAGTTAGAACCAAGTAAAGTTTTAGAAGGCAAAACTCCGCGCCTAGTTGATGAATGGCAAGAAGTACCTTTTATTTGGGACGCAGTTAGGCACGAAGTTGATAAACGCGACATAAAGGGTCAATTTATATTAACTGGTTCATCAACTCCAACACAAAAAGGTATACTTCATAGTGGTGCGGGCCGTATTTCAACGCTTAAAATGCGACCTATGTCGTTATATGAATCACGTGATTCGTCAGGACAAGTTTCACTTCTTGGTCTTTTTAATGGTGAATTTGAAACAGTTGTTGCGCCAGAAGTTAATTTAGAAACACTGATTAAGTTAGCAATAAGAGGTGGATGGCCAGGTAGTTTAGGATTACCATACAACAAGTATCGATTAATCCCGAAAGAATATATTAAATCAATTATTAATCATGATGTTTATCGGTTAGAAGGTATAAACCGTGATACGA
Source organism: Tenericutes bacterium ADurb.Bin087 (assembly GCA_002070905.1). Lineage (GTDB taxonomy): Bacteria > Bacillota_I > Bacilli_A > RFN20 > CAG-826 > UBA1361. The sequence goes on along the minus strand of MWEF01000020.1, from coordinate 5,912 downwards.
AAAAGATACAGCTTTTATTAAGATCACTTGCACGTAATGAAGCGACAACAGCATCAATCCCGGCGCTGCAAAGGGACATTGTTCAATATGATAATGAAGATATTAGTAAAGATACAGTTACAACATATTTAGCAATCCTTGAACGACTATTCCTTATCGAAGATCAAAAGCCTTTCACCTTTAATATAAGATCAAGGAGTAGAATTAAGCAAGCTAGTAAAAGACATTTTATTGACCCTTCATTAGCAATTGCGCTTTTAGATGCAACGTATGATGATTTATTAAATGATCTTCACACCTTTGGGTTTATGTTTGAAGCTCTTTGTGAACGCGATTTACAGATATATGCGGAAAGTATAGGGGGAGAACTCTATCACTATCAAGATTATAAAAATCGCGAAATTGATGCGGTTGTACAGCTTGAAGATGGGAGATGGGGCGCTTTTGAAATCAAACTTGGCGCTGATAGTTTTGATGAAGCCGCTCACAAACTTATCAAAATAAAAAAAGAGTTAGAACAAGATGGTGCAAATGGACCAAATCTTTTAGTCATTATCTGCGGATTAAGTAGTTATGCTTACAAGCGTGAAGATGGTGTTTATGTTGTGCCAATTACTACTTTAAAACCATAATTAATATTGTGTGATAAGTTTTAAAAGATATTTGTATTCGTTAATTACTTTGCTTTTTTGACAAAAAGGATCATCTTTATAGTAAATTATCTAGCAAAATAATAATGAACATAAAATAATTGCTGTATATTTAACAATTTATTCAAAAGAAAAAGTGAAAAAAAGTTGACATTACAATTATTTGTTAATATAATTGTGTTAGAAAAAGGCAAAACTAGAGCAATCTAGTGACGCAAAGCTATAGGATCTTACGTTAAGATAGCCAGCTACCTAAAGAAGAGATAGGTAGAATTTTTTTAGCAAAAAATGGCTATCAGAAGAAAGTGAATATGGCAATTCAAGAAAAACGGACAAAAAGTAAATTATTAAAAAGCAAAAAAATTCAGCTCTTTTTGACATTTTTTGGTGTTGCAACATCCGCGATATCGCTCACAATTGTGACGCATGCCTGGTTTTTATCAGTTCGTAATGCTGGTGTTGATAACCCAAACGTCGAAATCCTTGATGAATACGCCCGTTCATTTTCTTATGCCCTTAATGGTGTTCCAATTGAAGATGAGATTATAGAATTTACTCCTTTTTATCCAGGTCATGTTCATCGGAAGACATTAACATTTTCACTCACTAATTTAAGTGCCCATCCATTCTTTATGGATTTATATTTTAATAATGCTGGTTCACTTGATGAAGCGCCATATCTTGACACCGAAGGTAAATGGGGTAATGCAAATTATTACTATTATTTAGGTAGTCAAATTGCTTTGACTGCAGTCTCGCTCTCAATTGATGGTGCAACACCAACTTACACAAGTGGAGCGGGCAATTATTTAGTGCAAACAAATAGTGTTGGTGTCACTAAAGGACAAGTAAATGGTGTCGCTAGTGCGGTGACATCAATACCGCGCTTTAACATTTTCCAAAACGTTACAATTCCCGCGAGTAAAACATTAAGCGGGACAATCGAATTTACTTTTGTTGATAACGGCACTGATCAAAGCATGTATTTTATTGATTGGCCAACAACTGGTGTTTCAAAACGACAAATGTATGCCCATTTCTATCGAGGAGCGTAAGATGAAGAAAAGGAATCGTGAAATCATTAAAACGTTGTGGGTCATGATTTTGTCGCTCGTGACAAGTGTGTCTTTAACTTATGCATGGCATACTTCTTTTTATAATTTTGCGCGTGTTGATAATGTGCCAGGAACACTTAATGCAAATATGTCATTAGCCTATTACAATTACACAACTAGTAATTGGCAAAATAGCACGACAAGTGACCCGCTTAATATTTATTTAGGCAAAATGACGAATATTGCTAAATTACCTAATAATAGTGATACTTACTTAAAAATGCGCGTCACAGAAGAAAGCAGTGCACACAAAAAATACAATGTTTTGGTCGACAATATTGAAACAATTATTTCAAACGTTGATGGTATCCATACGATAGCAGGTGTTAATTATTTCGCTGCAAATGATGCGCAAAATGCACTTGATTTTTATCTTTATACGTCAACAAGCGATAATCTTAATCCGCTTACTGTTTTTGCAAATTACCAAACAATGACATCATTTAAGGTCACAACTTTACCACATGCATTATTAAGTAATAATATTGCTTTAGACGTTTGGATCTATATATTAATCAAACCAAATCTAAATAAAATCCAAAATATTATTCGGCTTGTACCAATTCAATTGTCACCATATCAAATGATTTTCAGTTTATCGTTGCGCGGGGAGGTTAAAACATTAGATGAGAGCGTATAGGGTTAAAAAAGCTTTTAGTAAACCAACGATATTAAGCGCTGTCTTCTTCGCTTTCATTTTAACGATTGCTTATCCAGTATATGCTTATTTCCGCGATAGCATTGAACGGAAAGTTGATCCCGCTTTAGAAATTGAACTCCTTTTTGGACATTTGCGTGAAGATCTTGTAAGTGGTGATTGGGGAACAGAGAATAACCCGTATTTAATTATGACAACAGAACACTTATCAAACCTCTCTGTTTTACAAAATGGCGCTTATAGCTATTATGTTAATGAAAATAGTATCTTCCAAGTTTCTGATGAAAACGGGGACCCAATTTATGTTGGTGGGAGTAGCGCAAATCAATTATTTGATATTCAACCAATCGGTACAGAAAGTTATCCATTTGTTTCTGTAATTAGAGGAATTACCACAACCGATCCAAATAAATATATAACACTTCCGACGGGTGAAACAACAGACACCAGTGTGCTGGGTAATCTTCGCGTGACACCAGATAGTAATCAAGTTGATATTGGTTTATTTGGGTGCGTTGGACCAGACCTTGAAGGGGAAGTGCCAGAAAGCGATTATCAAGGTGAAATTTCTAATTTGCTTTTATATAATGTGCAAATTAATACTAGCACAGTCGGTGTAATGCCAAGCGGACACCATGGTTACGCTAAAACAGAGGCACGGAAAGAAACGAACCACCTTGGGATTCTTGCAGGACACGTCCAATACGCTAATTTGGACAAAATTAGTGTTTATTATTCCCAAACAAATGGCGTTGCGCATGTTGATGCATTTAATGTTAGCGCAGGTGATACCGCAAAATATACGACATCAGGCGGAATTATTGGTTTTTATAAACGCGTTATTGTTGATGGCGAAGTTGAAAATCCAGTGACGAGTGATGGTAGTGATCAAGGTGCAGGTCAAGCCGCTGCTGGTTTAGGTAAAGGCATTGTATATTCTGAAGATATTTGGACATTTATGGAAGAAAACACGAGTGTTGGTAATCCAGCACCAAATGATTCTTATGATTTACAAGATACATTTGGGGACGAACTCTATGATCCTAATGACAATTCTTATTTCCATGTTGGTGTTTTTACTTTTGCCCATAGTCGTCAATCACGCGGGAAAGACCGGATTGCGAAAATTTGGACGAATACGTACACTAATGAGTGGACAATTTCTAAATCAAGCGGATATACACAAACAACACGTGATGTTGGACCCGCAACGAAATACACGACAACACGCATTACCCGTTCTGAAGTAGATTGGATTTCTTCAGGCTGGTTTACCCGTACTTATAGGGGAACATTAAACACGCCATATAGTAGCAATGCCGATTATCGGTATATGTTAGTGTATGAAGACACTACTGTTAGTCCGACAAAGCATTATGCGCTTGTACGTTATGGCTCAACGGCGATTGGAGTGGAAATAGACCCGACGAATTTGGTCATACCTGATGGTGAATTTAAATATTATACATTTGAAAACTTAAATACAAGAACAGCGGACATTACATATCCACCTTATGAAGCAGGATTTTCTTATCGTTTTAGTAATCCAATTACGATGGATTTTCGCAATACGACGGCTACATCGGGGACTTTGCAATATGCAGTTTATGGTGATATTGTAACGGGAGTAGTGGATGGCCAAACAAAAATATTAGAAGCACCACGCCCATTACGGATTAATGCCCAAAGTAATGCCGTGCCAACGACAAGCTTCATGGCCACAGCATCGACGAGCAATCCGCCTTATGTAGAAGGGTATCGAATTAGTCCAACTTCAAATACAACCAACTTTAATAAGTATTATATCCAACGGAGTGGCGCAAGCAGCAGCGGTAATAGTGCATCGAACTGGTATATGACTTTTTCAACTGCGGAAGGATTTAGTGCCATTAACACTTCTAATCCTGGATCTAATGCTTCATCATTTTCACTCTACGCTGTGCGTTATACAAATAATACGAGTAACCCAAGCGAAAGCCCAGTGGCAACCCGTAATATTTTAGAAGAATATATTCCAACTGGGACAACAGAAACAATTGATACTGAACATAATGTGCTCTATTATACTGGGACTTACAATTCAAGCGTACCAACATCACGCTATAGTTATGAAATTAAAGATATTAGTGCACTTGAGTGGATTGATAATAGCAATAAAGCAATTACAAAGGGTGACACCGCGTTAATTATGGGCGATCCAACATCTTACTATTATATTAAAAACGCTTCAGGGCTCGAACGTTTCTTTGGTGTTAATACGGGGATTCCTTCCCCAGTAGATGGTCCTGATATTAACGTGCCCGAAGGAAGTATTGGGTTTACAGTTAACGCTAGAACGCCTGATACCACAGAAACAACGGCAAACATTAACGTCATTGTGGCAACTGACCCCAGTCAGGGCGTTGAACAACTTATTACTGTAAGTCGTTTTGGCACTGGCACCACTACTGTTGGGGACCGACAATTATTAAACGGCTTTGTCTTACCACCTCCACCAGGTTCGACTATTATTGGAACAAAACCAGTGTATTTAAAAACGAGTGCATCAAGTCCGACGTATTCGGTTTATCCAAACTTTAATCGACTATTAATTGCCTATACTTTTGAAGTGCCAATTGAAACGGTGCCAATTACTTATTTCCTTGAAGCTTCGCGTGGTACTGCGTGTTTCGTTTATTTAGCTAGTGACAGAGTCGCGGCAAACGATAATAATCCATTACACGAAAACGATATTGTCTTCCCATCATTAGCGAATATTGACTATGTTTATAAAAACACAAGTAATGTTATTGCCACAGTGGGTAGAAGTGATTATGTGCCTTCGCTTACGATGCCTTATTTTGGTCTGACAAACAATCCTGATTATGATGTGAATACTAATCCATCAGTTGACCATTATCTTGTAACAGCGGTAACTGGGTTTGATTTTGTGTATAACATTTCACGCATTTATGATCCTAGTCAAGATCAAAAATATTATTTATATATTAAAGTGCATGCAAACGTTAATGGTAGTGGCTATACTGCACCAGTTGATTTAAATAGTTTAAAAATTATTCAACAAAATATGAACTTTAACTATAGTGAAAACTCTTACCTAGATCGTAACACGAATGAATTTATTCATAGTGATGTTGTGCATTTCACCGTCAACGGGTATTTCCTTGATGATTGGTCGGTTTTAGAATAAAAAGACAAAAAATAATAAGAGTAAGTTATTAGAAAAAAACGGACGTAAAAAAATATGTTTGTTTTTACGTCTGAAAAACAAACACAAATTTTAAATTATCGTCTGAAAAACGGACACATAATCGGACGCAAAAATTTGCGTCTGCTAATTATTAAGAATCTCTGCATAAAAATTAATCAAAATTATGCAGACAATCACATAAAAGAATTGCATCTCTGCATAAGAATTAGTAAAATATATGCAGAGAATAAAGGTTGTTATGCAGTATGAGAAAATTTGATTATTCGTTTTTAAAAGAC
>MWEF01000019.1 GCA_002070905.1 Tenericutes bacterium ADurb.Bin087 | reverse complement strand
GAGATTGTGTGTTTCATTTAAAAATTCCCCCTTTTTATTTTACTCTCTTTGAGCAAAATTTTGGGGGAAGTTTCAATAAAATGGTCGGAACGATGAGATTCGAACTCACGACCTCTACCACCCCAAGGTAGCGCACTACCAAGCTGTGCTACGTCCCGACTACTGATATTATAAAGTAATTTACAGAAATTAGTAGCGATAACTCTTTTTTATAAGCAGTCATTTAACTTTTGGAGTAATTAGTAAATAATAAAAAAAATTGGCAAAATTAGTAGTTTATAAACTACTCCATTTTTATTTACAAACAAAATGTAGTTTTTTAATAATATGTATTGACTTCTGGAATACTTCGTGGCACGATGTATTATGTCAAAGGAGGTATGACAAGTTGGATGTACAATTAAAAAGAGGACTATTAGAAGTTTGTGTCCTTGCGGTCATCCGTGATAAGCCAACGTATGGATATAAAATCATTAAAGATATGAAGCCATATGTTGAGATATCAGAATCTACCTTGTACACGATTCTCAAACGGTTAGAAGAAGGAGATATGTTAGAGGTAAAAACGGTGGAACATAATTCACGGTTACGCAAGTATTACAAAATTAACAGTAATGGTTTAGAACGAATTGAAGAATTTAAATCATACTGGAAAGACATGGAAAACATGTATAAATTCATTATTAAAAAGGAGAGCAGTGATGACTAAACAGGAGTTTATTAGCGACTTACGTGAAAAGATGGCTGGTTTACCAAAAGCTGACGTTGAAGACCGAGTCGCTTTTTATAGTGAAATGATTGATGACCGTATGGAAGATGGGTTAAGTGAAGCAGAAGCAGTCAAAGAAGTCGGTAATGTTGATGACATTGTCAGTAAACAAATTGAAGTAACCCCAATTACTAAAATCGTAAAAGACAAAGTAACACCAAAACGTAAATTAGAAGGCTGGGAAATAATTTTAATTATTCTTGCCGCACCAATTTGGGTGCCAATTGTAATTGGCTTATTCGCCCTCCTTATTGCCGCAATTGCCGTCTTTTTCTCACTGGTGATTGCGATGTGGTCAGTCGATGTGAGTCTCGTCGTTGGTGCCTTTGATTCTTTAATCACGATGTTTAGATTTTTCATTAACGGTGAAGGCTTGAACGCACTTGCGTATTTAGGAATGAGTTTCGTGATGGCTGGTGGGGCAATCTTCTTATTCCTTGTTGGCGCTAAATTAACCGGATATACGTTTGAATTAGCCAAAAAAATTATCAATAAAATTAAAACTCGAATTGTTTTGAAGGGAGCAAAATAACATGAACAAAGTAGAAAAAATCTTAACCATCATTGCTAGCTCATTGCTCGTTGTTGGTCTTATTGTCTTTATTACTGTTATGGCCGTACGTGGGTTTGATTTCAGCGGACTAAGTACAGTGAAATACGAAGTAAAAACCCATGAAGTTACTGAAGAATACGCAAATATTAAAGTTGATATAACTTACGCTGATCTCACGATTGTTAAAGGTGAAGAAGCAACAACAAAAGCACTTTGTTATGAAAGTGACAGATTAACTTATACTCTAGAAGTAGAAGATGACACACTTGTCATTACTGATACGCACAAGATGCGCCGTTTCTGGACAATCTTTGACTTATGGGGTAATAAAGGGGTCACACTTTACGTGCCAAATAACGCATACACTAATCTTTTAGTCAATAATGAAACAGGGTCATTAACTGTCGCTAATAGTGTGACATTTAATAAAATTACCGCCCGATTAGAAACAGGCTCAATTACCTTAAACGGTGACGCAAATGTGATTGATGTTAGTTCAGAAACAGGCTCAATTACGTTAAATAATGTTGACGCTGATAGCGCTAAATTAGTGACAGAAACAGGGAAAACCTTTCTCAACAACGTCAATGTCACTGGCGATATTACGATTAGCGCTGATACAGGGGCCGCCAAGTTAACAGATGTTAAAAGTGATAATTTAACGATTGACGCTGAGACAGTCACAATTACTTTAACGGATACAGTTATTACTAATACAATGAATTTAGAAACAGAAACGGGGTCAATTAATTTTGTAAAAAGTGATGCTCACGATATCTATGCGAGAACATCAACGGGTAGTATTAACGGTTCACTATTAACAGGCAAAATATTTAGTGCACACTCTAAAAACGGCACAGTTAGCGTCCCAAGCAACACCGCAGGTGCAGGTGTATGTGACTTAAGAACAAACACTGGTAATATCACGATTACAATCGGATAGTAGGGCCCTAATAATGATAATTAGTGCGTTAGCGATAACGCACTTTTTATTTACTATTAATCAAAAAAATGTGAGTGATCATTTAATCATTAATGATAGCACTAATTAAAGATAATTATTGAGAGTCAATAAATATTTATTGTAATACGATAAAAATACCTTGTTAATAATGGCGCTAAGATCTATACTTAAAATAAAGAAAGGAAAGTAAATTATGAATACAAAGAAAATTGCTGCCCTAATTCGTTTTGCGATTGCATTTATTTTCTTGTGCGGAATTGTGATGGTGTTTGTATGGTACCCCCTAACGGTATCAATAACTATCGTCGGTCCTGTACCAGTGGAGCCGACCTTAGAACAAAATATCCAAGGATACACGCAACTGGCGTTTTATTGGCTGACATCATTGCCGTGCTTTATTATTTTAGGGATTGTGTGGAAAATTACGATCAATATTAAGCAAAATGATGGATTTACTTCTAAAGATGTTAAGTTACTAAATAAAGCGAATCTGCTGTTATTAATTGATCTTCCAATCTTTCTAATTGGCAATTTAATTTTTATGTTTCTAAAATTAAATTTCTTTGTAATTTTTCACTTTTTTATTGTCGTTGTTGGGCTTATTGTCGTTGCTTTTATATGGATTGCAGCATTGCTTATCGAGAAAAATGTTGAGCTACAAGCGGAAACTGAAGGAACAATATGATTAATATTAAAGTTGATGTAATGCTAGCGCTAAGAAAAATGAGCGTTACCGAATTAGCGGAAAAAATTGGATTAACAATGGCAAATATTTCGTTACTTAAAAACGGAAAAGTTAAAGCGATAAAATTATCAACACTTAGTAAATTGTGTGCGGTATTAGATTGTCAGCCTGGTGATTTACTAGTGTATGAAAAAAGCGGCGAGTGATAAATAGCACGATTAACCCTTAAATAAAATAACATGAGCGCTAAAGTCTGCTAGTCATGCTTATTAAACCTCAACGGAAAATATAACGTCAAAATTATAGAAGAAGGTAAATTAGACTTAAAAGTTCTTGAATCTACATAATTTTTCTTCATTAATTGTGTCGCGGTTAATGGACGTGTGCCTTAACCTTTTTTACTTGTCATGCATAATTTATCTAAATACCTTATGAATAAGGTAAAATGAAAGCTATGGATAAAAAAGACTACATTATTATTAAAGGCGCTAGGGACAACAACCTAAAGAACATTAATGTGAATATCCCCAAAAACAAATTAGTGGTGTTCACTGGTCTTTCAGGCAGTGGGAAATCAACCCTAGCGTTAACCACCATTTATAACGAAGGGCAAAGACGCTACGTGGAAAGCTTAAGTGCCTACGCTAGACAATTTTTAGGCAATCTTGCTAAACCTGATGTTGATTCAATCGAAGGACTTAGTCCAGCGATTAGCATTGAACAAAAGTCCACGAGTAATAACCCGCGGTCCACCGTTGGGACAATAACGGAAATTTATGATTATTTACGGCTTTTATATGCGAGGATTGGGATGCCGTATTGTCCGCATCACAATATTCCAATAAGCAGTTCATCACCTGAACAAATCTTAAATAAAATCTTTGAATATCCCGAAAAAACAAGAATCCAAATCTTAGCGCCACTTGTTAAAGCCGAAAAAGGAACACATAAAGATACACTCGCAAAAATTGCCAAAGAAGGCTTTGTGCGGATTCGAATTAATGGCGAAATTAAAGCGCTTGAAGAAGTTGGTGACCTTGATAAAAATAAACGCCATAATATTGATCTAGTTATTAATCGTGTCGTGCTTAAAGAAGAAAATAAATCCCGGATCTTTGAAGGGATTAATACGGCACTTGATTATGGACATGGATACGTGATTATTCTTTTTAATAATGAAGAAACACTCTTTTCTACTCACAATGCATGCCATATTTGTGGTTTTAGTGTCCCGCGTTTAGAACCACGGCTTTTTAGTTTTAATGCCCCGATGGGTTTTTGTCCCGAGTGTCGGGGGTTAGGATTAAAACGTGAAGTTGATATTAATATTTTAGTGCCCGATAAAAATATAAGTCTTGCAAAAGGGGCAATTGAATATTTTAAAAATATTGTTGGCACACAAAATATTGAATGGCAAGAATTTGTAAAGTTATGTGAACTCTACAGTATCCCAATGCATGTTCCGTTTAAAGAATTAAGTGACAAACATAAAGAAATAGCTTTACTTGGTAGTCCGAATGAACATAATTTTAAGATTATTACCGGCAGCGGGAATACGATGTATCGGCGTGGAAAAATTGAAGGCGTTAAAAATCGTATTGAACGGCTTTATGAAGAAACGACAAGTGAATTCATGCGTCAATATTATGAAAAATTTATGCGCGACGTTACTTGTTCAACGTGTGGTGGCAAACGCTTAAATGAACACGCTTTAGCGGTGTATATTAACGGTAAAAATATTCATGATTTAACAATGCTTCAAATTGGTGAACTAAAGTCTTTTTTAAGTGAAACGCGGCCCAAATTAAGTGTGACAGATAGGACGATTAGTCAACTTGTGCTTGATGAAATTGATCATCGCTTAACGTTTTTAGTAAAAGTTGGGTTAGATTACTTAACATTAGCAAGAAGCGCCGCGACGCTTTCAGGCGGGGAAGCACAACGGATTCGCCTTGCGACCCAGATTGGCAGTAAGTTAACAGGTGTTTTATATGTGCTTGATGAACCAAGTATTGGGCTTCATCAACGTGATAATAATAAATTAATCCAAGCCTTACGTGATATGGTTGATTTAGGCAATACTTTAATTGTTGTCGAGCATGATGAAGAAACAATTAGAAGCGCTGATCATATTATTGATATTGGACCGGGGGCGGGGATTCATGGTGGTGAAGTAGTCGTCACAGGCACTGTTAAAGACGTGATTAATTGCAAGCAATCAATTACTGGTGACTATTTAGCGGGTCGTAAAGTAATACCGTTACCCCCAAGACGAATGCCTGGTAATGGTAATTATTTAAAAATATATGGCGCAGCCGCGAATAACTTACAAAATATTGATGTAAGGATTCCGCTTAACACTTTAACACTAGTTACAGGGGTGAGCGGTTCAGGGAAATCAAGTTTAATCGAAGAAGTACTCTTTAAAGCAGTGGATGGTCATTTACGGCGCGTGGAAACTTATCCAGGCAAGCACACAAAGATTGAAGGCTTAGAACATATTGATAAAGTGATTAATATTGATCAAGACCCAATTGGCAGAACCCCGCGCAGTAATCCCGCAACATATACGAAAGTATTTGATGATATTCGGGATTTATTTGCGCAAACAGTGGACGCAAGAGCACGGGGCTTTACCAAGAGTCAATTTTCGTTTAACACGAAAGGCGGCCGCTGTGAACATTGTGAAGGTGCGGGTGTGACACGGATTGCGATGAACTTTTTACCTGATGTCTATGTTAAATGTGAAATGTGTGATGGCCAACGCTATAATGCTGAGACACTTTCGATTCATTATCGCGGCAAAAACATTGTCGATGTCTTAAATATGACGGTGGAAGAAGCCCTCACCTTCTTTGAAAATAGACCGCAGATTGTGCGGCGTTTACAAACTTTATACGACATTGGTTTAGGTTATATTAAACTTGGGCAACCTGCACCTGAACTTAGTGGCGGAGAAGCGCAGCGCTTAAAACTTGCCTTTGAATTACAAAAGCGCCCAACAGGGAAAACGCTTTATTTACTTGATGAACCTTCAACGGGATTACATGCAGATGATGTTGGTAAACTTATTACTTCACTCAAAGCAATTGTCGCAAATGGGGATACAGTGATTGTGATTGAGCATAATCTTGATATTATTAAGGTTGCAGACTATATAATTGATTTAGGTCCTGGTGGCGGCAATCATGGCGGACATGTTGTCGCAAGTGGGACCCCTGAAGCAATAGTGAAAGTAAAAGCATCGTATACAGGTGCATATTTAGCACCATACTTACAGAAGGAGAAAAAATAATATGGATGTAGCAATTTATGTAATATTTGGCTTAATCTTTGTTGGATCAGTGACAGTTCTTGGATTAGGTCTTAACGATTTTGTTAAAAAAGAACAAGATATTAATAACTTATTTAAAGGCAAACATCGCTTAATTAGTGTTAGTGTCCTTAGTGGTGCACTCTCCTTTTTGCTCCTTTTTTTACCATTGATGCTGTTATCACAAAAGGTACTCCATACTTTATTAATCGGTTTTGGTAGTTTCTTTTTCGCTTTAGCGCTCCTTACTTTTGGTACCGCGTTTGTTTTACATTATTATAAATTTAATGTCGTAAAAGAAAAATGGGTAAAGGAAAGTAAAATAGTAACGATTATAAGTGCGATTTTAAGTATTATTTTTCTCTTTGTGCTGCTTGAAGGGTTAACACTCGCCGATATCATTACGTTTCCGTTATCACGTGGTATTCCTTTTGGGGATAGTCCAGTTGTCGCGTTTTACGCTATCTTTATCTTAACTGGTGCGCTTTTAGTATTAGCGATTACTGATCATGAATTTTATAAGAAATATGGCAGGCATGGTATTTTAGAAAACGGGTTCTATGTTGCTTTTCCCGCTGGTATTGTTGGTGCACGAATTTGGTATGTGATTGGTGAATGGAACAATCCTGAGTCTGGCTTTGCCGCTAATCCATGGACAATCTTTGCGATTCGGGATGGCGGACTTGCAATTATGGGTGGAGCTTTATTTGGCATCATCGCTGGTGTATGGTTTTATGTTAAACGGCGCAAGGAATACGATATTGGGTTTGGGGCGGATGTTATTATTCCAACCATTTTAGTTGCGCAGGCGATTGGTCGCTGGGGCAATTTCTTCAACCAAGAAGTTTATGGTGGCGTCATTACTGATATTAGTAAATGGTGGTTTCTCCCTGAATTTATTAAACGACAAATGTTTATTTTAGGCGAATTTAGGCAACCCTTCTTCCTAATTGAATCAGCGCTTAATTTAATTGGTTATTTTGTGATTCGTTTTGCAATCGGGGAAGGACTTAAGAAATATCGTAAACCATTTGATATGGCATTTATGTATATTGTGTGGTATGGTTTAGTGCGGTTCATTATGGAACCACTGCGTGACCCGATGTTCCGTATGGGAGCAGGCGGTAAGTGGTCACAGTACAATGCCCTTATCTTCTTTGTCGTGGGTATTGTGCTTATTGTGTTAAATCATATCTTTGATTTCCACAAACTTTTAACAAGCAAGAAAGGAAAAGCTGAAGTAGTAAGTACTGAACCTTCCGCAAATGTAGAAAAAAATGAAGAGTAAATATAATTTAGTGGTATTTGATCTTGATGGCACGATTGCCGATAGTGATTTAGGACTTGTTAAAATTGGGCTTAAAATGAGTGAAACTTATTTGCCGCGCAAAGATATTAATATGGATGATTATCTCTTTTTAAATGGGCCAACGCTTGATGAAACGATGCCCTACTTATTCCCTGGTTACCCGTTAGAAGAATTAATGGCAAAATATAATGAATATTTACCGGAAAGCGTAAAAGACATTACGATGTTTAAAGGCGCTAAAGAATTAATTAAAACATTAAACGATCATAATCTTGATTTAGCGTTGCTCACCAATAGAGCAAGAGCAAGTACAGAACAAATTTTAAAACGACACGGAGTGCACGGCTTTTTTAAAACACTCGTATGTGTTGATGATGGCTTTAAAAAGAAACCGAGTGGTGAAGGATTAGTCCACATTATGCAAACACTTAAACATACCCCTGACAAAACACTCTTTGTTGGTGATAATTGGCGTGACATTTTAGCGGGCCAAGATGCGGGGGTTGACGTTGCTTTTATCCATCAACATCGCCGGCCCCATCGCTTAGATGTAAGTGCTAAATACGTATTAGATGATATTAGCGATGTCTTAGGAGTACTTGAGAGTGACGAATAATGAAATTATCCCAATTTTAATCATTGGCGCAGGTCCGGCGGGGATGACGGCGGCAATTTATCTATCGCGCGCTAATGCGACTTTTAAAATTGTTGATAAATATGCGCCAGGCGGCAAAATGAATATTACGCAGCACGTGGAAAATTATCCAGGTATTGATACCATCAGTGGGCCCGATCTTGCTTTTCGGATGTTTGAACAACTGCGTAGTTTAGGAATTGAAGTAGGTTACGCAGATGTCACTAAAATTACAAAAGAAAATGATTATTTTGTGATTCATAGCGATGAAGAAGTGCTTTACGCAAAAGCAGTCATTGTCGCGACAGGTACTCAAGAGCGAAAACTAAAAATTCCTGGTGAAGCACGTTACACTGGTAAAGGTGTTAGTTACTGCGCAATATGTGACGGGAACTTATATAAGAATGATGCGATTATGATTATTGGCGCCGGTAATAGTGCAATTGAAGAAGCACTGTTTGTCAGTAAAATTGTTAAACATGTGCATATTGTTCATCGTAATGAACGCTTTAGAGCAGACGAAGCACTTGTTAATGAACTTAAAGCAATGCCAAACGTTACTTTCCATTTAAACTATATTCCAGTTGAAATATTAGGGGACACTAGAAGTGTCACTAGTGTCGCTGTGAAGAATGTAATTGACGGTACGGATAAAGTTATTGCAGTTAAAGCTGTGTTCCCGTTTGTGGGGAGCGATGCATCCGCGGATTTCTTAAGTGATTTTGATGTGCGTGATGATAAAGGGTTTGTGCTAGTGAATGAAGAAATGATGACTAGTGTCGCGGGGCTCTTTAGTGTTGGTGACGTGAATCAAAAAGTATTACGGCAAATTGTGACCGCCACGAATGACGGCGCGATTGCTGCTATCGCTGCGAATCGCTTTGTGAAGCGAAAATAAGTGTCTAAAAAACATAAAAATAAGATGTATCCCAAATCCTGGAAAACAGGAAAGGGGTATTTTTCTTGTTTAAATATTTAAATGAAGCTGAAAGAGATAGTTTTATAATAAATTTATATTCAAACAGCTCAAAATCGAGAGTAAATGATGATTTGACTAAAGATGTCATATGTGTTTAAATGTGGATAACAAAGTTATTAGTTACGAAAGAAATGTGCGGTAAATAATAATGAGAGGTATCAATTATTATTGAAATGCTTACACATTTTAAGAATTTGATTAATTAGGAGGTGTTATGAGAAAATCTAATATTTTTAGCAAACTAACTTATCTATTTTCTCTCGTTTTAATTTTAACAACATCTTGCTCTGGTAATACAACACCCGGTGAAACTATTAAGAATGGCGCGTACTTTATTACGGATGAAAGCTGGGATAATTATAGTCGAATATGGGCGGAGAGTGTCAAGCATCTTATACCTGATTATAATGATGATTTTGTCCAAAAAGTCATTAATGAAACGATAACAATTGAAGACACGAATGGTATTAACTTGCTCCCGCCGAGAAGGAAACTAATGTGGGTAGCGGTTATTGATAAACAAATGACAATATCTGATGGACAAAGAAAGGTATATCATTTTATCCGAGAAAACGATAAATATTACGGGGAAACTTTCAATGAAACGGTGGAATTTAAGTTAAACAATGATATTTTAAAAATCATAAATAATAACATGGAGACAGAGTATTATTACGACAGTTCTTGTATGATATCAGATGATGTTTTAAAACTGGATAAACCAAAAAACATTGAATATAGTTGTGGTGGTGAAGGACTAAACTATGCCTTTTTTAAATGGGATTGTACGATGGATGATGGATTATTTGGTGTAGGTGTTGAAATTAGAAAAAATGGACAGGAAGAATTTGTGTTAAATAAAATTGAATATCCTTATCACAACACCTATGTTGTTCAATTTGAAAGAAGTGATTTTATAGAAGGAACTAATATGGTTAGGTTTAGAAACTTGGGCGGACCAAATTTAACTAATAATCCCTTACAAGTAAGTAAATTTATTGATTCAGAATATGTACTTTATGAAGTTATAGTTGATAATAATGATGGAGTTCTAATTAATGAAGTAGAATGAAAAATATAGTTGTAACTATCATTAATATAAATAAACTTGGGAAATAAACATGATTGCTCAATTAAGTTATAAAACACTTTTTCCTTTATAATATAGGCATGAAAAATAACAAGCATCTATTTTTAGCGAGCATTAAAGTGTTATACTAAAATTAGCAAAAGAGGGAAATTAAGATGGCACGAAAACATTTTTTATTGATGATAATTCCGCTTCTTTTAGTGCTTTTTGGTTGTGATAATAGCGGGGAATCATTATTTTCATCTACATTCATCACTAGCGAAGATTCAATTTATGTTACTGAGCCAAGTTCAGAAGAAGAAATAAGTTCATTTGAAGATTATAAGCAGGTAGCGAAAACAATAATTGATGTTTACGCTGAAGAGCGAGTGACATTTTATAATGACGAAGGATGGTCCCTAGTTACGACAAGTGTTAATAACGGCAAGACACTAATTGATGCAGCCGAAACAGAGAGCGAAGTTGAAGTAATCGTAGCGAATGTCAAAAAAGAAATTGATGATGTTGAACCAAAATGGTATTCCGAAATAAGAGGGGAACTAGAAGGCCGCATTAAAAATGATTATTATCAAAAATATCATCAAGATTTAGATTATCATCACAAAGGAAAAAGTAAAATATATGGAATACATAATGGTGCGCCTGTATTTTTTATTTCGATTCCATGGGATGCCTGTAAATGTTCAGTTATTGCTGGTGTAAAATTTGAATTCATTCAACAGTGGCATTTAAGAGTATGGAAAGAGGGAATATTCTACGATTTAGAAACGGAACTAGAAGTGATATTTAATGAGAGAATTTTAACTCAAACCGATATTGAATATATTGGTTATATCCATAATAAAACAAATTATCGTTACCAAAGCCCAGATTGTTGCGAATAACAAAAATAAATAAGGAGTGTACTTCCCATACATTAACCTTTTTCCTTTATAATATAAGTATGAAAAATGTGTCATTTACTACAAGAGCGAAAGAAGATATTACTTTTAATACGATATCTTATTCATTACCAAGACGGAAAGCAACACTTGCAGCGCTCATTAAGCACGCTGGTCATTTCATTATTCGGGAGAAAAAGGAAGTACTAAAACTTAGTACAGAAAACGCTAAAGTAGCGAAGTATATTTATCAATTATTTAAAGATATCTTTGGCTTTGAACCGACCTTTTCCTATGTCACAAAACGTAAGTTTGGGAAAAAAATGAAATTTAATGTGATTGTTGATCAAAAGATTGATGAAATTATTGAGACACTTGCGGTTGATTTTTATGATAGCGCTGTTAGTCGTAAAATTGTGTATAGTGATGATACTTTAGGCGGATACTTTACGGGTGCTTTTTTAGGAAGCGGATCAATGACAAGTCCCGTAAGTTCAAATTATCATTTAGAAATCGTTGTCCGGCAAAAGAAATACGCTGAACATTTAGCGCGGATGCTTAATCGTTTTGAAAAGACGAGTTTTAACGCCAAAGTGAGCGCTAGACGCGATAAATACATTGTGTATTTAAAACGAAGTGATCAAATATCATCATTCCTCGTCTTTGTTGGAGCGGCAAACGCTAGTTTAGAATTTGAAGGGATTAGAATGGATCGTGATATGCAAAATATCACGAATCGGATGTTTATTTGTGACGAGGCTAATTATAATAAAACAGTTAAAAGTGCCACGGAGCAAATTGAAAATATTAAGATTGTCCAAAGAGTGTATGGTTATACCCCACTTAACAATGAAAAACTTGGAGCGCTGATGCGGTTGCGTCTTGAAAATGAAGATGCTACAAT
This sequence comes from Tenericutes bacterium ADurb.Bin087, assembly GCA_002070905.1. Taxonomy (GTDB): domain Bacteria; phylum Bacillota_I; class Bacilli_A; order RFN20; family CAG-826; genus UBA1361. The sequence continues at coordinate 5,282 of MWEF01000019.1, read as the reverse complement.
GAATGAACTCGCGGAGATGTTAACGGAAGAATTAGGAAGTGAAAAACCGATTAGCAAAAGTAATGTTAATCATTTGTTCATTAAGTTACGCGAACTCGCGGAACCATTTAAGGAGTTAAGTCGTGGAAATAAATGAAGCCTTTGGGATTAGATTACGGCAATTACGGAAGGCAAAAGGCTGGAGTCTTTTAGAACTTTCAGTCCGTGCGAATGTAAATCATAATTATTTATGTGACTTAGAAAATGGGCGCAGGAACCCTACTTTAGCGCTCCTTTACCGCATTAGTGAAGCCTTTGGGATTACACTTTCGTCACTATTATTAGGAATAGAACTCATTCAATAAACAATTTTTTATTAAAATAATGACAAATCGGGATATTTTTACCTAATAAGCAGAAATATTCCGTTTTTTATATATTATTGTTCGTGCATTAGTTAACTAATGGTGTATAATATAAGAGCATAAATAAAGGAGGAAAATTATGTCAATTAAAATTGCAATTAATGGATTTGGCCGCATTGGTCGTCTTGCCTTCCGGCGAATTGCGGAAACAAAAGGAATGGAAGTTGTCGCGATTAACGACTTAACCGACGCTGACAATTTAGCATACCTTTTAAAATACGACACTGCTCATGGTCGTTTCCACGTTGATGACATTAGCGTGAACGCTGATGGCACGGCGATCGTTTTTAAAGGAAAGGAAATTCCAGTCTACGCTCAACCCGACCCAACCCAATTAAATTGGACGAAACACGGTGTTGATCTCGTCTTAGAATGTACTGGTCGCTTCCGTGGTAAAGAAGACGCAAGTGTTCATTTACAAGAAGGTGTCAAATGTGTCATCATTAGTGCACCTGCTGATAAAGAAACCCCAATGTTTGTTTATGGTGTTAACACCGACAAATTAACGAAAGATATGACCGTCATCAGTGGCGCAAGCTGTACCACAAACGCATTAGCGCCAGTCGTAAAAGTGCTTGATGACAACTTTGGTGTTGTGCGCGGTTTAATGACAACTGTTCACGCTTACACGAATGACCAAACAATCTTAGACTTACCAAAGAAAAAAGCCGCACGTCGTGGTCGGGCTGGTGCGATGAATATCGTCCCAACTTCAACCGGTGCCGCTAAAGCGATTGGTCAAGTGCTCCCCCACCTCAACAAAAAGCTTGATGGTGGCGCCTTACGTGTCCCAGTAGTGGATGGCTCAATGGTTGACTTAACAATCACTTTAAAGAAGAAAGTTACCGCTGAAGAAATTAATGCGGCGATGAAAAAAGCCGCTCAAGGCGAATTAAAAGCGATTCTTGGTTATACCGAAGAAGAAGTCGTCAGTGGCGACATCATTGGCGATACCCACGGTGGATTATTTGATGCAACCTTAACGAAAGTTATGGAAGTTGATGGCGAACAACTTGTTAAAGTTATGTTCTGGTATGATAATGAATACGGTTATACCTGCCAATACATCCGTCTTGCGGGCGAAGTCGCCAAAGTTCACGGTGTTAAATAATTATTTAGCAATTTAAAGAAAGCGCCTTCGGGCGCTTTTTATCTAAAAAAGGAGGAATTTATGGCTAAAATTATTAGAGATCTTAAATTAGCAAACAAAACAGTCTTAATTCGCTGTGACTTTAATGTCCCGTTTAAGGGCGAAGTCATCAGTGATGATAACCGCATTCAAGCGGCCTTACCGACTGTTAAATTCGCGCTTGATGCTGGCGCAAAAGTAGTACTCTTCTCCCATCTTGGTAAAGTAAAACATAAAGGGACCGAAGAAGAAGTTGCCGCTGATAAAGCCAAAAATAATATGATTATTGTCTTCCGTCGCCTTGCGGAAATTTTAGGTAAAGACAAAGTGTTCTTTAGTCCTGAAACAAGTGGTGACGAAGTTAATAAACGCGTTGCCGCGCTTAAACCAGGACAAGTTTTACTCTTACAAAACACTCGTTACGAAAAAGGTGAAGAGAAAAACGATCCAGCCCTTAGTGAAAAATGGGCGAGTTTCGCTGATGTGTTCGTGATGGATGCTTTCGGGAGTGCACACCGTGCGCACGCTTCCACAGTTGGCGTTCCTGAACTCTTAAAAGCCCGCGGTAAAGAAGTCGCCCTTGGCTTTTTAGTCGAAAAAGAAGTTGAAGCACTTGGCCGTGTTGTGCATGTTGCTAAAAAAGACCGGCCTTACATTGCTGTCATCGGTGGCTTTAAAGTGAGTGACAAAATTAAAGTTATTGAAACATTATTACAAAAATGTGACAAAGTCTTAATTGGTGGCGCAATGGCGTATACTTTCCAAGTCGCCCAAGGAAAAAATATTGGCATTTCGCCATTTGAACCTGACCAAGTTGACTTTGCCAAGAAATGTTTAGCTACCGCTGGAGATAAAATTTTATTACCAGTTGATGCGGTCGTCACTGATGCTTTCCAAAATTGGACAAAGAAAGTAACGACAACGGGTTCAGATATTCCTGATGGATTTGAAGGAATGGATATTGGTCCCAAAACCCAAAAATTATTCGCAAAAGAATTAAGTAAAGCGAAAATGATTTTCTGGAACGGACCAATGGGTGTCTTTGAACAAAAAGACTTTGAAGCCGGCACGCGCGCTGTGTGCGAAGCTGTAAGTAAATTAAAAGGAGCATTCACTGTCATTGGTGGTGGAGATAGTGCGGCCGCAGTCGCGCAATTTGGTTATAAAGAATACTTTAGCCATGTTAGTACTGGTGGCGGTGCCTCACTTGAAATGATTGAAAATGATGGTCATTTACCAGGCATTGATGTGATTAAATAATATGCGGAAGAAATTACTTGTTGGCAACTGGAAGATGAATAAAACAATGGCGGAAACCGCTGCTTTTGCCCATGCTTCCTTTGAATTACTGAAAAATGCCAACGACAAAAACATCGACATTGGTGTCACCCCACCTTATTTATCACTCCAAACCTTATTAAATATTAATCCAAAACTCATTATTGGTGCGCAAAACGTTCATCACCTTGAAAAAGGAGCTTACACTGGTGAAGTTAGTATCCCAATGCTTAAAGAACTAGGTGTCTCGTGGTCACTAGTGGGCCATAGTGAAAGACGAACTTATTTTAACGAAACGGATGCGAGCTGTAACTTAAAAGTACTAGCGTTACTTGAAAATAATATGACACCACTATACTGTGTTGGTGAAACGTTACAAGAATTTGAAAAAGGTGTGACAAAAGAAGTGATTAAAGCACAAATTGAAGTGGGGCTTAAAGGTGTTGAAGACGTTAGAGAAGTCGTGATCGCTTACGAACCAGTGTGGTCCATTGGGACTGGTAAAAATGCAAGTAAAGAAATTGCGGAAGATATCTGTGCTTATATTCGTGAATTATTACGCGCTATATACGGCGGGAACGCTGATTTAGTAAGAATTCTCTACGGCGGCTCAGTTAAACCTAACAACATTAAAGAATATATGGCAATGCCAAATATTGATGGCGCCCTTGTTGGCGGGGCCTCGCTTAGTGTTGAAAGTTACGCTGAACTTATTAATAATATGTAGTGCTACCTACATAAAGCAAATTACAGGGGACCAAGAAAACGGGTCCCTTTTTAAATAGCGCCTTTTGAGGCCACAAAAAAGTAGTTATGTGAAAAATGAAGTAGTTAAAAAGAATAAAGAATGTGATTTATAAAAAGAGAGTAGCGTATATAAAAATTATGATAAAATGAGGACATCTAATTAATAGAAGTAATGACTATTAAATAAAATATTTAATTCTAATGAACTAGTAATAAGAGGAAATGATGCGTAGAGATACTAATATTAAAATAATTTCATTCTTAGTTTTAATCATGTTACTTTCTATCGGGTTATATAGATTCACACAGAATATTAAAACGATAGAAACTGATCACTTTATTTTTGAATTAAATCGTAGAGAGAAAAGTGCTGCCGCCATAGAACTAACCGAATTAGGAAAAAAACAAGAAGTTTTGGTTATTCCATTGACTATTAATAAGTATCCCGTTAGATATATTGGGGCAACCCCACTTTTAGGCGATCGGTTAGGGGTTTTATTGCTTACTCCTATTCAAAAAAAGATTTATCTACCATCATCTTTAGGTAACCGTGTTGGTTTAAGTGAAGCTGGAATCATGGATGCAATACTTAATGTTGCGTTTCCAAGCGAAGAATTGATTGATAGTATCACGAGATACTATGAAACAAATTTATATTACCTAAACGAAGACACTAAACTCAATATATTTTACATGTATAATTTTGAATCTTCCCTAAATGAAGGCTATTACTTTATGGATTATATTAATGGTAGTAATCCTTATGTCATACCTTCTGACCCTGTTCGTAAAGGATACACTTTTGCGGGATGGTATTATGAGAAAGAATGCGCTACTTTGTGGAATAACGAGATGCCTACATCAGAAAGTGAAGTGTTAACGCTTTTTGCAAAATGGATTTAACTTGACTAAGTGATGTTTAAAAAAGTGAATTATTAGCAATGAAGACGAATAATTAAAGCATAAATTATTTGTTAAATATTTCTTTAATCGCATATACCGCTACATCGTAGCTTATATCATTTTGAGCGTAGAGTTCTATAATCTTATTAAGTTCTGGGGTTGTAGAAGCGCCACCTAAGGAATTAATTATTTTTCCAATTTGTAAAATTTTTTCTGCATTTTCTTTGTTTGGCAGTTTAATATCAAAGGGGATACCGCGCGTTTTAATGATTTGCGCTAAATATAAATCAATAGCACTGGAAAGACTAAGCCCAAGTTCATTTAAAATTGCTTCGGTTTCTTTTTTAGTAGTGCTATTCACTCTTACATTTATATTTGTATCTTTTAACATCGTTTTTACCGAATTTATTTTACTAATATGTATTTACATTGTCAATACAGAGCCTAATTTTAAAGGCTAAAATTGCTATAAAAGTCTCATAAAATGCAATTTTAATTTTGTAAAACGTAAAAAGTGAAAAATATATATCATATTATTTGAATCACACTTTAAGTTGTGGTTTAATATTGCAAGTATTCGCCCTTGAGCGGTGCCATCATTAGTAGAAAAAAAGTGGTAAAAAACAAGCATATTGTTGACATGATTCTTAAATGATGGTATTATATGAAGGCGCTGTATTCCCCGAGAGTATATTACTACGTAATAAGGCGGGATGAGAGGCGCCCTTGATCTTTGAAAACTGAACAGATGTACAAATAAACAACGTCAATTTTTTATTGAATCAATACTTTTGAACTTTAATATTATGAACTAGGATAAA
>MWEF01000018.1 GCA_002070905.1 Tenericutes bacterium ADurb.Bin087 | reverse complement strand
TCCAGAACGCGAACAACGTGAGATTGAAAATAAATTACATTGGCTCCGTGATTTTGTGGCAACGGGTTATGAAACTGGTAATACCGCGAAAGAATACATGGACACGATTACAAAAGAAATCTTTGAAACTAGTGTGTATGTCTTTACGCCAAAAGGTAATGTTATTGAACTCCCAGCGGGAGCAACACCACTTGACTTTGCCTATAAAATTCACACTAAAGTCGGAGATACAGCGGTTGGGGCACTTGTTAATGATAAGCTTGTAGCAATGAATACGCCACTTAAAACCGGTGATATTTGTGAAATTAGAACGAGTAAAACGGCTACAGGACCAACAGAATCATGGCTTAATATTGCCACCACGAATAGTGCACGCAGTCATATTCGTAAAGTGCTAGCGAAGAAACATCAAGCTTTAACGCGCGATGATAATATCGAAAAAGGGCGTGGCTCACTAAATGACGCCTTTAAAGAACGCGGCTTTGCCGAACATGAAGTTGAACCACATGTGAATAAACCAGAAGTCTTAAAACATTTTAATGTTAATACTTATGAAGACTTACTATTACTTGTTTATTCACGGAATATTACCGCTAGTGCAGTATTAGATTACTTAAAACTTGATCGCCGTGACCATATGGGCAAACTTTTAAGTAAAGGACGAAGAGTAGTAGAAGACGCTAAAAATCCCGTAATCGTCCCAGGGGCGGGCACTGTTGCGGTCACACTTGGTAATTGTTGTACACCAGTGCCAGGTGATAATATCGTTGGTTATATCACGAAAGGGAAAGGGATTACCGTTCACCGCATTAATTGTCCAAATATCGCGCGTAACCTTGACCGCACGATTGAAGTACTATGGAATCCAAATAGCGAAACTAAATTATATCCGTTAGATATTAGTATCAAGTGTAATGACCGTGATAACTTATTAGTCGATATTATGAATGCTTTAAGTCAAGCAAAGGTTAGTATCTCAAAAATTAAGGCTACTTATCACCCATCGACCCAAACAAGTGTGATTGATGCAACGATTTTAATTCCGAATGTTGATAAATTAAATAGTGTGCAAAATATTATCTTGCAAGTTGACTCAGTTTATAAAATTGACCGCGTAATTCATTAAAATAACGCTAAAAGTATTTTATTAGTAGTTTAATAGTAGATAATTAGTGAATAATAGTCGCCGCTTACATTGACTATTAAAGTTAATTATTTTATAATTAAAAAGTCATTGATATGGATTTTAACAAATATTCCGGAATAGAGACTAGTTGGTTGGTGCAAAACTAGCGAAGTATTGTTAAAGGACACCATGGAGACAAGTCTTGTAATAAATAAGCAGGACCGTTACTCACGTTACGAGTTAGAGATGCGTTTAATTAACAAACGAAATAAGGTGGTACCGCGGCAATCCCGTCCTTATACTACCTTTTTTTATTTAGAGGAGGATATATGGCTATTATTACGAGCCCTAAGGGCACACATGACTTAATTGGAAACGAAGACCGTGCTTATGCTTATATAAGTGATACATGCGGCATCGTTGCCCGACTTTATGGTTTTGATCCACTGACAACACCGATTTTCGAGGCTAATGAACTATTTGCCCGTGGTGTCGGTGATGCGACAGACATTGTACGGAAAGAAATGTATGTATTTATCGATAAAGGTAACCGCTTAATGGCACTGCGTCCTGAAGGTACCGCAGGAGTAATGCGTAGCATTATTGCTAATAAGCTTTACGCTACGAATGATTTACCGCTGCGTTATTACTACAGTGGACCAATGTTCCGCTATGAAAGACCACAGCTTGGGCGTTATCGACAATTCCATCAATTTGGGGTTGAAAGTGTTGGTAGTACGAGCATTATTGCTGATCTTGAAGTAATTTTACTTGCAATCCACTCTTTACAAGCTTTAGGACTTGAAAATATTACAACTAAAATTAATAGTCTTGGGAAGCAAGAAGCGCGTGACGCCTATCGCGAAGCACTTAAAAAATATTATGAACCACATTTAAAGGATGTATGTCCTGATTGTAAAGTGCGTTATGAACAAAATCCGCTACGGATGCTTGATTGTAAAGTACCAAGTGACGTCGAACTTGCCAAAGCGGCACCAAAAGTTACTGATTTCTTAACTGAAGAAGATAAAAAAGACCTTGAATTCATTAAAACTTCACTGGAAGAATATGGTGTTAATGTGGAAGTTGATTACGGATTAGTGCGCGGACTTGATTATTATTCAGGCATTATCTTTGAATTTGTCTATATCCCGCCTTCAGGTAAAGATTACGGAGCGATTGGTGGCGGTGGCCGCTATGATAAACTTGTGGAAGAGTTAGGCGGTCCAAGTTTAGAAGGTGTTGGTTTTGCTTTTGGCCTTGAACGGCTCTATCACATTTTAAATGAAGAAGGAAAACTTGAGCACACCGCAGTTAAAGATGACTTTATTCTTGTCGCGATCGGTGAAGAAGCACGGACTAGTGGTTATAGTTTACTAACTGCTTTACGCGCGAACGGGCTACGCGGAATCATGAATTTTGAAGATAAATCATTTAAATCACTCTTTAAAATCGCCGAAAATCGTGGAGCACGTGTTGCTTTAATTCTCGGCGAAGCTGAAATTAAAAATGAAGTTGTCGGTGTACGGAACTTAGAAACACAAGAGCAAGTTGAAGTACCGTTTGCCGAAGTGATTAATTATATACTTGACCTTTGTGAAGAATATCACGCCTGTAATTGTGGGTGTGACCATGAAGATTGCGATTGTGATAATCATGATCATAAATGTAAATGCGGCTGTGAACATGAGGATTGCGACTGTGACCATGAAGAGTGTGAATGCGACTCTCATAAAGAAAACGGTGAATGCTGCGGCGAACATCATCACGATGAAAAGCATGAATGCTGCCGTAAACATGAACATGAAAAAAATCATGAATGCACTGGCAAAGGTAAAGGTCGTGGTGTGAACTGCAAAAAACATGAAGAAAAAGAAGAAGAGAAGGCATAAACTTATGTATCGAACAATTGAAAACGGAAATATTAATGAGAAACTAGTTGGACAAAAAGTTAAAATCATTGGTTGGGTCGCTAAAAAACGTGATTTAGGCGGCTTAACATTTGTGGATTTACGTGACCGAAGCGGGATTGTCCAAGTGTTAATAAACGAAGGCGTAGCGCGCCCTGATATTCGCAATGAATACATTATTCAAATCGAAGGCGTTGTCACGCTTAAAGAAGTGCCAAATAAAAACTTAAAGACAGGGAAAGTTGAAGTCGTGGCAAGTAAAGTCACACTTATTAATAAAGCTAAGAACCCGCCGCTTATTATTGCCGATGAGACAGACGCTTTAGAAGATGTGCGGCTAAAATATCGTTATTTAGATTTACGGCGTAAAGTATTACAAGATAAACTTATCGCCCGCGCTAAAATAACGAAAGTAACGCGTGAATTTTTAGATAATGAAGGGTTTATCGAAATTGAAACACCAATTTTAACTAAAAGTACACCTGGTGGTGCTCGTGACTATTTAATCCCCTCACGCTTAAACCCAGGCACTTTCTACGCCCTAGCGCAGTCACCACAAATTTATAAACAACTTTTAATGATTGGTGGGCTAGAAAAGTATTATCAAATCGCCCGCTGCTTCAGAGATGAAGACTTACGTAGTGACCGCCAACCTGATTTTACCCAAATTGATATTGAGACAAGTTTCTTTACTTACGAAGAAGTACTTGATTTAAATGAAAGACTTTTACAAAAAATCTTTAAAGAAGTGAAAGGCTATGATTTAAAATTGCCCTTACCACGCTTAACTTATCACGAAGCTGTAGAAAATTATGGTAGTGATAAACCTGATTTACGTTTTGATTTAAAAATTAGAGATTTAAGTAAAGTTTTAAGTAATGAAGAATATTTTAAAGCAAAAGAAGATGTTCGTGGTCTCATTATTAATGACCCGACAAACATCTTATCGCGTAAAACACTTGATGAACTTAACTTAATCGTTAAGCAACACGGGCTTAATTTCTTAGGTGTTTTAAAGTATGACGGCACCGCTTTTAGCGGTAGTCTTGCAAAAAACATTACTAGCAGCCACGCTGAAGTAGCAGAGGCTTTAGGTTTAGCGGCAAATGATGTCGTCTTACTTGGGTTTGACGCCCCGCTCGCGCGTATTTTAAGTGCACTAGGCGCAGTTAGAAAAGAATTAGGCGTTCGCTTTAACTTAATTGATGAAAATGCTTACTCCTGTTTATGGGTCGATTCCTTCCCACTTTTTAGCTATGATCCTGAAACTCGTCGCTTCGCTAGTGAACACCATCCCTTTACGCAACCAAAAGAAGAAGATATTGCTAAATTAGCGACAGCACCAGAAGAAGTTTTAAGTTATGCTTATGACATCGTTATTAATGGGTATGAAGCTGGGGGCGGAAGTATGCGGATTTATGACCAAGATTTACAAAATCGTATCTTTGAAATCTTAGGCTTAAGTGAAAAAGAAATTGAGTATTTATTCGGTTTCTTTATCGAAGCACTAAAATACGGCACCCCACCGCACGGCGGGATTGCTTTTGGGTTAGATAGACTGACGATGATTTTAACGGGTACTGATGATATTCGTGATGTAATTGCCTTCCCCAAAAATTTAAAGGGCGCAAGTTTAATGAGCGGTGAACCTTCAAAAGTTTCTAATTTACAATTAGATGAATTATATATTAAAATAAATACAGGAAAAGATGGAGGAGAGGAATAATTTATGTGTTTAAGAAAACGTAATACTTACGATGCCTTAAGTGTCGCGGCGATTCGTGCGACTGTTATTGACATTACTAATACCGCTAATTCGGGACACCCTGGGATGGCGATTGGGAGTGCCCCATTAGTTTATAATCTTTATAAAAATCATTTGAAAATTGATCCGCGGAATCCAGAATGGATTGCCCGTGACCGTTTTGTGCTTAGTGCGGGACATGCGAGTGCCTTACTTTATACTGTGCTCCATTTAGCAGGTTACGCCATTGAAATTGATGACTTAAAAGCCTTTAGACAACTTAACTCGATTACCCCAGGCCACCCTGAATATAAAATGACACCAGGAGTCGATGCCACAACAGGACCACTCGGTCAAGGACTTGCGAATGCCGTGGGGATGGCGCTAGCGGAAGCTAGTTTAACAGCGCGTAATCCAAAGTATGCGCATCTTTTAAGCCATTATACGTACTGTTTAGTGGGCGATGGCTGTTTACAAGAAGGAATTAGTCAAGAAGCAGTCTCGTTTGCTGGTCATCAAAAACTTAATAAATTAATTGTGTTTTATGACGCTAACGATGTGACGCTTGACGGACCACTGAGCGATTCATTTAGTGAAAATGTTGAAGCTCGCTTTAAAGCAAGTGGCTGGAATGTTTTAAAAGTTGATAACGGTAATAATCTTAAACAAATTGATAAAGCAATTAAAAAAGCCAAACGCAGTGATAAACCAACACTTGTAATTATGAAAACGATTATCGGTCAAGGTAGTCGGCAACAAGGTACACATAAAGTCCACGGCTCACCACTTGGTGAATTAGATGGTACTTTTGCTAAAGGTACTTATCACTATCCAAATGCGCCATTTGAAATCCCGCTTCCAGTATATGAAAGTATGCGAAGCCAAATCGCGCGTAACGGCCAAAAGGCGTATGACACCTGGGCAAAGAGTTATACATTATTTGAAGCCGACAGTGATGTTGAAGCCGAAGACTTAAAAATCGCCTTAAACGATGATACTGAAAGTAGTCTAGCAATGATGAAACTTACATTTGAAGACGAATTAAGTGAAGCAACACGCAACACTAGTGGTAATGTGCTCGCTGCTGTTAATCGTCATTTACCGCATATTATGGGCGGAAGTGCTGACGTTGCTAGTAGTGTAATGACACTAATTAACGGTGAAACAAACTTTACGGCTAAAAACCGTAGAGGACGGAATATCAATTTCGGGATTCGTGAATTCGCGATGGGAGCGATTAGTAACGGGATGCTCCTTCACGGCGGACTACGCACTTATGTAGGGACATTCCTCGTCTTTAGTGATTACCTTAAAAACTCAATGCGTCTTGCTGCACTAAGTCACTTACCAAATATTTATTTATTTAGTCATGATAGTGTGAATTTAGGAGAAGACGGACCAACCCATCAACCGGTTGAACACTTAGCGATGATGCGCGCAATGCCAAACTTTGACTTATGGCGGCCGGGTGACGCACGCGAAACATTTGTGGCGTGGAAAGTAGCCCTAGAGAGCAAAACGCGGCCACACGCCTTAATCTTAACACGGCAAAAATTACCACTTATGGCTGGTAGTGATAAAGAAAAGCTAATCCGTCGTGGTGCTTATGTTGTAAGCCCTGAAAATAAACGAAAGAAACTTGATTTTATTATTATCGCAACGGGTAGTGAAGTAAATATGGCCTTAAAAGCGCAAAATACTTTACTCATCCACGGTTATAATGTCCGTGTTGTCTCGATGCCGAGCATGGAAGTGTTCCGTCGTCAAGATGACGCTTATAAAGCTGAAGTATTACCACTTGGCAAAGATAAACGCATCGCTGTTGAAATCTTAAGTAGCTTTGGGTGGCACGAATGGGCAGATCATACGATGTGCTTAGATCGCTTCGGCTTTAGTGCCCCGCAAAAAGATATTTTAGAGCACTTAAAATATACACCAGAAATGCTCGCACGCCTTGTTGAAGGGATTATTGATCCAAAGACACTTAAAAAAGGTGAAGAACTCTATTCCGGTGAAGCACCTAATCCAATCCCGCCCGTTTTAAGTGATCTTGACACCCCAGCGGAAGGTGAAGAACTTTTAACACTAGAAGATGTTGAACTTAAAGTTTCAGAAAAAGTTGAACCTGAAGTAACCGCTAGTGAAACAAAAGAAAAACAAGAAGCAACTGAAGCAAAGGCCGAAGTAAAAACTGAAGCAAAACCAAAAACAAAGAAAACAACTAAAAAATAATCAATTAGTAGTTTATTAGTAGTTAATTTTAATTAGATTACTTAGAATGGCGCATTGCAAATATGCGCCATTTTATAATTCTCACTATATAAAATTTATTTTTTAAATTGTTAAATTAACTTATTCAATTATCATTCAATAATAAATTATTGGTCAAAAGCAACAAATATTGTAAAAAGGCGTTTGTTTCGTTATAATTAAAGCCAGAGGTTATTTATGGCAGAGTATGTTTACATTCAAAAATACAATAAGCAAGGCATAATGGGTATTAGCTATCAAGTATTCGATAAAATTGCCGAGATTGCTACTAATGAAGTTAGTGGGGCAACGGTTTCACGTAAACGTTATTCGCTTTCTAAACCAGTACGTTGTACGATCCGTAGTGGTACTGTTAATGTGAAGATTTCCGTAAAAGTTAGTCCGAATACAAATGCTGAAGAAGTTGCAAATGAAGTCCGTGAAAATGTCGCGCTTAGTTTAACGCAAATGACCGAATTAATTCCGTTTGACATTGATGTTGAAGTAATCGATGTCGGTTAAGCATTATATTGATGAAAGAGAAGTCACGAATAAATCCGAAAAAGATCGTTTTTAAGTTAATTAACTTTTTTTTATTATTAATCATTTTTAGTAACTTAATTGGTAATTTCTTTGGCATCAGTAGTGATTATACGTATTACCACTGGGGATTAAACAGTATTGCGATTTTTTCGCGTTACATTGAAAATAGTGTCTTAGAAATTGGGATGCGCATCTTTTTATTAGGCTTAACGACAATGGTAAGCAGCGCTCTTTTATTTCTTTTGTATCATTTTGCGAGAAAAGGTAAAATTGTACCGCTAGTGTTAGCAATTATCATTTATGTAATTGATTACTCACTAGTGTTTAGTCCGTGGTACCGTGAAAGTACCTTTAGTTATATATGGTCGAGCTTTATTCATTTAATTATGATCGCATTATTTATGGCTGCCGGACTATTCTTATTACTACTAAATCCAGGAGGAAATAAGGAATACTATGATTTCACGGAATAAAAGTCATGAGTATGGTGTGCAAAGTGTCTATGCAATGCTCGTTTTCATTAAAGAAGACATTGCTTTTGATTTACCTGCGGTTGTAAGCGGTGTAACTGGTACAGAATATAGTGAACTCCCCGTATTTCTTAAAGAAACATTAATTAACATCGTTAAGAACTATAGTGAAATTGTGACGAACTTAACACCTTATTTACGCGACTGGAAGTTTGAACGTTTAAATTTAGTAACCCAAGCCATCTTAATTTATAGTTACGCTGTTTATTTTTATACTGAAGATAAAGGTAAAAGTAAAGCAGTGATTATTAATGTCGCTATTAAATTATCAAAACTTTTTAATCCGACCGAAGATTATAAATTTATTAATGCTGTGCTTGATGGGGTTTTAATTTAATGCGAAGTATTTTATCAATTAGTGAACTTAATGCATACGTCAAAAATGTTATTCAGCGTGACGCATTTTTAAGTTATGTTGAAGTACGCGGAGAAATTATTAACTTAAAACGCTATAATACTGCGATTTACTTCACCTTAAAAGAAGAAGATAAGGCACGCCTTAGTGTTGTAAGTTTTAACACTAAAGCGTTTCCTACGACGCTAAAAGATGGTGACGAAGTAATTGCCACAGGTCGTATTACGGTTTATGAAAAAAGTGGTAACTACCAACTCGTGGCCACTGAAGTTAGTTATTACGGACTTGGTGCGAAGTTGCTTGAACTTGCTAAACTTAAAGTAAAGTTAGACAAGATGGGGCTTTTTGATCAAGAAAAGAAGCGCCCATTACCTAAATTTCCCAAAGTTATTGGTATTATTACCCCAAAAGATAGCGCGGCACAGAGTGATTTAGTGACGAATATTAACCGTCGCTATCCGCTTGTGACTTTAAAGATTGTTAACGCTACTTTTCAAGGGGAAAGTGCGCCTTCTTCACTCATTAGTGCCTTTGAAGTTTTACAAAATGAACATATTGATGTCTTAATCATTGCCCGTGGCGGTGGAAGTAGTGACGACTTATGGGCATTTAATGATGAAAGTCTCATTATGGCCTTAAGTGCAAAGAAAGTCCCACTTATTAGTGCGATAGGACATGAAATCGATACAACATTAGTCGATTATCTTGCCGATGTGCGCGCTAGTACCCCAACTGCTGCCGCCGAACTTGTTGTTCCTGATCAAAATGAATTACGGCAAACGCTTACTGATTATAGTGTTCGTCTTGAAAACGCTATGAGTACTGTGCTCATACAACGCGAAAAAGAACTGAATCACTTAATAGTAAGACCAGTACTTGTAAACTTTGGCGCAATTGTGGAAAACTTAACGACAAAGCTTTTGACACTGAGCACTAAATTAGGAGCCCGTAGCGCCGAAAACATCGCTCGAGCGGAAATTACCTTGCATTCATTAAAAGAACGCTTAAATAAGGCGATAACTCGTACGTATAATGTTATTAATGAAACGCTTGTCGCTAAGAGTACACGACTTGAAGCACTTAATCCGACGAATGTATTAAATAGAGGCTATGCTTTTATTAGTAAGAATGAAGAAATTATTAAATCAGCGAAGAAGTTAAAAGTAAAAGACGAAGTTAAGATTACATTTAGTGACGGCAGTGTACTAGCCGAAGTTAAAGGAGGAGAAGATGAGTAAAGAAAAATTATCATTTGAACAAAAACTCGCACGCTTAAATGCTATTGTTAGTGAACTAGAAAGCGGGAAACTTAGTTTAGACGCTAGTTTAAAACTCTTTGAAGAAGGCAACGCTTTAAGTAAAGAACTAGCGACAGAATTAAATGAAGCAAAACTGAAAATTGAAGAATTACAAGGAAAATAACGCTAAAACGACCCCTTAGTATGTTATTAGTAATTAGTTAGTAGTCTTTTAGTTGCTTTATAGTGTTATAAAATAGGACATTCGTTCCTATTTTTTATTAGGAACTTATTATTTACATAATTATTATGTAAACCAAAATAGTGAGTTATAATATATTTATGAGTAAAGTTATCTTACACATTGACCTTAACGCTTTCTTTGCCGCGTGCGAAGTACTGCGTGACCCTACCCTAAAGGGTAAACCTTTAATTGTTGGTGGGGCTAACAGGCGCGGAATCGTTAGCACGGCGAGTTACGAAGCTCGGAAATACGGTATTCATTCGGCCATGCCGACATATAAAGCGCTGCGCTTGTGTCCTAATTTAATTATTAAAGAACCTGATTTTAAGCTTTATCATCATTATTCTTCGCTCTTTTTTAATTATTTAAAAGATCATGTTAGTCCCCTTCTTGAAGTTGCTAGTATTGATGAATGCTATATCGATGCGACCGAACGGCTTAAAAATAACCGTAATCCAATCGGTTTTATTAAAGAGTTACAACAAGCTTTACTACAAGAAATAGGACTTGGCTGCTCGATCGGTGTTGCTCCCACTAAATTTTTAGCAAAGATGGCAAGTAACTATAAAAAACCACTTGGTATCACTATTTATCGACGCCGTGAATTAGCGAACACTTTATGGAAATTACCAATTAATGAAATGTACGGGATTGGTAAAGCGACCGCACCCCGTCTTTTAGCGCTCGATATTAAAACAATTGGAGACCTTGCTACAACTGAAGACCCGGAAGTGAAAAAATTGCTTGGTAAAAGCTTTTTTACCTTCAAAGAGTGGGCAAACGGCAGAGGGAGTGACGAAGTAATTGCCGAAGAGGAAGATCCAAAAAGTATTGGTCACTCATCAACCTTTATGTTTGACACTGAAAATTATGAAGAGATAAGTGCTTTATTTAAAGAAATGTCTAATAGTGTTAGTGAAAGAGCAAAGCGTGAAGGAAAGGTCGGCTTAACGATTCAAATTGTCATGCGCTATTATAATTTTGAAAATGTAAATCGCAGTGTCACGCTTAATAAACCCACAAATAATGCCATTACGATATTTTATGAAGCGATGAAGCTTTTTGATAAAAATTATAAAGATGAACCGCTCCGGCTTGTAGGGGTAACACTACAAAATCTTAGTGACGAAGGGAGTCTTGTCGAGCAACTTTCATTATTTGACGACTTTAATGAGAAATCAAAAACAGAAGTTATTATTGAATTATTAAATGAAGAATACGATAAACCACCGTTTTTACGGCTAAGTGACTTAAAAAGGGATGATTAAAGATGCATATTGATGAAGCAGTGAGACGCTACACTAATTTCTTATTACTTGAGAAAAACCTTGCTAATACGACGGTAAGTGCTTATTTAGATGATATTAATCTCTTTCATACGACCTTTAACTTCACAGTTACCGAAGAAATTTCGCCAATGCATGTTAGTGACTTTATTAATTTAGAAAGTCAAAAAGGACTTAGTGCATCAACAATAATGCGGAGACTATCAAGCATTTATAATTATTTGCTCTTTTTAAAAGATGAAGGTGATTATAAATATGAACTTAAACGCATTCCTGGACCAGCAGTCACTAAAACATTGCCAACATATCTCACTAATGATGAAGTTGATCGACTTTTAAGTATGCCAAACTTAAACACTCATCGCGGTGTTCGCGATAAAGCGATGCTTGAAGTAATGTATGCTAGCGGATTACGAGTTAGCGAGCTTTTAAGTTTAAAGCGTGAAGAAGTAAATTTTAATCGTGGCATCATTAAAATTCGCGGGAAAGGTGGGAAAGAGCGGATTATCCCAATTGGTGAATTCGCCCTCGAATACTTAGCGGATTATATAAATAATGTTCGCTTTCATTATGAAAAAAGTGATAAACGCACTATTTTCTTAAACACTAATGGTAAACCATTAAGTCGTCAATATTTCTTTAAAATGATTAAAGCTTATGCGCAAGAAGCTGAAATAACCGCTAATGTATCACCGCATACATTACGCCACGCTTTTGCCACACACTTACTCGAAAATGGCGCCGATTTAAGAGCCGTACAAGCAATGCTCGGCCACACTAATATTGCTACAACGCAAATATATACACATGTGTCCACTAAACGGATCATCAGTGCATATGACAAGATTATGAAATAATAAGGTGTTAAATTAATAAAGCACAAACTATTATTTGTTATAATAAAAAAGAAATCGAAATGTACTGATACCCTAAATGTAGACACACAATAAAATCATGTGGCCACATGATTTTGCTAAAATACATTCAGGAGGAAAACATGTACAGTAAAGAAGAGAAAAGAGCCATTGGCAAAGAAGCCTATGACAAAGTTGACACTTTAGCGAACCTAGCGCGGAAATATAGTGTACCGTATCAAAGTGTACTCAATTGGCGAGCGGCATATGCCAAATCAATTGGTGAAGTTTCGTTAAAAAGCGCATCATCAAAACGTTACGAAGAGATGAATGAGGCTGAATTACGCGCGGAATTATTAAAGCGTGATATTGAAAATGCACGCTTAAAAAAAGGTTATGTAGTGAAAGGGGGTGGGAAAAAGAAAGTATACGATACTATACCCGATTAGAATATCAAATCGTAGCGGAACTTTCTGAAAAATATCCAATAAGTGTGCTTTGTCGTGCGATGCAAGTATCACGAAGTGGGTTCTACAAGTGGCAAAAAAGAGTGAACAATCCTAGTCAAAAAGTATTACAACGATACAAAGATGTTGCGTTGTTTATAGCTTATCATAACGAATATACAACTCACGGTTACCGGTGGTTAAGAGCAAAAATAGAATTAGATATAGGAATAGTGTTTACTGACAAATATGCACATAAATGCTGTAAATACGCAGGAATTCGCTCTAAATCAAAACGATATCGCTATAAAAAGCCTGGGGAACCGATGCGAACATATCCAAATATTATCTTAAGTAATCTTAATATCGCAAAACCACTTGAAGTCGTGGTTAGTGATAATACCATGATGTATGTAAATGGGAAACTCTACGAAATAACCTTATATCTTGATTTATTCAACAATGAAATTATCGGATATGCGGTAAGTACAACAAGAGGTGATCCTAGAACATATCATGAAGGATTAATAAATGTCTTAAATAAAAAGAAAGAGCAGCCAAACCTCGAAATGATTCTCCATACCGATCAAGGAAGTGTCTACTCTTCAAAAAGCTTCAACGAGCTTCTCCCTTATTATAACATTAAGCGTTCAATGTCACGTGCTGGAACTCCAACGGATAATGCGACAATGGAATCTGTTATTGGCTGGGTAAAGGAAGAATTATTCATGGACTTCAATATTAAAAAGGCAGAAAACATTGAAAAGGCAATAGAAAACTACATTTATTACTTTAATAATGAAAGACCAGCATATGCCTTAAATTACTTAACTCCAGCCCAATTTAAACAAAATTATCTACTTAATCAAAAGTAGTGACTATCAAGTTATTAAAGTGTCTACATTTAGTTGACTAGTGCAATGCTATTAGTTAGATAAACATACTTATCAAGTTAATCGATAACTAATAAATAGTAAAGCAACTTAATATGCTATAATCTACTTGAATAAAAAGGTAGGTTGAAGATTTAAATGGTGGAAAAAATGAAAAACATAAACACAATATTATTAATCACCTTTTCAGAATTGAGAGTTTAAAATGTTAATTTATATAACTTTAATATCTGTGTTAATAATTGCCCATATTATTTCTGTCAAAACAAAAAAAAATAATAGTTATGCCTTTTTATCAGTAGTTGCATTTATTATTATTATACAAGGAATGCGCAGTTTTTCAGTTGGTGTAGATCTCAAGGCTTACGAACCCATTTTTTTAACAACTTCGGTTTCTTCTTTTAAGGAAATAATTAATAGTCATAAAGATGAGTGGCTATTTTATATATTAAATTGGTTAGTTAGTTTAGTTGGAGGAAATTTTAGGACATTTTTGTTTTTGGTATCGATTTCCATTTTTGTTCCTCTTGCATTAATAATTCTTAAATATTCAAAAATGCCTTACCTAAGTTTACTTTTATTTATTTATCTAGATTTTTTTGTATTTACCTTATCGGGTTTAAGACAAACCATGGCAATTGGTGTAACACTAATATCGTTTATTTATATAAAAAAAAGAAAAATAATCCCTTTTTTTGTTTTAGTCACCATAGCTTGTTTATTTCATAAATCTGCTTTTGTTTTTTTTCTCGCATATCCTATTTATCATTTTAGATTAAATAAAAATAATTATATTTTTCTCGTTTTTATAGCGCTTCCCCTTTTTATTTTTAGAAAAGAAATCGTTACAACTTTAGGGAAATTATACAATGGTTTTTATGAAGTTGTTGAGACAGGTGCGTATAATTATCTGCTAATGCTGATTGCTTTCTTTATAGCAAGTTTAGTTGTGTTAATTAATAATGATAAAAAGGAAAATGCTGGCCTAATTAATTTTCTTTATGCTTCCATAATAATTCAATTTTTCGCAGGATACTCACAAGTAGTTATGAGGTTTAATTTATATTACATTATCTATTTAATACTACTGGTTCCTGAAATCGTTGTAAATTTAGAAAGATATAGTTATAGGTTTGTTTTTGAAACATTTGTAATTTTGTTTCTTGGATTAATGTTCTTTTATAAAATCAAAGGAAATGTTATGGAGGTTTATCCTTATACTTTTCTTGCTAGAAATGTAAATTTATGCTTGTGTTTCATAAGGTAAATCATATTACATTCATTATTTATTTGTTTAGAGAATTTGATTGGAGGTATGCGGTGGTTTAATGGAAAAAGTATATATCGCAATCGGAGCAGACATTCTACACCCTGGTCATATTAATATTATTAATGAAGGCGCAAAATATGGCCGGGTAATAGTCGGTCTTCTTTCTGATGAAGCAATAGCGTCATATAAAAGACTTCCTATTTATCCTTACGAAGCTCGCGAAGAAATTTTTGGTAGTCTTAAAAATGTTTCTGAAATTGTAATGCAAAAGTCGCTAGATTACACTGAAAATTTAAGAAAAATAAAACCCGATTATGTTATTCATGGCGATGATTGGCGAGAAGGTGTCCAACAATTAGTACGGCAAAAGGTTATCGAAGTACTTAAAGAGTGGGGTGGCGAACTTATTGAAGTTCCGTATACTCACGGGATGAGCGCTACAGAAACACATGCTGAAATAACAAAAGATTTAAGAGCGCCAGAATATAGACGCGGTACGCTTAAGAGATTACTGCACTTAAAACCATTCATTTCAGTAATGGAAGCATCAAACGGTCTTTCTGGTTTAATTGTTGAAAATACAAGTGTTATTGATAAAGAAACAGAATTACCGCGTTCTTTTGATGCAATGTGGATTTCTTCATTATGTGACTCAACATTTAAAGGAAAACCAGATATTGAACTAGTGGACCATACAAGTAGGTTAGTAACAATTAATGAAATTATGGAAGTTACCACTAAGCCAATTATTTTAGATGGAGACACTGGTGGTAGAGAAGAACATTTTGTATATAATGTTAGAACATTAGAGAGATTAGGTGTATCTGCGATTATTATTGAAGATAAGACAGGATTAAAGAAAAACTCTCTTTTTGGAACTGAAGTTATCCAAACTTTAGAAGATCCAATAGTATTTGCTCAAAAAATTAGAGCAGGGAAACACGCTTTAATCACTCGTGATTTCTTAATCTTTGCAAGAATTGAAAGCTTAATTGCTGGGAAAGACGTTAAAGATGCTATGATGCGTGCTATGATATATGTTGAAGCGGGAGCGGATGGTATTATGATACACTCTAAAGATAAAACGGGCGAAGATATTTTTGAATTTATGCGACAATTCCGTGAATTTAGCAAAGACATTCCGCTTATTCTTGTTCCTACATCCTATAATCAATTTACTGAAAAAGAATTAGCAAAAAAGGGCGCTAATATTATTATTCACGCTAATCATTTACTAAGAGCTGCTTATCCCGCAATGGTAAAGGCCGCGGAAACTATATTAGAAAATGGTCGTAGTAAAGAAGCAGATGAATTTTGTTTACCAATTAATGAAGTATTAACATTAATTCCGGGTGGTAAATAAGATGATTGATACAAAATCATTTTATGAATATTTATTAAAGAAAGATATTGATACATTTTTTGGTGTACCCGATTCTTTACTAAAAGATATATGTGCTTATATTACACAAAACACACCTGCCCAGAATCATATTATTACCGCAAATGAAGGTAACGCTGTTGCTCTTGCATGCGGTCACTACTTAGCAACAGGAAAAATAGCAATGGTTTACTTACAAAATAGCGGTTTAGGTAATATTGTTAATCCATTAATCTCTTTAGCGGATGAAGATGTTTATAACATTCCAGTTTTATTTATGGTTGGCTGGAGAGGCGAACCAGGAACAAAAGATGAACCCCAACATAAAAAACAGGGAAAGATAACACTTAGCACACTAGAAGTATTAGGAGTTAAAACATTCATCCTTGAAGATGAATTTGAACCGATTATTGATGAAGCTATTAAGTATATGCAAAAAACACTTAAACCAGTGGCCATTGTTGTTAAAAAAGGAACATTTAGCAAAGTTAAATTAGAATTACCACCTAATGCCTTTTCTATGACTCGCGAAGAAGCCTTAGAAGCGATGATGAAGCATATTGACAACAAGAGCGTGATTGTTAGCACTACTGGTAAAACAAGTCGCGAAGTATTTGAAATTAGAGAAAAAAATGATGATACTCATGAGCGAGATTTCTTAACTGTTGGATCAATGGGACACACCGCTTCAATCGCGCTCGGCATTGCTTTATCCAGCAAAAAGCGGGTATTTTGTATTGATGGTGATGGTTCTATGCTCATGCATCTAGGAGGATTAGGCGTAGCGGCAATCAACGCGCCAAAGAATTTTAAATATATTGTTATTAACAATGGAGCACATGAATCAGTAGGGGGACAACCTACTATTGCGTTAGACATCAATGCTAAAAAAGTATTAGAAGGATTAGGTTTTAGTAAAGTATATGAAGTGAAAACTCTAGAAGATATTGAAAGAGAATTTCCAAAGTTTAAACGGAAAAATAAAGCTGCATTAGTAGTGTATGTTAATCAAGGAAGTCGTGATGATTTAGGGCGGCCCACAACTACCCCAGTTGAAAACAAAGACTTATTAATGAAATTCTTAAGAAGAAGTCGTAAATAATATGAAAGCATTTATATTTAATAGTGGTGTTGGATCACGTTTGGGTGATTTAACAAAAGATAAACCAAAAGCACTAGTGGAATTAAAAAGTGGTGAAACCATTTTAGGACGACAACTTCGTATTTTAAGAAGTCAAGGTATTAAAGAGATAGTTATTTCAACTGGTTACAAAGAAGAAATGATTAAAGAATACTGCTTAAAAGAATTTCCTGAATTAAAGTTTACCTTTGTATATAACCATGATTACGCTACC
>MWEF01000017.1 GCA_002070905.1 Tenericutes bacterium ADurb.Bin087 | reverse complement strand
ATAATTCACTTAGTTTGTGAATCTTTTTGATATATATTTACTATTTAACTTGATTAAGAATAGTTAATCTCCTTTCATTATTAAGTATTTAATTTTCAAGGAAGGCAAAACTTTCCTTTATTATTTTTTTGCTTTTTGCTTTTTTGCTTTGGCTTGATCTCTTTCATAGAGAATGCGAACAGCTTCGTTCCCCGCCATCGCTAAGCGTTTAATATGATCTGGAGAGTGGTCTAATGCTGTTTCTGGTTTAAATTTGCCAGTATCGCCAGAAGCTTCAAACATATTGTCTAAAACAACAGAAATACCACCAGCTCTTAACCCCCAAACACGAGCTAATACAAAGATTAAACTTGCTTCCATTTCCGCAGCGGGAATATTTAAGCGCCGTAAATCTTCAAAGTGGTGTTTCCATTTTGATTGCCAATAGTTATTAAATGACGAACCAGGACGGCCATGACCCGCATAGAATGTATCCGCGGAGCGCGTAATACCAACGTGATGAGGAAAATCTAAGCCTTCGAGTGCCGTAATACATGCTTCAACGACATCGTGACTTGCAACAGCGGGATATTCAATTGGAGCGTAGAGTACTGAAGCACCATCTAACCGCATTGCGCCATCAAAGACGACCATATCACCATTTTTAACATGATCGAGTAAAGTACCGCATGTCCCAACTCTAATGAAAACTTCAGCGCCACAACGTGCTAATTCTTCAAGCGCAATCCCTGTTGATGGACAGCCGATACCTGTGCTTGTACAAGAGATAGGAACACCTTTGTACTTGCCTGTGTAAGTCACATATTCGCGATTATTTGCGACTTCTTTAGCTTCATCCCAGAAGCTGGCGATGAGCCTAACGCGATTAGGATCACCGGGTAGTAAGACGTACTTTGCAACTTCGCCTTCGCCGACGCCGATATGGTATTGTTTAACCATTAAAAATGTCCTCCTTTTTTTATTTGTTAAATATTATTTTTGTTATTTAACATCACGAATTAATTTTACCACTTGCAATTAAAAATCGTCAATGTTTTCTAAAATAAATTTGCATTCTTTACAACTGTTTGTATAACGTTAATCTAAAAGCCCACTAATGTTTATAAAAAATAAAAATAAGCCCAAGACAGACTAGGGCTTAAATTTTAATAGTGGTGAACCGTACAGGATTTGAACCTGTGACCCATTGATTAAGAGTCAATTGCTCTACCAACTGAGCTAACGGTCCACAGTGCCTTTTAATTATACGCCTTTAAAGTTGTTTTGCCAATATTAATGTACGTCTTTAAAAAGCAGTGGTAATTGACAATGTAAAATCCTTTGCCAGGGGTGAACATTTTTTGGTCATTAAATATTTTTAAAAAGACCCCAGGAAATCCCAGGGTCTCGCTTTAGACGTCAATTTCTATTAGACTACAGGCGGTGTTAAGGATAAAGTACCTTCAAACACAAATGGTGCTAAGTTGATAGCGTTATACGCCCCAAGTGGGCCTGTAAAGTAAATATCTGCTTCGGCATTAGCGACAAAGAAGTCTCTAAATGCAGCTTGGTTTTCAGTGCCCATATGATAGTTAAGTGAAAGTTTAACTTCAAATTCAAGGTTAGCGCTATCTTTACCAACTAAAACGACGTCAGCGTGTTTACCAAGTTCTAATGCGCTTGGTTCAACAGGGTTACCATCGCGGTCAAGAATTTCTTTATAGCGCAGTGGGAAGCTAAATTGCACCGTTGTGCCAACTTTATGCATAAGTGGACCACTTAATTCATTGCCAATATCAAGTTGATCGGCAAAGTCATCAGCGCCCACAAGTACCGTTTCTGGTTCTCTCACTGTTGGATGATCAGCGGGTTCAACTTCCGAAACTGTCTTAATCCATTGTAATTGTGGTAAGCCGTTATAAACGGTAAATTGACCAACAACAGCATACATCTTTCCAAGTTCCATATAATTGAAATCTTGAATTTTGAATAAGCCTAACGCTACATCACCATCACAAAGCACACCATTATTCCAGTCGGTAAAGTAGCCATTAAAGTAACCATATACTCTAACAACTGAACCTGTTGGCACACTACGAACTTCGACAAGGTCATAATCATGAATAATTGCTTGCGGCTCTAAAATCATGTCCATGTTAAACGTTGTATGCCGGTCATCGATGTGAATCGTCACGTATAATCGTGCCGCTTTTGCTGGTGGAACGGTATGAATTGGGTTCCCAGCACCATCATATTCTGCTTCATAGCGTGGGTAGCCAGGAACAGCAAAATAGCGACCGATATCGTCGTATTCAAATTCAAATCCAGCGTAATGTTCACCTTCTAAATAAGAATAAGTAACCGTGTATTCTGGATAGAGATAAACACCATTAATTTCGTCTTCATATTTTAATTCACCCGCCGTGATAAGTAGTAAGTTATCACCATATTTTAATTCAGGTGTTGGGAGCGGAACTTCCGCTTCAGCCCGTTCAACGTTTGTTGGGACTTTGACGCCGCGTTCAAGGACAAGCGGGACACTTCGCGCAATGTAGTTAACGGCAATTTGATATTCTTGCTCTGTAAGCACTACTTCTTCACTTGAAGAAACTGGTGGTTCTTCACTTGCACTTGATTGTGGCGCAACTGAGCTGCTATTATCACAGCCCACAAGTAAGCCAAAAACGGCAAGTAATAAACCTAATTTAGCAAATGGTTTTTTCATATTTTTCTCCTTTTAT
Source organism: Tenericutes bacterium ADurb.Bin087 (assembly GCA_002070905.1). Lineage (GTDB taxonomy): Bacteria > Bacillota_I > Bacilli_A > RFN20 > CAG-826 > UBA1361. The sequence goes on along the minus strand of MWEF01000017.1, from coordinate 15,983 downwards.
TATTGTTGTACATACCGCGCAAGTTTAACGACTGTGTCATTTAAGACTTGCTCTGGTGTTTTACCTTTAAATAATTCAGCCATCACTGATTCGATGGTATTGCGGATTTCACTTGAACCAAGGAAGCCTGGGTCAACGAATTTATTCCAGCCCGCTGCTGGGTCCATATAAACTTCGGCTTGAAGTTTAGCGGTATTCCGAATAACTTTTTCGCGTGGAGTACCATCCGTTTGATTTAGAAAATCACTATACATTAAGTAATCTTGATAGCGTTGACTATCGCGATCAATTTTGGACGCATCTAATACTGGGAAGTAGGAAGTTGCTTTGCCAAATTCATAGTTTGCTTCATATGTTAAGAAGCGTAATAAGCGCCATGCGGCGAGTCGTTCGGCTTGCGCTTTAGGATCGCGCCCTTGACCAACGGTAAAGAGCGCTAAGTTTGTACCTTGGGCGATAACAGATTTTTGCGCCGCTAAATCACCATTATACGGAATTGGATTAATTGATAATTCAAACGGATATTCGGTTGTTCCACCTGGTAAATTTTCACCAACACCCGCGCTACTACTAATCGTAAGCACGAGTTTCCCTTCTTTAAATGGGGTTGAAGAGTAAAGCGGTTCGCCAAAGTTATCGGGTAAACCAACTAACCCAGCTTCATATAGTTCTTTGAAGTAAGTTAAGGCCGCTAGTGTTTTAGTGCGGTGCGGTTCTTCGTGGAAGCGAATGAAACCGTTTTGAATTGTACTGCCCTTTTCCGTATACATTGCGCCCCATTGCCGAATAATCGTAATAAAGAAGTTACTCGCACTATCCCAACTAAAGGGGATAAATTGATTTTCATTCACAAGCGTCATATCGACGGCGACTTGTTCTTTTAGTGCGGCATCAAATTGCGCTGGTTTTTCCACAGCGGTGCCATCTTTTTTCACTAATTTACCAAACCAGTCATTATTTTTGGCGACGGCCTTAAGTTTAGGGCCCACAACCGTTAAATCTTGCCATGTTTTGGGGATAAAGATACTGGCATCTTTTTGTTTAGCAGCGTCAAAGAAACTTTGGTTAGCAATCATTACTTCGGTTGATTTATTAAATGGTAAGCCAAATGTGGCAGCGTCTGATAAGGCGTTAATCTCCGCCATATAGTCAGCGTTATACTCATTAATATCAACCCCGTAATCTGGGTGATTGATGTAATTTGTGGGGTTACCAATGTTCACTAAAATATTCGCATTAATGTAACCGACCAAGTGATCGGGATAACCATTAGCGATATGCGGATAAGTGTTGGTACTAATTGAACCATTAATCGCTTGTTGGAGGTTTGGATAACCGCCTTTTGATTCATATAGCACTTTAATATCAGGATTCTCTTGTTCAAACCGCGCAAAAAGTGGGTTTAATGCACCAGTAACTGATGCGCCAAATCCTGTCCAAAATTTCACCTCAATTTTTTCAGCGGGTGTACCGGCTGATGTTGTTGTCTCTGATGGTGGCATCGGTGGTCGTAAACAACCGGCAACTGTTGTTAAAGTTAAGACCGATACCGCTGTAAATATGAGTTTTCTAAATTTCATATCTCTCTTTCCTTTCTCGTTTATATAATAACGATTAGTGATTACTAACCTTTAATACCACTGCGTGAGACACCGCTCATAATGTATTTTCGGAAGAAAATAAAGACGACTAAGAGTGGTGCACTAACGATCATTGATGCGGCAATTTTAACCGTGTCATAACTAGCAAATTGACCAGTAAATGTTGACATTAACCCGTTACTAACAAGCCGCATTGTATGGTTATAATTAAATAGTTTCTGAATCGTGGGGTTATACCCTTGCGCAATAAGTGTTGGCCAAATATAAGCGTTCCAGCTCCCCATCACGTTAAGAATAATAATCGTCACAATCGTTGGCATCCCAATTGGAATCATTACACGCCATAAATAGCTAAATTCACCATAGCCATCAACTTTTGCGGCTAGGAATAATTCGTTTGGTATTTGTTGGAATGTTTGTCGTAAGTAGAAAATATAGAAGACACTAACACCGTGGACAAAAATAAGTGCACGGTACGTGTTTTCCCAGCCAAGCCACTTCGCTGTTTGAATGTTTGTAATCAGCATCATTTCGCCTGGAATCATCATCGTCGCTAACAGAATCGCAAAGAGGAAGTTCTTTCCTTTAAATTCAAGACGCGCGAACGCAAACGACGCTAATACGGTCGTAACAATCGTAAAGACGGTTGACACAACCGCGACAATAATTGTGTTGACAAAATAGGGAATAAAGCTTCGTTCGGGTGATGTCTCCACGATATGTAAGAGCGCTTCATTCATATCTCGCAGCGGATTTTTAAGATTAGCCCCTAACACGATTCTAAAGTTAACAAAACTTGGACTACTTGTAAATAAGCGTAAGCCAGTTGATACTTCACGTTGATATTCAAGTGGCGTCTTCACCGAGACGCTAATCATGAACCAAAACGGTAAAAGCATAAATAAGGCGAATAACGTGAGGAATGTATACGTAATAATTTTAGCGATAATCGCTCGCGTTTTATATTCTTTAGCGATTTCATAGGATGGCTTGAAACGTTCATCATCAATATGTGATAATTTAGTTTCTTCTTCGGCAGTTAGTGTAACTGCTTCCGTGACTTTTTTATCTTTTTCTGTCATTGCATTACCCTCCTATTAATAGTGCACCCGCTTCTTCGAGACTTGCATCTGAATCAGCGTGATAAATAAAATTACAATTAGGAGTACAACCGAACCAGCAGCGGCAAGTGGAATATTCTTTTCAACGTTACGGTTCATATAAATGTACCCGACAACTGTAATCCACATCGTGCGGTTTTCGCCCCCAAAGTGAATTGGTCCGCCCCCCACAATCGAGATAACGCTTTGGTAAGCTTTAAAGGCCCCGATAAATGAGGTAATCGTAATATACAATATTTGCGGACTTAAAAGCGGAACGGTAATCCGTCTAAAGATGGTGCTGCGATTTGAGCCATCAATCCGCGCCGCATCATAATATTGCTTATCAATACTAGCAAGCCCGGCCATAAAGACGAGAATCTTAAAGGCTAGTCCTGACCAAATTGATTGAACAGTAATCGCAAATCCAAGCGAGAATTTGGATAACGGGATTGTCCCTGCTGGGCTCCACAGCGGACGAATCCACGAAATTGGTCTACCACCAAAAGCTTGGATTAATTGGTTCATAATCCCCCCAACTTCATGGGAGAAGATCGTATTAAAGACCATCCCTAACGCAATGCCATTAGTGACATAGGGAAGGAAGAAAATTGTTTGATAAGTTGCGCGTAATGGCTTAATTGAATTAAGTGATACGGCAAGTAAAAGCGAAATCATAATCGTTAGTGGTACGGAAATGATTGTTAAAATAGCGGTGTTAACAAGCGCGTTTCGAAAGAGCGGATCTTTTAACACATACGCAAAGTTTGCAAAACCAATAATTGGTTTAACTGGTTGTAAAAAGATAATGTCTGGATCAATATGGGCAAAATATTCGCGCCACCAATCAGGGTTGTTATGCATATCAAGTTGCCGTAAGTAACTAGCTAACGCAAAACTACCTGTCCCACTTTGGAAATAAAAGTCTTTAACAAAGGCAATAAATGCGGTGTTAAAAATGGGAAAGATGGTAAAGACAAGCAAGAAGAAAAGCGCTGGTAATAAGGCGATTAGGGCTTTTAACCAAATCGGCATTGAAAGCGACTTCTTCGTTTGCATTGGCCCTTTTTCAAGATGCAGTACTCCTTGTTTACTACTCATAGCCTACCTCCTTTCGTGAATAAGAAATTGTCATCGTCGTGTCCTATAAAATCCGTGAACCGTCAATGTCAAAGAGATAGAAGCGTTTAGGATAAACCTTAATCACTTTACCTTTAACTTTGTGACGTTCTTCGGCGGGAATAATGACGCGGATGCGGTGTTTTTGACCTACTACGTTAGCAACGATGGTAATATCGCGGCCAATATGTTCAATGTAGAGCACTTCAACGTCAATCGCTGGATTATCATTTTTGTCAAGAGTGAACGCTTCGGGGCGCACCCCAATCTTCACATCACGATTGACGCCAGCTTCAACGATGAACTTACCGACTTCTTCTTCAAAATCAGCGTAAGTATAGCGATAGCCACCACCAACGACGGCTTCATAAATACTTTCAAGGTTAACTTCACCTTCAATAATACGCGGAACGAATTTTTGTTTTTTCTTTGGATTTATTTTGCCAAATAAGTCACTAACTTTTTCTTTAAACGTTTTCTTTTCGGGTTCTTCTTTAACTTCAGGCTCTTCTTCAACATAATCAACGCCTAAACTTGCAAAGTAATCCGCTTTTGTTCCGTTATAGCCGCCTTCGACAGCGACATCATATATTCTTTCATCGAAGTAATCAAATTTACCTTTTGATTTAAGTCCTTCGTGATAAACATTGCCGTGCAATAAGACTTTGCCATTTTTTAATTCACCATCAAAAATATTAATCGCTGGTGAACCTAAAAACTTCGCCACGAATAAGTTAACGGGTTCTTCATATACCGTCTGCGGAGCGTCGATTTGATGAACAACACCGCGGCGCATCACGACGATAAAGTCACTAATACTCATTGCTTCTTCTTGGTCGTGGGTAACGAAAATTGTCGTAACTTTCGTGTCGCGTTGAATCCGCCTTATTTCTTCACGGGTTTGCAGTCTAAGCCGTGCGTCTAAGTTTGAGAGCGGTTCGTCAAGTAATAACACTTGTGGGCGCTTGGATAACGCACGCGCAATCGCGACCCGTTGTTGCTGACCACCAGAAAGTTGTTTTGGTAGCCGGTCAAGCAAGTTACCGATGTCGACTAAGTTGGCGACTTCCTGGGCAATTTGCTCCATCTCGGTTTTTTCAAGTTTCGGACGGACGTTCTCAAGCGGGAACGTAATGTTTTGCCGAACAGTAAAATGCGGGTAAAGCGCATAGTTTTGAAACACTAAACCAATTCCGCGGTTTTCGGGTGGAACTTCGGTGACATCACGATCACCAAACCAAATCTTACCAGCGGTTGGCTTGTGTAAGCCGGCGATCATGTAAAGGGTCGTCGATTTTCCACAGCCCGAGGGTCCTAAAAGGCCAACAAGCTTGCCATCAGGAATGGTAAAATTCATCTGGTCAACAGCTTTAACCGTTGGCGCTCCTTTGACTCCGGGGAAGTGTTTCGAAAGATTATCTAATCTAACTTCCATATTTCCTCCTGCAGATTATCTGCTTTGTTTATTTTTATAATAACACATGATGGGCGTTTTTGACCATTGTTTTATTATCAAGGTTAAGGATTGTTAATCATTAAGATTAAGCATTTCTTTTTCTTTCAATCTTTCTTCCCGACTTTCCGCCTTGCGTTTATCAACCGCAATGAGGCGCTGTGCGAGTTCTTTCCGATATTTTGTTTCTTCATTTACATCGTTAAATACAAGTGTCGCTTTTTTATCCGCAACAAGCGTCGCCGCGAGATGATCATACATACTGCGCTTTGTTTTGGAAAAGAACGCTAATATAAAGGAGATGAGGTGAAAAGGAACAAAGAAAAAGCCAAAACTAAAGATAAAGATGGCGAAATTGCGCATATTTGCTTGCAAAACACTCATTTTATACCCTAAACGATTAAGGACGATTGTACCCGTAATGACTTTACCTAATGTTACTTTGTCTTTTCTAAAATTAGGAACAATCACAATCATTAAGAAGGCACTAATTAAGTAACTACTACCGATTGTGATAAATAATATTGTTTCAACTTTCTTAATTAATGCAATGGCCGCTGGATGGTAATCTAAATGTTGATGAGCTTTTTCAATTTCTGTGCGATAAAATTGTTTAGCCGCCTCTTCTTGGCCGCTTTTAATTGGCACGGCCCATGGTGCTTCTTCGTCAATCGTCGCAAATGTAAATAATGTGTCTTCTTTACCTTTGCCTAGAATAACCGTGTAATAATCTTCCGCGGTATTGTATTCATGACCTTCCACTAAAAGTGCGGAATAACCGCGTTCATATTCACCCGTTTCAATATTTTGATCAACGTAAAAGGTATATAACGCTTTAGGATAGAGTTCATCATCTTTAATAATGTCGCCTTTTAAGTCATAAAGTCCACTTTTTATCGTTAAAATATAAATATCACCTAGTGCTTGGTTAAGTCCGTTTTTCTCCGCAATAATTTGGGCTGGAATATAAATAAAAAGCGCCACAACAATCACAATTATCGTATCGAGTAATCCCGCTAAGAAGCGTTTACCCATCGTTTGTTTGACAACATAGTGATTCATTAGGCGCCACTTTCTTCATCGAAGCGTTCACTGAATACTTCTTCATTGAATTCTTCAGCGTCAAGTCGCGGGTTAGTCCGTTTTTGCGCCTCTAAGAATTCCGCTTCGGTTTCATATACTTTGGAATTTGGTAAATCAATCACTTTCGTGTTTGCAATAAAGTCATGGGCACTGCGCCGCTCTTTGCTGAAGGTCATAATTGTAATTGAAATAAATGGTAAGACAAACGGCAGTAAGAGATTACTTAAGAGATTAATAAAGAGAAAAGCAAAGTAACGAAGTAACAGCCACGGGACAGTTATTTTATAGCCTTGACGCGTCGTTACTCCTAATTTTAAGGCCTTTTTGCCGAGAGTTTGGCCATTTTTGAAAAATAGTGGAAACACGAGAAATACAACTGTACTGCCTAACACCATTAAGATGATATTTTCTTGAAGATTAACTTTATTAATGATTGTCATATTCGGTCGTAAGTTAAAAGCGTTGACTGCTTGGTTATAAATTTGGGTATTAAATTTATTGATATCTGCGGCCGTTAAACCTTCTTTAAAATCTAAACCCGCTGGACGAAAAGTGTCATACTCCGGTTCAGCTGTTTCTTCGCTACTAACCGCTCCTTCTGCTCCTAAATGTTCATCAGTGGGAATGCGTAAATAAATTGATTCTTCCGTATCCGGTTTAATGACCATTTCAAGATACCATTCAAGTGTAAACATATGGTTATTTTCAGGTGTATTATCAATTTCACCCGCCGCTAGCTTTGCTTCTTGCTCACCGCGTAAAAAGACCGTGTAAAATTTAAAGACGCCTTCTCCGCGTTTTGTTTCTGATAATTGATTATTCGTCACTTTGACATTTTCAATATTACTTTCATCAGCTAGAAGCGGTTCACTTAATACGACTAGGTTACTACGTTTTTTATCTCTTTCATGGGCGGCTACGACATTATCAATATCGTAAACCTTATTGTAAATTGGATGAATCGCAAACCAAATCACATTCATTAATAAATACATAATGACTACGTCAATTAAAACAGCCCCTGTTCGCTTTAAGGCCCCACCTGGAACTGTATCTAAGTTTGGTTGAATAATTTTCTTTTCTTTTTTCATATTTTGGCTACATACTATGCTACTAAAAAACCGCGTATATTTCAATGATTACGATAGTAAATGTAAACAAAAAACTCCTCATCAGAGGAGTTAGTTGTGTAAGACGCTTAATCTTATTTTAAGATTTCGGTAACAGTACCAGCACCAACAGTGCGGCCACCTTCACGGATGGAGAATTTCGTACCGTTTTCGATTGCGACTGGGTGAATGAGTTCAACGGTTAAGTTGACGGTATCGCCAGGCATAACCATTTGCACATCAGCAGGTAATGTAACTACACCAGTAATGTCGGTCGTGCGGAAGTAGAATTGTGGACGATAGTTCGATAAGAACGCAGTGTGACGGCCACCTTCTTCTTTCGTTAAGACGTAAACGGTGCTTGTGAATTTAGTGTGTGGTTTAACTGAGCCAGGTTTGGCTAAAACTTGACCACGTTCGACTTCGTCGCGTGCGACACCGCGGAGTAAGACACCAACATTGTCACCAGCTTCGGCGCTGTCGAGTAATTTACGGAACATTTCAAGACCAGTAACGACCGTTGATTTTGTTGGACGAATACCAACGATTTCCACGGCTTCGTTTAATTTAACCATACCGCGTTCAACTCTACCAGTGACGACTGTACCACGACCACTGATGGTCATGACGTCTTCGATTGGGAGAAGGAACGGACGATCGGTTAAACGATCTGGGTTTGGAATGTAGCTGTCAACAGCTTCCATTAATTCAAGGATTGCTTTTTCCGCACCAGCTTTGCCATCTAATGCATCGCGGGCACTACCACGCACGATTGGGGTATCGTCGCCTGGGAATCCGTATTCGTTAAGTAATTCACGAACTTCCATTTCAACGATGTCAACGAGTTCTGGGTCATCGACTAAGTCAACTTTATTTAAGAAGACTACGACGTAAGGAACACCAACTTGACGCGCAAGTAAAATGTGTTCACGGGTTTGTGGCATCACACCATCAGTGGCGGCCACGACGAGAATGGCTCCGTCCATTTGTGCGGCACCGGTAATCATGTTTTTAACATAGTCAGCGTGTCCCGGACAGTCAACGTGAGCATAGTGACGATTAGCGGTTTGATACTCTAAGTGTGAAGTATTAATTGTGATTCCGCGAGCCTTTTCTTCTGGTGCGCGGTCAATTTGATCATACGCTGTCGCCTTTGCGCCGCCTTGCACGGCGAGGACTTTAGTAATAGCTGCGGTTAAAGTTGTTTTACCGTGGTCAACGTGACCGATGGTCCCAACGTTAACGTGGACTTTACTTCTGTCAAATCTTTCTTTTGCCATAATATTTTCCTCCTAACTTGTAGCGCTTTATTTATTGCAACGCTATCAGTTTATAGCAATTTTAATTTTTTATCAAATCATTGTGCTATTTAACATAGCATTTGCGGACTAGCGAGCACTAGTTCCAGTCTTTTTGATGATTTCGTCAGCAATATAACGCGGACATTCACCATAGTGATTAAACGTCATCATATATGTCCCACGTCCTTGGGTGAAACTACGTAAATCAGTGACGTAGCCAAACATTTCCGAAAGTGGTACTTCGGCATCAATAACTTTAGCGTTACCGCGTTGACTTTCATCTTTCATCGCGCCTCTGCGGCGTGCTAAATCGCTAAGTACATCGCCGTAATATTGTTCAGGAACCGTAATTTCAACTTTCATAATTGGTTCAAGTAATATTGGTTCCGCTAATTTACCAGCTTCTCTTAACGCCATTGATGCGGCAATTTTATAAGCAGCTTCACTACTATCAACATCGTGATAACTGCCATCAAATAATGTCGCCTTGATATCAATTACTTGATATCCACCGACTAAGCCGCGCGCTAATGCATCTTTTAAACCTTCTTCGGTTGGCTTGATATATTCGCGCGGAACGACACCACCAACAATCGCATCGACAAATTCGAAGCCCTTGCCAGGGTTTGGTTCAAAGCGAATCCATACGTGTCCGTATTGACCGCGCCCACCAGACTGTTTAATATATTTGCCTTCGCAGTCTGCTGTTTGGCTAATTGTTTCACGATAACCAACCATTGGCGCACCGACATTAACATTAACACCAAATTCACGGCGTAAACGATCGACTAAGACGTCAAGATGCAATTCACCAACACCAGCAATGATTGTTTGCCCAGTTTCGGGATTTGTCGTTACTCTAAATGTTGGGTCTTCTTCCATTAGTTTAGAGAGACCACTTGTCATCTTATCTTGGTCAGCGCGTGTCTTTGGTTCGATTGCTTGTTCGATAACGGGTTCAGGGAATTCCATCCGTTCTAAGATTAATTTATTCTTTTCATCACAAATTGTATCCCCAGTTGTCGTGTTTTTAAAGCCGACAACGGCCCCGATATCACCCGCTTTAAGTTCCATTACTTCTTCACGATGATTACTGTGCATTAACACTAAACGACTAATCCGTTCACGGGTGCCTTTAATACTGTTATACACATAAGATCCTGCTTTAATCGTCCCTGAATAAACACGAACATACGCTAAACGTCCTACAAAAGGATCAGTAGCGATTTTAAAGGCTAAGGCCGCAAGCGGAGCATTAGCGTCACTTGGGGTAATAATTTCAGTTCCATCAAGTAGTTCCGCTTTAGCGGGCGGGACATCAAGTGGACTTGGTAAGTAATCAACAACACCATCAAGTAGTGGTTGAATCCCTTTGTTTTTATAGGCACTGCCACAGAAAACAGGGAAGAATTCACCAGTTAAGACAGCTTTGCGAATCACGCGTTTAATTTCTGAAACACTTGGAGTTTCGCCTTCTAACACTTGAAGCATAAAGTCATCGTCAAAGGCGGCAAGTTTTTCAATTAAGTTTTGTTTTGCAAGGTGCATAGTTTCGACGTATTCAGCGGGAACTTCTTCGATTGAAACGTGTTCAATATTATCATCATATAAATATGTTTTTTCTTCGATAATATCGATGATTCCGCGGAAATTACTTTCGACACCAATCGGAATTTGTACAGGTTCTGCATTTGCGGCAAGTCTGCTATGAAGCGTGCTAACTGCCATTGCAAAATCAGCGCCAGTCGCATCCATTTTATTGACAAAAACGATGCGGGGAACATTATATTTAGTGCCTTGACGCCACACCGTTTCGGTTTGGGGTTCCACACCACTTTTCGCGTCTAACACTGTCACTGCACCATCAAGGACCCGTAATGAGCGTTCAACTTCAACGGTGAAGTCAACGTGTCCTGGAGTGTCAATGATATTAATACGGTTATCTTTCCAAAATGCGGTCGTTGCGGCACTGGTAATGGTGATTCCGCGTTCTTTTTCTTGCGCCATCCAGTCCATAGTGGCTGCGCCTTCATGCGTTTCACCGACCTTGTGCAACCGACCAGTATAGTAAAGAATACGTTCCGTTGTCGTTGTTTTCCCCGCGTCAATATGTGCCATAATTCCGATATTACGCGTATGATGCAAATCAAATTTAGTTAAATCGGCCATTGGATCCTCCTAGTACCGATAATGCGCGTAAGCTTTGTTTGCTTCCGCCATCTTGTGAGTGTCATCACGACGTTTGACGGATGCACCTGTGCCATTAGCAGCGTCAATAATTTCCGCCGCTAGTCTTTCTTCCATTGTTTTTTCGTTGCGTAATCGTGAATAGTTTACTAACCAACGCAGACCTAAAGTTGTTTTACGTTCTGGGCTAACGTCAGTCGGGACTTGATAGTTTTGGCCACCAACACGACGCACCTTGAGTTCAACCTCAGGCATAATATTACTAATTGCTGTTGCAAAAACGTCCATTGCAGGTTGTTTTGTTTTCGCTTCGATTCGTTCAAATGCGTTATAGAGAATCGTTTGCGCTGTTCCACGCTTCCCATCAAACATTAATTTATTAATTAAACGGGTCACGAGTTTTGAGTGATAAATTGGGTCTGGTAAGACGTCACGTTTTGCAACACTTCCTTTACGAGGCATATCGTTTCCTCCTTCCTTCGATAATAAGTATTTTCTTTATAATTGTATTAATGATGATCAGCAGTATGTGGGCGTTTTGTCCCGTATTGACTACGACCTTGACGTCTTTTTTCCACACCAGCGGTATCTAATGTACCACGGACGATGTGATAGCGGACCCCTGGTAAGTCTTTGACGCGGCCCCCACGAATTAAGACGGTGCTGTGTTCTTGTAAGTTATGTCCTTCTCCACCAATATAAGCTGTAACTTCATGACCATTTGATAACCGTACACGAGCGTATTTCCGTAAGGCTGAGTTTGGTTTCTTTGGTGTCATTGTTCCAACCCGCGTACACACTCCACGCTTTTGTGAAGCAAATTGGTTAACTTCACGCCGTTTAAGTGAGTTCCAGCGTTTGGTAAGAGCTGGTGATTTTGATTTGTACACTTGCTTTTGGCGACCATGACGCACTAATTGATTAATTGTTGGCATCCATTTTCTCCTTTCTTCGAATCTTTGTTTTGTTATTTGACACACAACCGGGTGTATCAATGGTTTTGTTTTAAAAACGACCTAAAGGTCATTGCACTTTGATATTATAGGGACATTGCTAAATAATGTCAACACAAAACTGAAAAATCTCCTAGATTGTGTTAATTGACAAAGTAAATGCAACAAAAGGGAATTTTAAAGTTTAGTTTATATTATTTTGTTAAATTATTAAAAGTAGCGCTACGTTTGCTTACTATATGTTTAGGTATCCTATTTATCAAATAGCAACAATATTTATTTTTGTTGTGGTGAAATCTTCTTCTTTAAATTTAAGTATAAAGCCTGTTTGTGCGATAGTTTTACCGCTTATTTTTAAGTTTAGTTCTTTAATAAAATAATTATAATCAGGGTTTAAGCCTTTTGGATAAACTCTTATTGCTTCGCTGTTAGGGATATTTAAGGCTTTCATAACAACTATCACTGCTTGTTTTTTATCTTTTGAAACGACTTCAAAACCAAATAAGTTAGCAGTGAAAGGATTAAATAATCGATATAAGTCACCGTTAAGAATTAAATCTTGCTGCTTTTTGTATTCTATGATTGATGACTTTACTTTATCAAGTTCTTCCACGGTTAAATTATGTGGGTCAAGTTCAAAGCCAAACGCCCCTAACGAAGCAATATTAACTCTTGAATCAAAACTTGTTGTGCGTCCTGTTTGATGATTAGGGCAGACAGAAACATGGCAGCTCATAGATGAAAGCGGATAGCATAGCGAAGTCCCGTATTGTATTTTCGTTCTATAATATGCGTCAGTATTATCACTTGTCCATATTTGCGGGAAGTAATAAAGCATCGCCGCATCAAAACGACAACCCCCACTTGCGCACCCTTCAAAGAAAACATGTGGGTTGGCTAGAATAGTGCGGTCAAGTATTTCATATAATCCTAAAACATAACGATGTTTAAATTCTTTACTTTTTTCTTTCAAAATCATTGAATAGTTATCCGTTAAGGTGCGATTCATATCCCATTTAATGTAATCAATGTTATATTCTTTAATCGCGTTATTTATAACATCCACAATGTAGTCTCTAACTTTTGGATTTACTAAATCTAACACCATTTGATCACGACCCAAACACTGGTCTAATCCTGGTGCTTTGATAATGTATTCAGGATGATTTCTAAAGAGTTCACTAGCAACACTAATCATTTCTGGCTCAAACCATAACCCAAATTTTAAGCCGTTTTTGTGGAGATAATCGCTTAATTCTCGTAAATTTACTTTCTTTGTATTTGGATACCAATCACCAAGTCCCGATGTATCAGTATCACGCTTTCCAAACCAGCCGTCATCTAACACAAATGTATCAATCCCAGTATTTTTAATTTTATCAATAATGCTAATTAACTTTTCTTGATTGAAATCAAAATATGTTGCTTCCCAGTTATTGATAACAATTGGTCGATGTTTGTTCACAAAATGTTTATTAATTAAGTGCTTACGATATAAGTCGTGGAAGGTTCTACTCATTTCACCAAAACCATTATTTGCGTAAACAATAACTGCTTCGGGAGTAAAGAATGTTTCGTTTGGTTTTACTTCATAAGCAAAATCAAAATCATTAATGCCCCCTACAATGCGTAATTCTTCATTTTGATTAACTTCACATTTAAAAGCAAAGTCACCACTATAAATTAAATTGAAACCAAATACTGCGCCACTATCTTCAGTAGTGTTACTTCTACATATAGCTAAAAAGTTATTCATTTGTGCAGACGTAATTCCGCGTTTTGAATCAATCGTAAAAATACCGTGCGGCAACTTTGTTCTTTGAGGCGTTCTTTCCCTTAAATGGGCGCCATAAAGCGTCACGGCCTCATAGTCTTTATCATGTAACCCTAACGCAAAAGAAAATGCCCTGTCTAAAACGAAGGGTTTGGTGCCTTTATTAATAATTTCAGCGCGTCTAGCAATAACGTTAAGATTATCATATATCGTATAGTAGAGTTTTACATAAGTATTGTTAACTTTATCCACTAGCGTTATTACAAGCGTCTCGCCCCCACTTAAGGAAGGCATACCTAAAAGCGGTTCTTTATTTTTAAGTATTTCATAACCATCAAACACTAAATCAAGAACACGCGAACCTTCAAAGTTAAAAGCAAGCATCGGCTCGCCGTAATCACTTCTTCCGAATGTTGGGCACTCATTAAGTTTAGTGTCCAGGGAACACTCTCTCCGACTATATGGAAGATATGTCCCCTGGCCTCGATCTGCAACGTTCGCGATGAAGCTTATGTCTTCATCATTAATGTTTGGGCCAAAGTATAGGTGTTCTAAGAAACCTAGCTCATTAACTTTGAAGACATAAGCGATGTCACAGTTATGAAGTGTAAATTGTTTTGTTTTTTGATTAAACTTTATGCTCATAATATAGCGGCATATTGTTCGGGGATAAATGTGATTTCACTAACAGTGCCCGCTACTGGGTTATGGAACGAGTTAATTGTCGGTGCCATGAAGTACCCCTTAGCAGCTTGACCGAAGTAACCATTTGTAGTTAAGTCCCAAGTATTCCACGCTGAAGTTGTCGATGTCCCGTCAGCATGGTATACAGTAACTCGGCCTTTGAGTACACTTTGAATCCATCTAATTTCAAGTTCGCAATCACAATTATTAGTAACACGGTCAATCGCGGGCCAAGCAAATGGCTTATTATATTCAGCTTTAATAAGGTCTGTTCTAAATCCGAACGTTTCACTTCCAGGACAGAAATAAAGATTTACTGTATTACCCCAGTCACTTTGACCTTTGGATCCAATATCTCCAGCTTTGACACCAAGCATAATATTTGCATCGGTTGCGGTGCGATCAAAACCACTGAATTTAGCTTTTAAGCCCCATTGTTTACCAACGTAATTTAGGGTAAGATTGGCAGGATACTTATTTGTGCTCTGATTTGTTACACCAAACGAAACCGAGTTAGTGGTAGCGTAACTTGTTATATCACTTAATGCCGGATTGGCGGGTGCTATTTGTGCGGAGTCAGAAGCAATATTAACATATTTGCTATGGACATATTCTTTAACTGTTTGACCATTATCCCCATCAAAAACCATTTGAACGTTTGAATAATTAGCGCCAATGCCTTTCGACACTAGTGCTGGGAAATCAGCAACAGTTGCGTCATAATCAATCGCTGCTCCAACTTGACCAGGATCAAAACCACTTAACGAACCAGTATATGAAGCGGTATAGAGTTTACGACCATTTGCGTAGTAATTATATAAATCACCGTCACGCCAAACAGCAAGTTTTAAGCCATGGTCAGTGTAGGAAAATAGATTATAATTGCCAGCACTACCCCATGGCGCCATTTGTTTAATAACCCCACCATTATTATCAATGATGGCAAAGTTAGATTGAACTGGCGTATCATATGGTCTTGTTGCGTGATCTAATTGTGGTTCAATCATCATCACTCTTCCGTCTTTGTCAACAGAACCAACCCCGAGACTGCGCCACGCAAGACCTGGAATACTAGTGTCTTGGTGTTGCGGCAGTAAATCGGTAATATTATTGATTGTTGCTTCAACAAACCAATTTGTAGCGGATTTATTTGCCTTTTTATAAACCCATGTGTCGTCATTAATTTCGACGAATGTGAAACTTCCGTCGGCTTCGGCAATAACTTCCTTCTTACCAATGTAAGCTGGGCTCGTTACGTGCCAGCCAACCATTGCTGATGCTTCTTTGTCAACAAATGTTCCTACTCCTGGGTCAGCTAGAAATGTTTTGTTACATTTACAGCATACCCAAAATTCGTGATGACCACTGCTTTCGTAAGTCGGTTCAAGGTATTGGTAGTGATGCCCTTCGTGGATACAGTCGACTGATCTGACACCAATGCCACGTTCTTCTCCGTTTGTGACAACCGCCGCAGCCATCACAACTAGACCAAGAATTGTTGCCATAAACCGCATTCTTCTTTTAGTTTTTTCTGACATATTGTTTACGTATTATTCAGTTAAGCCTAGTTTGATGACTGAATAACTTCTCTCCTTTCTAGGCTACAATGTAATAGCTGT
>MWEF01000016.1 GCA_002070905.1 Tenericutes bacterium ADurb.Bin087 | reverse complement strand
ATAATTCACTTAGTTTGTGAATCTTTTTGATATATATTTACTATTTAACTTGATTAAGAATAGTTAATCTCCTTTCATTAATTATCTTGAAAATTATTTTTGGTTGCCAATTGGCTAACTTTAAATTCGTCAAGCTGAACTTCGTTTTTTGTCGTATAAACACCAACATTGAAATTAGTCAATGTCTCATCAATTCGTGCACTTAGCGCATAACGCCCATTGATGAACGCTTCAAGAATGCTTCCTTCAGCTATAACGACAAAATCTAATTCAGTATGACTTTCTGTGTCTGTTTCATACTTGCTAAAAGCAATTCCCACCCCCTTTTTTGTAACTTGAATATTGTTTGATGTGGCACTATACCTAATTTGATATATGCTCCCATTGTTATTTATCTCAACGCCTGTAACAGCGTCGTTACCTAAGTTAGAAAACTTTGCTTTAATTAACGCGCGCTTGTGTTTGCTTGTGAGCGTTAAAGAGGCAAATGTGTCATTTTTATTGCCTTTTTGCAATATTTTAGTGTCTATATCAAACATTCCTGTTGTGGAATATGGATCAAAGAATACATTAGATGCGGTACCTTTAGATAGTTTTTCTTTAAGATATTCATCAAGACAAACCCCAAGTGTTCCATCTTCCCTTTGATATACTTCTTGGGGAACATTAATTGTTCCACCCCACTGGGAATTAATGTGGTCTTGGGCAATCCAACCGTAAAGATAATAACGTCCTCTTATTTCGGCAATTTGAGCGGCGCATAAATCTTCGCCCGTTAAAATGTGTTCTTTTTTACTATTCCAATCAACTTGTTCAATTTTTTTATTTTCGTCGCCTATCCAATAAGATAACGGCCCAACCCCATTATGTGTGCGGCCGCTTAGGCACGCAAATAAATACCACCGTTTATTAATCTTTATCATCATCGGCACTTCTGGCTCATTGTTTGTAACTCCAAGATTAATAAGTGGGATCGCTTCACTTGATATTAGGTGTGGTTCATCATTAATACTTGTATAAAGTGAAAGATCTATTTCGGGATATGATGTTGGGGTTCGGTCTTTAATGTAATTTAATGATACTATCCGGTATTTGTTAATATCAGGATCAAAGAAAGCATATGGATCGCGTCCCCAAATATAGCGTTCATCAATATTAAATTGACCAATAATATTAAACTTTTCATCTAAATTCACACCATTTTCAAACACATATCCATCACTACTTTTAGTGTATTCATAGCGATTGTATGCGCCATAATAACTATAAAACACATCTTCATGCATAAAAACTCTTGTCGCAAATCCTTCAGTCATTGGTGGATTAGTTGAGGAAGCTCTTGTGTTGGTGTCACGGAACACCACTAAATCATCACTAATTGCCATGTCAGAAGTAAGGCGCCCGTTAGTTGATAAATAATAATTTCGCAATTGTCCGTTTACATATAAAGGGTGGACATCACCAACATGAGGACAATTTGTGTCAACCGCTGATTCATAATGAAGCGGTGTATCATCTTTTATTTTAAAATGAATCGTTGGATTAAATAGCGCACTGCCTTTTACTATTAAATAAAGTTCATCTTTAAGAGCAACTGTGAGCGGAACTTCAATATATTTTGTTTCATTTTTTGGTATTTCGTATTCTGCCACGATGATGTTACGAAGCATAATAATTAATTCTGAATTGTCATTAGCAATAAATTTTCCATCGATAATTATTTGTCCACTGTATTTAGAAATCCAACATCTTGTGGCACCGCTTCCTTCTACTAACGCGCCCTCAAGTCGCACTTCGTTATTAGTGAATTCTTGCTTCTTATCGTTATATGGAACTTCAACAAAGCCTTGTTTAGTGTATTGTCCGTAATACCACGAATGATGACCTTGTTGATAATTAGCGGTATAACCATAATGTGCTTTCGTGTGATCGGCGGGCATTTTAAATATTTTCTTGGTTGGGAACCGATCGTAAAGTTCGTGGTATGATACAACTTTTTCTTTTTTACCAGCACCAAGGTTGCATCCGCTCATAAGAATGGTGCTAAATGCTAATATAATTGGGAAGAATTTATTGTACATGCTTCCTCCGATACATAATAATGCTACTAACAATTAACACTAAAAGACCAATGCCTAAAGAGATAAAAGATAATACTCGTTCCTTTGTGTGTGCTTCGCTATAAAGTAGTGTAATGATAGAAAACACAACTATAATAATTGAGAAACTAAAGAAATATTTCATTTTTTTATCTCCCTAACACATTTATATTTAGTTTTTTCGACGCTCTTATAAGGGATTTCTCCTTTAGTGCATTCTTCTTTACCATATGGACAGCGCGGATAGAAGCTACAACCATCCGCTCTATTTGTTAAATCCATGTGCTCAGCCTGTTTAATTGGCACTACTCTATCTTTTTTGGCTAATACTGGATCAGGTATTGGAACAGCCGCAAGTAAGGCTTGAGTATAAGGATGGCGTGGTCTAGCTAACAATTCTTCAACTGGCGCTAATTCAACTATTTCACCCAAATACATTACCGCAATACGTCCTTTATTTGCGATGTATCGTGCGGTTGCTAAATCGTGAGTTATATAAACAAACGAAATGTTCATTTGCTTATTTAAATCCATCATTAAATTTAATATTGAAAGACGCAGCGAAACATCAATCATACTTACTGGCTCATCCGCAACAATTAATTTTGGTTTTAAGGAAATAGCGCGCGCCATCAACACTCTTTGTCTTTGACCTCCACTTAATTGATGGGGATACTTCATTAATATTTCTTCGGGAGGTGTAAGACCAACTTTTACTAAATTTTGATACACTTCTGCATATATTTCATCATGGGTCATTCTCTGATTTTTTGTTTTAATTGGGGCGTAAAGTGATTGAAAAATTGTTCTTACTGGGTTAAGTGCTGCATAGCTATCTTGTTGAATAAATTGAACCGCGTCTTTATAGGCTTTACTTTTCA
The DNA here is from genome assembly GCA_002070905.1 of Tenericutes bacterium ADurb.Bin087. Classification (GTDB taxonomy): domain Bacteria; phylum Bacillota_I; class Bacilli_A; order RFN20; family CAG-826; genus UBA1361. The sequence continues at coordinate 18,345 of MWEF01000016.1, read as the reverse complement.
TGTTCAAAATATTAATTGCGCTTTCGCCTTCATAAAGAAGGTTTCCGCGTGTTGGTTTTAATAATCCTGTAATGATTCGACCGACAGTCGTTTTACCACAGCCCGATTCACCAACAACTGCTAAAATTTCACCTTCATAAATTTTAAGGTTCAATTTTTTTAAGACATGGACTCTTCGTTCTTTATGTAACAAACTTTTGCTGCGGGTAAAATACATGTCGATATCTACTAATTCAATTAGTGGTTTTTTCATGCTTTTTCTCCCTTTCGTTTGTACTTTTTATCAAATAAATAACATTTAACATAGTGGTCTTTACCAATTTCAACAAGTTCTGGCTTTCCTTCTTTACATGGACTAAACCTTTTTTCACAACGCGCTGCAAACACACAGTGGTGACAAGGTTCCACTAAGCTAATCGGGTTACCTTCAATTGGTCGCATTTCATCAAGAGTGCCAATTAAGGATGGAGTTGCTCTAATTAGTCCCTCGGTATACGGATGCTGCTTTTTAGCAAAAACATCATACACGCTTCCAAATTCCATAATTTCCCCACCATACATTACCGCAATATAATCAGCGTATGTCGCTACTACTGCAATGTCGTGGGTTAATAACACCATCGTAATTCCCATCTCTTCATTAATACGTTTTAAGATACGGAAGATTGTTTCTTGAGTAATAACATCAAGTGCTGTTGTCGGTTCGTCAAGAATAATTAATTCAGGGTCAAGGAGTAAGGCAAAAGCAATCATTACTCTTTGTTTCATACCGCCACTTAATTCGTGGGGATACATCCGCATAACATGGATTGCGTCTAAATTAACAATGTTTAAAACTTCAATCGTCTTAGCTTTAATTACTTCATCTTTAGTTTTAGGGCGATGCGCTAGATATGTTTCCTTAAATTGACTATAAATAGTCATAACGGGATTTAATGAGCTTTGTGCTCCTTGGAATACCATTGATATTTTTTCCCACCTAAATTTACGTTTAAAAGCAGACGTTTCATCTGATAAATTAACGGATGTTCCATCTTTCGAATGGAATATAATTTCCCCACCTGTTACTTCACCAGGTTCCACTAACGCATCAATAAAGGAAACGGCAAGCGTTGTTTTACCGCTCCCTGACTCTCCCACAAACGCCGTGAAAGAATTACGGCGAATCTTTAAATTAATATTATTGTTCGCGCGGAGAGTGATTTTTTTCATTTTGTAATCAATAAGTAAATTATTAATTTCCAAAATGTAATCTTCACTATACGGATATAACTTTTTCTCTTGTTCTACCATTAGTTCCTCCGTAAGCGCGGATTAAGTGTTTCATCAAGTCCGCTTGCAAGTAAAATAGCACCAGCTTGGAATAAAGCAATCGCAATAATCGGTGTTAGCCAAAAGAGCGTTGCTTCTGGAATTAAAAGGGCGCCAATATCTTTAGCGCGTAAAAGAATGGCCCCCCAGTTTGATGGCTCAAACGCTGCTAAACCAAGCATCATAATTCCAACACTCGCAGTAATTGCATTCCGCATAATTAGAATGAAGTTAATGAAAATATATGAAGAAATATTAGGCATTAACTCTTTAAATATGATGTGACTTTTACGCATTCCCATAACATTACATATTTGAATGAAATCACGTTCTTTCAACGAAATAACTTGAGCACGAATAGCTCTTGAAAGCCCCGCCCAGTTCCAAATACTTAAAACTAGCGCAAAAGATACTGGTTCTTCAATCGTAAAGAACGAGGCCATTATGATCATGATTGGAAAACTTGGAATAGTTAAGAATAAGTTTGTTATTGTTTGAATAACTCGGTCATACATTCCACCAATAAATCCGCTTGAAATCCCAACGGCAACAGCGATGATAATTGTAAAGATTGATGTTAATAGGGCAATGACTAAAACATCACGACTCCCATACAACATCTGTCTAAATAGATCGCGACCTAAATTATCTGTCCCTAACCAATGTTCAGCGGAAGGCGGTGCGAATTTATTCACTTCATTTGTAAGTGGATTATATGGGAAAATAATTGGACCAATAAATGCACCAATGACAAAGAGAAGTAAAATGGCGAGTCCTACTTTTGTTTTCGTATTATACGTTAGTGTTTTATATAATCTTACTGCACCACTTTTAAAACTTTTCCAAAAGCGAATCATACTTTTCTTAAAGCGCATTTTAAAGTCTTTCATTAGGTATTATCCCTCCGAATCCGTGGATCAATAATTGAATAAAGTGAATCAGCGATTAAATTAGCAAGAATCATAACGAAACTCATAAATACCATTAAGCCTTGAATTAAGAAATAGTCCCTTGTTCCAATAGCTTTAGAGAACTCACTACCAAAACCTGGATAATTAAAGATTGTTTCCATCAGCGGTGAACCACCAAAAAGAACCGCAAATGACATCGCTAAAGAAGTAATTAGTGGTAATAGTGAGTTTTTACGCAAATAACGTGATACAATCGTACGCTCACCTAAGCCGCGCGCTTTCGCGGCATAGATATAGTCTTCACCCAACACACCTAGCGCTGAGCCGCGCATCGCTAAGGCCCAGCCCCCAATCTGTACAATTGAGAAAGCAATAATTGGAAGAAAAGCGTGATACAAAACATTAGTAATAAACGGCCATCCTTTAAGTTCAAGAAGAATATCGTAATTTCCTTGAATAGGGAACCAGCGCAATGTTACCCCGAAAATAAAGATTAAGATCATTCCCCACAAATAATCAGGAACAGCACCGGAAACGACGATGAAACTATTAGCACCAGCGTTGAAAAAACCTTTACGTTTATAAGCCATGCGTCCTCCCATTAAAATACCAATCAAAAAACTAAGGAGAAGCGCGAGACTAGAAATAAATAATGTCCAGGGGAGAAAGTTCTTGATGATAACAGTAACCGTAACGTCGTTCCGGTACATTGATGTGCCAAAATCGCCCTTAACCAAACCACTAACATAACGGCCAAATTGTTGCCAAACAGTAGCGTTAGGGTCATAATTTAGAAGCATTGTGGCCAAGCGATAGGCTTCATCCATTGGAATCCGCCGTTCATCACTTAATCGTTTAGCAAACATCGTGACGGGGTCGCCTAGCATCATTTTAATTAGGAAAAAACCAAAAATAGTAGCTAATAAAAGCGTAATAAGGGCAAAGCCTATTCGTCGCCACAAGAACCGTGTTTTAAAGAGAAAATCTCTAATGAATGTACCAATGGCAACTAGTACTTGTTTTACTTTGTTTGGTTTTTTGTTTTCCATTTATGCTCCTTTCTTTAGGGACGTGGTTCGTAATATCCTTTTGAGAAGACAATACCTTGGGAGAACCATAGATTTGTCCGAGCAACAGCAAAGAAATCATCGCTGCCAACTTCGGGGACGTAAGTCACGTTGCGGTTTTGGGCAATGTGTTCTTGTAATGGCAATGTTGCGATTAGATCTTTATTTAAGAATGATCCAGTAACATTTTGATAGAATGATAAGCCAAAGTTTTGTGATGCTAAACCAAGAACCATATCAGCAAGTCGAGCGTGGAGCTCCTCTTCGGTTAATGAATACATTGTTGGTAAATACTCACTAATACGGAAGGTTTCGCCACTTCCATCAGCCTTTGGTAAAGTTAATTTTGGTTTACCAATTAATCTTTCGTCATCAATAACCCCATTATCAAAATCCTCTTGGGTAAAATATTGGAGATGCATGATTGGACCATTGATATCGTTTAAGACGTAGTTAAATGATCCTGTTGGATAAGAGAACGACATATTTAAATCGGTCCAGTTAACAACAAAATCGTACACACTTTCTTGCGTTTTAGCAGTATCAAACCATGTACCAAAATCAGCAGCGCGCTTTAACACTAATTCGATACCAAACGTATTGAGTGTACTTGAAACGCCTTCTGCAACTCCGCTCATGCCAGGATGACTACCATCGTAGCCCAGCGATAATTTAACTTGTTCGCCTCCGACCATCCATTTACCACCAGATTTAGTCCATCCTGCTTCAGTTAAAAGTTGAGCTGCTCTTGTTTGGTCATAAGTATAGGTTGGAATGCGCGCATAATCACTTTCTTTCATCCATGCTTTTGCTTCACTTGGCGCCATTCCAACAAGAGGGAAGCTTGAAGTAATACCATATTTATTACCAGCATTTTTCATTTCTTCACGATTGAAGATATATTGGAATGCTTCCCGCACTTTTGGTGTCCAAATTTCTTTTTCTAAATTAAACACTAAACCAATCGCGCCAGGGTCAAACATTTTAAGATGCGTTAGTTTGGGGTTTTGATTTAAAATCGAATTAAGGGTTGCTTCAGGAGCAAGACCATCTTGATAGTCAATTTTGTCAGTGGATAATAAGTTATAGATACCATTAATATCTGGGGTATTGTAACCTAATACTGTTCCAAACTTGACATTATCGGCAAAATAATAATCTTTATTGCGTAATAAAACCATTTGGTTTTGAGTAACGCGTTCAACTTTAAATGGACCCGTGGCAACGAATGTCTTTGGATTCATTGCTCTAAAGGTGTTGTAATTTTCCATATATAGTGTTTCGCTTGCTTTAGAGTTAATGTATCCAAATGGAGCCCAATCGTTATAACCTTCTGGCGCTCGTTCTTGGGAACGTAATATTTCTTGACATCTGTCTACAACAGTTTTAAAGACACTATATTGAACTGAACCTACTTTTGTTTCCGCTAGGAGAAGATTTTTCACGTTTGCATTTGGTTCCATCCATGTTTTCCATGTAATCTTGACTGTTTTATTGTCAATTTCTTCCAGTGGTTTAGCAATATAATTGGTCACACTAACAAAGTTAATATGGAAGAAAGCAATTACATCTTCAGCGGTAAAATCTTCACCTGTATGCCATTTAGCATTTTTCTGGACTTTAATTATGGAAGTGTGATCATCATTATGAATGATTTCTTCCGCAAGTAAGTAATGGAGCTCGTCTGTACTACGAACATATTGCACTAATGGTTCGACAGAGAGCCATTCGATAGGTCCAATGTTTGAACCACCGTGGTAATGGTTACGAATACCAGTGCGGTCCCATGTTTTGTTAACCCGGAAAACATAATCATCAGGATTTATTTCTCCTGTAGTATTGCTTGTTCTCGTTCCACAGCCAGAAATCATTAAGAACGTTACTAGAGCAAAAGCAAATTTTGATATTCTTCTCATAAATTACCTCCTTTTTATAATTCTGAGCGTTTTTTCAGTTTATTCGTACTTACTGAACTTAGACTAATATTACCTTGTTGGGCTAGGACAATATTTGTATCTATTTCTCCGTCTAATGTTAAGCTTCGTTCAATACGACTTGTTAAAACATAGCGATCATTAAGTGATATTTCTAAGTTTCGTCCTTCACCAAGAACACGTAAAACATTATTACCTGTTAGTGCGCCCGGTCTTAAGTCATAAGTAAAACAATTATATGTTCCAGTAAATACTTGCACTTTTGGCGTTGATGTTGAATTAGTAACAACAATCCGATAATTGTTATTTTCTTGTTTAATTTCTAAAATGGCATCATTTGACATTGTGAAACGATATTCATTATCAAGACGATTATAAGTATTGACTTCAACTCTTTCACCCGTGTTTAGTGATACACTTTCTTCTATTTTGTCAACGTTTGCACCACGAACCTTCGCCGCAAACTCATTATCAAAGCGAGTCGCAAGTGTTCCGTCTTCTAAAGCATACACCTCGGTTGGAAGATTAATAAATCCGCCCCAAAATCCACGATTGTGTTCTTTTGGAATCCAACCATATATATAAAATTTATCATCTTTTTTGGCAATTTGCGCTGCACATAAATCTTCAGTTGTTAAATGGTGCAATGTTTTTGTTTGCCAATTAATTTCAAATGGATTTTTATCAAGGTCGCCAATTAAATAACTAGTGCGACCAACGCCATGAACACTATTTCCGTATTGTGAAGCTACCACGTACCACCTTCGACCAATCTTAAGTAATTGCGGACACTCAAAATCTTGATTCATTAGGTTAGTGGCAAACACTTTATTGTGATGCGGCTCCCAAGCTTTTTGATTATCGCCAATACTCTTTGTAATTGCTAGATTAGATTCGTATATTCCTTCACTGAAAACACGCCGCGGATAATTTAGTCCAATCGCATAATATGTGTTTGTTTCTTCGTCATACGTAACCGAGGGATCACGCATTCCGCCCGGGAATTGCGCGGTATCGTGGGGAATTTGATATTCACCACCTGCATAATACCAATTAATTAAATCTGTACTCCGGCTTGCATGATATTCAGCATAATATGACCAATATACGCCATCACGCTCAAAAACATTAAGTACTGCATAATTTTGTAATCCACTATAAATCCAAAAGTCCTTGTTTTCAACCCATGAGACACCATCTTTGCTCGTTAGTAATTTGGAATGGAATTGACCAGATGTATCAAGGTAAAACATATACCATGTTTCCGTTTTTTGGTCATAAAACGGGTGCACATCACCGATATAAGGATAAGGATAATTTTCGGGATCGTTAAAGGGAAAAGTAAAGTGTAACATTGTTGCCTCCTCTGTTGTTTCTGATTCAGAAGTATCGCTACTTAGCGGATTAGGTTTACATCCCGCCAACGAAATAATTAAGAGTAAGAGCGGAATGACTTTACGAATTGATATTTTCTTAGACATCTAATTCCTCCTTTATTGATAAATCCTTTTTAAATCAAAGACATTGATGTTTTCGAATTTAACGGAGCCGTACTCCGAGAAAAGTCCAATCGCATTTCTTGTCGTTGGAATATGAGCGCGACCTGAGAAAGCAAACTCATTATTAAGATAGGCTTCAATAATTGGACCATCCACTATTAACTTAAAAGGCATTTTTGTATATGGTTTGATATTAATCGGCATCGTAATTAAACTAACTCTTCGTTCAAAGTGATAACGAAGATGCATTGTATTAGTCACTGGATCAACAAAGATTTCGTAACCATTAAAACGATGATTGCCAGTTCTAAAACTCACGCCAAATCCGCGATTATCTTGACCAAAAGTGACATCAATATTCATTTCAAAATAATTGTGATTCCCTTCTAACCATACTTCTCCATACGAAGCGTTTTCTTCATACACAAATCCTTTATCTGACATATACCAACCGCTTCCTTTTACATAATCATATTTATCTTTGGAAAAATCATATGTTTGATCCGCACGAATTTTAGTAACATCAATTGCGAGTTCTGATTTTAATGAATAATCTTTTCTTGGAATTAGTTTTAGTGGAAACGCCAAATCACCGCCCCATTGCCATGTATTACCATCTTCATTATTTTTATAAGTTGGAATCCAACCGAATGTTATTTGCTCTTTTCCGTTACTTCGACTATTTGGAGCCATAAACTCTGTTGTTTGAATTGTATCAATAAGAGGGGCAATCCACGGACCTGTAATATTATCTGAAACACGATAACGCGCTGTTCCAACACGATCAGTGCCCCAAGTCATAACTAAATAATATTTTTTCCCTATTTTAAATAGTTCAGGACACTCTGTCACGCTTGCATTATCTGGATTATAAAGTAATTTGGGTTCACTAAATGACTGGAAATCATTTGTCGTAGAATAATATAATTTACCTTGGGCGTTATCATAAATCTTTGAGTTATTTTTCACGCCATAAATAAAATAATATAAATCTTCTTTTTCATCATAAAATAGCGTCGGGTCTCTAGCTTCATCTCCTAAAACATATGAATAAGGATAAACTGCACCATAATCAATAAAATTAACAAAATCATCACTTTTGGCTAATCCGTAACCTGTATTGGTAACTACATCATTAAACATTGAGTAAATTTGGTTATCTTTTTTTACATTAGCGATGGCCCACCATGCTCTATTTGAGTTATCAATTTTTGGATTTAACTCTTCCCAATTTACTAGGTCAGTAGAAATAGCTAAACCTTGACGAACCCCTGAAAGTGCGATGCGATTAGTCGTGTTAAATGGTAAATCAAGATAATACAAATACCACACTCCGTCTTTGTACATAGGATGGGCATCTCCTAACCAACCAGTTGATGGTCGATAGTGAATACGTGATTTGCCAATGGGTAAAAGAGAGCGTGCTCCAAGTTCTTTATCATACGTTTCCGTATTATCATGAATCTTAGTCATTTTTCTTGTAATCATGCTTCCTCCCACTCTTTGGCAGCTCGATAGTACTAATAACGATAAAATAATCGAATTACCAATTATTTTTCCAAGTTTTCCCATCTTGCCCCCTTTTTGTGTAAACGTTTACACACAAATCATAACTTTACATCATTCTAATTTTCAACAAATTGAATCTAAAACAACGGTTTTAAAACACGATATAGTTCAACGTAGCGATTAAATCGTACGTCATATATTTCTTTTAAGCCTTTATCGGGATAATACACTTTTGCTTTGGGGTGATTTACACGGGCAATAGCATCTTCCACTGATGCGTAATGACCCGCCCCAATTCCTGCCATAAGTGCTGCTCCAAAACAACCTGTTTCTTCTACACAAGGAACAGCGAGCGGCATTTGCAATACGTTAGCAAGAATTTGAATCAATACTAAATTCTTGCTCATTCCACCACCAACTTTGATTTTTTTAGGTACTACTCCTAATTTTACTATTGCTTTTAAGCTGTGTCGAATGGAAAATGCCACTCCTTCAAAAACAGAGTATGCTAATTCATTTCGTTTAGTATCTGCGGTTATGCCAAAAACCACTCCTTCGGCATTCGGATTTAAGATTGGTGTCCTTTCGCCTTGCAAGTATGGTAAAAAAAGCGGTGTTCTTTCTTTAATTTGTACACCGGAAACATCTTTTTCAATCTTTTCAAAAGTAGTACTTCGTGAATAAATATTTGATTTTAACCATTGAATTGACAACGCACACCCTTGCGTTACACCCATGATATGATACTTGCCATGCGAGTAGTAGGCGAAGGTTTGAATGGCACCTGTTTCATCAATAACTAACGGGCTTGGAGCAAATACAACGCCGCTAGATCCTAAACTGATACTAAATTGTCCTTCTTCAAATGTCATTGTACCAAACGCACTTGCAGCTTGATCACCAGCTCCCCCAACAACAACTAAATCACGAGATAAACCTATTTGATCTGCAATTTTCGGATTAATCTTTCCGCCATTTTCAATGCTTGCTATGATTTTGGGAAGTTTGCTCTCATCAATTCCAACATAATCGAGGATTTCTTTATCATATTCATATGTTTTAATATTAATCAATTGTGTTCCTGACATATCAGAATAATCGCTAATAAATTGTCCTGTTAGTCGATATCGAACATAATCTTTCGGTAATAATATTTTATTTATTTTACTAAAAATAGTTGGCTCATTATTTTTGACCCACAATAATTTTGCTAGCGTGAAGGCGGGGGTAGAAACTGTGCCAGTCACTTGACTAATTTTTTTGCCAAAACGTTTTTCTAATTCCTTAACTTCAGCACTAGTGCGATTATCACACCAAATAATAGCGGGTCGCAGCAACTGATCATTCTCGTCTAATAATATAAGACCATGCATTTGACCAGTTAAACCAAGAGCTATTATATTTTCACTAAGGACTCGTTTATTCACCACTAAATTTTTAAGACAAGTAATCGTTGCGTTAAAATAGTCATTTGGATTTTGTTCTGCCCACTTAACTTGTGGTCTGCTTAATGGATATCGAACTCTATAATCGCTAACTTGTGTTCCTTTTTCATCAAAAAGAACCGCCTTAGTTCCACTTGTCCCGATGTCAATTCCAATAAAGTGTTTCATTTTTCACTAATTTTCGTATGTAAACGTTTACACATTTTATTTTAATGCTATAATTAAGATAAGTCAAGAGTTATTTACAATACGGGGATAATTTATTATGGTTGTAAAGAGAAAGTCAACTAGTATCAAAGACATTGCAAAGGCTTGCAACGTTTCTGTGGCGACGGTTTCGCGCGCTCTTTCAAAGCGAGGTTATGTTTCGGAAGAAAAACGTGTTGAGATTAGAAACATGGCTAAAAAAATGGGTTATATTTTCAACTATAATGCCCAAATTTTGCAGCGCGGAAAGAGCAACACCATTGGCATAATTATTGCTGATATCGAAAATCACTTCTACCACCTAGTGCTTAAAAACCTAATTATTGACTTTGAAAAACATGGTTATAAGGTATTAATTGCTTACTCTTTTGAAAATTCAGACATTGAAAGAGAAAATCTAACTTCTTTCCTTTCGAGTAAGGTTGACGCTATTATTTTCACACCCATTTCTAATAAAAACGAAGACTTAATTAAGTTAATAAACAAGCAAAATGTGCCTCTTTTGCAATTATTCCGCCAAGCTTATCCCTATGTTGATGCTGTGTGTGTCGATGATGGACACGGAGCATATTTAGCTACTAAGCATCTATTAGAACAAGAACTTAAAAATGTTCTCCTTCTTACCGTTAAGTTAGACTTTACTCCAAGTCGTTCAAAAGGTTATATTCAAGCACACGAAGAATTAGATTTGCCTGTTAATAAAGAGTTGATTTGCCGTTACCCGCTAGGAGTTAGTATTAAAGATGAATGTCGTCACTTTATCAAAACACATAATGTGGATGCTATCATCGCCGGAACAAATACGTTCGGTTCTGAGGTAATGGAAGTTATGCGTGAAGAAAAAATTAATTTACCGCTTATTGTTTTTGATGAATTAAATTGGTTAAAAATGTTAAATGTTACAACCATCGCCCAACCAATTGATTTAATTCATAAAGACGTTGTTGAAAACATTATGACTAAACTTAATGACAAATCTTATGTCACTCCCACTATTGGTCAAAACATTAGAGTCAAACCCGTACTCATTGTTCGCAAATCATCAAACAAAAAAAGAAAAAATTCTTACTCAATCGATAAAACACACAACTAATTAATCATTTTTTAAACTACTATTGTTCCGAATAAAGAGCTAAATAAGCTTTTTGAAACGTTTTTTCTCCTTTTTATCATTTATCTTTGTTATCATTTTTAATTAGGAGGAAAGTGTTATGATTACAAAAAAACTTGCCCTCGAAGTATTAAATGTTGCGCTTAGTACTGGTGGAGATTTCGCAGAAATATTTTTAGAAGAAACTTATAGCGGAAATTACACAATTGAAAATGGTAAAACACAAGCGCCCGCGACTTCGTTAACATATGGGGCAGGCATCCGCATTTTAAAAGGATTACAAAGTGTTTATGGTCACACAAGTGACTTAAGCAAAAAAGGTTTATTAAATCTTGCTAAGGCATTAAGTGCTGGTTTTGAAGATGAAAGAGTTCTTACTATCTCAAAACTTAAGAACGTAAGGGTTCGTAAAAATCACGAATTAGAAAAAAGTCTTGAATTAGTGGACGTTAATGAAGTTGTTAAAAAGTTAAAGTTTGCTAATAAAGTGATGAAAGATTATGACGAAAGAATCGTTCGCGCTATTAGTGTGTTACTAACACAAGTGCGTAATATCACTATTTTTAATAGTGAAGGTAAGGCCTTTAGTGACAGACAAGAGCGAGTACGGATGGTTCTTCAAGCTATCGCCATGGCACCAGGCGCGTTTGAATATAGTTTTGCAGGACCAGGGGCTCATAAAGGTTTTGAATATGTTGAAGGTTTAGATCTTGAAAAAATCGCCCGTGATGTTGCTGATATAGCGGTAAGAAAATTATCCGCTGCGGAATGTCCAAGTGGAAAAATGCCTGTTGTTATTGGTAATGGCTTTGGTGGCGTTATTTTCCACGAAGCATGTGGTCACCCGCTTGAAGCAAGTTCGGTGAGTAAAGGGTTATCCCCGTTTGCAGGCAAAGTTGGTAAACAAGTTGCCCACCCCGCTGTTACTGCTATTGATGATGGCACTATTACAAATGCCTGGGGCTCAAATAATATTGATGACGAAGGGGTTAAAACAAAGAAAAATGTTTTAATTAAAAACGGCATTTTACAAAGTTATCTTGTCGACCGCTTTAACGGCAGACGGATGGGCGAAGAAAGTAATGGTTCAGGACGACGCCAAAATTACACATTTGAACCAACAAGCCGGATGTCAAATACATATATTGCCGCTGGTAAACATACGCCCAAAGAAATCATTAGTAGCGTTAAACTTGGATTATACGCGAAATCACTAGGTGGAGGTTCAGTCAATCCTGCAACAGGTGACTTTAACTTTGCGTGTGATGAAGCTTATATTATTCGCGACGGTAAAGTTGCGGAATTAGTAAAAGGCGCTTCCTTAATTGGGAATGGCGCTGACATCTTAATGAAAATTGATATGGTTGCTAATGATCTTGAGCGTGCGCAAGGAAATTGTGGAGCGGCAAGCGGAAGCATTCCTGTTGATGTTGGCCAACCAACAATTCGCGTTAGTGAAATTACCGTTGGGGGCAGAGGAGGAAAACTACAATGAACGTTAAAAAATTCTTTGAATTAGCGAAAGAAAAAGGGTTAGAAGCTGCTGAACTCGTTATTCAAAAAGACAAAGCAATCAACATGAGTGTCTATGACGCAAGTGTGGAAAAATACGTATTATCATCCTCAATCAACATTATGGCACGCGGTATTTATAACGGTAAAATGGGCTTTGCAATGAGCGAAAAAGACGATAAAACTACCGCTCAATACTTAGTGGCGCAAATTAAAATGAGTGCTGGTGCATCCGAAACCGAAGACTTAAGCATTATCTTTGAAGGAAGTCCGCGCTATCGCAAAAAATCGTTTTATAACAAAGAACTTGCACAAATTAGTGAAAGCGAAAAGCTTGAATCACTATTTAATATTGAAAAAGCGTTAAAGACTGCGCACCCCCTTATCAGTGCGGTTTCCACTGTCGAATATACAGAAAATGAAAGTGATTATAAATTATTTAATTCTCATGGTTTAAAACTTGCTACAAGCCAAAACTATTTTTATTATGTGGCGTGGGTTGTTGCTAAAGAAGGCGAAGACGTTAAGTCGCATGTCGAAATTTTCCTTGATAATTATTATTCTAAATTTGACGCTGATGCTTTTGTAAAGAAAACTGCTGATGGTGTTATTAAAAAACTTGGTGGTAAACCGTGTGTTACTAAAGATTATCCTGTTGTCTTTAACCCCGAAATGACAGCAAACTTACTAGGGGCTTATCTTACAAGCGCTAGTGCGGAACGCGTTGAAAAGAATACATCTTTATTTGCTGATAAGTTAAATGATCGTGTTGCTAGTTCAAAAGTGACGGTGTTAGATGCACCTTTAACACACAACCTCTTCTATCGTTTTTTTGATGATGAAGGTGTCGCAAAAACTAATAAACCGATTATAAAAAACGGTATCTTGCAAACATTTTTACACAACTTAAGCACCGCTACAAAGATGGGGGTTGCACCTACAGGTCATGGTCGTAATACGGGCGGCAAAATTAGTGTTGGTATTTCTAACATTGCCTTAAAGCCTGGCCGCAATGACTTTAATACGATGATTAAAGATGTTAAAGAAGGCGTCTTTATTAATGAACTTATGGGGCTTCACTCTGGACTCAACACCACAAGTGGCGATTTTAGCTTACAAGCCGCAGGGTTTATGATTAGAGATGGTAAACTAGCAGAACCCGTTAATTTAATTACCGTTGCTGGCAACTTAGTTAAACTTTTTATGGATGTAAAAGCTGTTGCTAATGAAAACGAATTACAACTTAGTAGTTACACAACATCAAGCATTCTTGTTAAATCGTTAAAGATTGCTGGTTAATAATTAAATAACATTAATAGAGCCCATTAATATAGGTGAGGCGCCATTCGTGGCGCCTTTGCTTTTCATTAACGTTAACATTTAGTGGTGTGCTATAATTCTTTTGCGAACCATTCGCAAATCAAAGAATTATGAAAAAGAAACTATTATTACTATTACCGTTCTTACTTTTAGCGGGGTGCACTACAAAAGAAAAGCCAGATATCGTTGTGACTTCGTTTGTAAGTTATGACGCCGTTAAAAATATTGTCGGCGATAAACTTTTTGTAAAAAATATTGTGCCATGGGGAAGCGAACTTCATGATTTTGAACCAACACCGCGCGACATAACCGATATTAATGCCGCTAAATTATTTGTCTATACTAGTCCGCTATTAGAAACATGGGCCAAATCATTAGTGACAAATGAAAATTCTTTTGATATGAGTACTTGTGCACAAATTGAACACGAAGAAGGTGAAACAAGTAATAATGAACACCATCACGACCATGATTCACTGCACTTTTGGACTGACCCGCATCTCTATAAAGGAATTATGGATATGTTGTTACCCGTAATTAATGACATTTCCCCTGCAAATAGCGATTATTTTACCGCTAATCATCAAAATTATACTGGGCGTTTAGAAGCAAGCGGAACCGAGTTAAGAAACTTTTTAACGCCATTATCTGATCCCACAATATTCTTTGCAGGACATAATGCGCTTGGCCACTTTGCTAGTCGTTTTGGTTTAACAATTAAAACAATTAATGAAGGTTATACGCCTGATGTTGATTTTGTATCGCAAGAGATTGTAAATTTTATTAATGAAATTAAAGCCGCTGGTGTCCATCACTTATTTATTGAAGAATTAGTGGAACCACGCGTTGGTAACTTAATTAAAAACGAACTCGCTAAAGAAAATTATGAAATTACGCTTTTAGAACTTCACGGGTATCACAATATTACGCCAGCACAAGCAAAGGAGGGTGTAACTTATGCTGACCTCTTCGCCCAAAATGTCGCAAACCTCAAACAAGCCTTCAGTGATTAAACTCACTAATGTCAGTGTTGATTTTGGCGATGTCTTAGCGCTTAAAAACATCAACTTTACGATTACTAAAGGGATGCTCCTTTACGTCATTGGTCCAAACGGGTCAGGTAAAACAACTTTTATCCGTTTGCTTGCCAATCTATTAGCGCCAACACATGGTACCATTGAGCGAAATAATGACCGCCTAGGTTATTTGCCACAGAAATTAAATCTTAATCCTAATTTTCCAATTACTGTTGAGGAAGTAATTTATAGTGGCTTTACTAAACAATCATTAATTATTAGTAAAACCGAACGCGAATTAATAAAATCATGGCTTACAAAGATGCAAATTCCACATTTACTAAAAAAGCCGATGGCCCATCTTTCGGGTGGACAACAACAACGCGTTTATTTAATTCGGGCGCTTATTAGCAATCCTGATATTATTATTTTAGACGAGCCGACATCAGCGCTTGATCCTTCGTTTCGTAGCTTCTTTAATGAAATTATTAGAGAATTACATCATGAAGGGAAAACAATTATTTTTGTCACCCATGAACTTCATGGCGCGCTTTGTGATTGCGCTAATGTGTTATATATAGACCAAGAAATCCGTTTCTTTGGTGATTTACAAGAATATTTTGCAAAGGAGCATAGTATTCATGTTTAGTTTCTTGCAACATACCTTTATGGTTTATGCGCTCTTATTAGCGTTACTTATCGCTTTAGCCGCGGCGCTTTTAAGTCCATTTCTCGTCTTATCAAAACAATCTTTAATTGCTGATGGGATGGCACATATTGCTTTTACTGGTGTCGTGGTTGGCTTACTTTTTAGTAATGAGCCGCTCTATATTGCACTGCCTTTTGCCCTTTTAGCTTCAATCGCTATTACCTTCTTAACAGAGCGCGCTGATTTAGATAACGATGCTGCGATCGGTGTGGTAAGTGTCTTTGCTTTAGCGCTTGGTTTAATTATTATTAGTAAAAGCGCTGGTTTTAATCGATCGGTGGAATCACTGTTAGTGGGCAGTTTATTAACGGTTACGGTTCCAGAAATTATTGGCGCTTCTATTTTAGCTTTGCTTGTTATTGGCTTCGTATTATTTTTCTATCGTAAGCTTATGATAACGACATTTGACGTCACTTATGCACGTTTTGCGGGGGTAAACACCAAATTCCTAAAATATGCACTCTCAGCGTTAACTTCTATTTTTGTCGTTGTTGGTGTTCGTGCAATTGGGGCATTACTTATCTCCGCTTTCATCTTGTTCCCAACTTTAATAGCAAGACAATTAACAAAAAGTTTTAATATGACTTTGTGGGGCGGAGTTATCCTTTCGCTTATTACAACATTTACTGGCGTTACAATTTCCTATCACTTTGCACTGCCGACTGGACCCGCCATCATTATGGTTTTTACTACATTCTTAATTGTTGCCTATATTATTCGCGTTGTCATTAATAAAAGGAGGATTAAAGATGCGCCTCACACCCGCTCGCACACTAGTGCTTAACTTATTTAAAGCTAAGTCTTCTTTGCTTTGTGCGGAAGATATTGAAAAATTGCTTAAAGATGGATCAATTTATCTTTCAACAATCTATCGCGCCCTAGAATATTTTGAAAAAGAAAGCGTTTTAGGGAAAAGCACAATTAATAAAACGGCTTATTATTACTTAATTGATGGTCGTCATCATCATTATATGATTTGTACACATTGTTTAGCACGCTTCCCGATTGACTGTGAATTAGAGGCGATGATTAACAAAAATATAACGCGTCACAATTTTATTCCCACAAGTCACGATTTAACTATTTATGGTTATTGTGAAAAGTGTGCAAAGCAACAAAATAACTAAAAAATGCCGCGATTAAGCGGCATTTCACTAGTGTTTAACTAAATCTTATTTGCGAATATATAAGATGCCGATTGTCCCAGCGCCACAGTGACTTGAAATAACAGCGCCCGCTTCAGTTATATAGATATTTTTAGGATCAACGAACTCTTTTAGTTGATTATAGAGATAATCAATTCGTTCGCCACCTTGTGTGTGCGTAATAAAAACACGCGGTGACTCTAATCCAGCCGTGATTTCTTCGCGTGCCACTTCAAGCATTAAATCAAGCGCTCTTTCAGTCTTGCCTTTTGGTGTCGCGATGACTTCTAGTTTGTCGTTATTGACTTGTAAGAATGGGTGGGCGCGTAAGATACGACCAAAAAATAATTTAATACCTGTAACTCTCCCGCCCGCGGCAAGCATTTCTAAATTGTCAACGATAAATTGAGCGCGGGTTTTAAGTCCTAATGTATCAAGATAATCCGCGACTTCATCAAGTGTTTTTCCTTCGGCGCGTAAATCATAAGCACGTAACGCAAGTAAGCCACTTCCCGTTGATAGTGAGTGCGAATCAATGACCCGAACTTTAAAACCTTCAACTTCTTCAGCGCCAAGCAGCGCACTTTGCACTGTCGCGCTTAACGATCTACCAATCCCGACAAATAATGCGCCTGTATATCCTTCAGCTTTAATTTTCTCAAATGTTTCTTTAAATAAGCCTGGCGAAACAGCACTTGTTTTTGGCGCGGCTTTTGTTTCTGCAACTTTTTGATATAACTTTTCAGCATTTATTTCATAGTAGTCACGATATGTTTCTTCGCCGATATGAACATTAAGCGGCATAATAATTGGATCAATTAATTTATAAAGTTCTGGACTAAGGTCGACTGTTGAATCTACAATGATTTTAAATTTAGACATAATTTCTCCTTTTTGTGATTTATTCACAACATGTTAATCTCTACTTAATTTAGTAATAACAATATCAATATATATCATTTTATTTAATTTTGCATTTTAAAAGTTCTATTTATTCAATTGTTTTTACCCTTAAATATAATCGTTATGCTAAAATTGAAACCAGAAAGGAATTAGATTATGAAAAAGTTTTTTAAAGATTTTAAAGATTTCATTGCTCGCGGTAATGTCATAAACCTTGCAGTAGGTATTATTATCGGTGGAGCGTTTAACGCGATTATTACTAGTTTAGTCAATCACGTTATTATGCCACCTATCTCCTTATTACTCGGTAATGAAGTTTCATTACTAAAATGGGTTATTAGACCAGAGGTTATTAACGCTGACGGCACTGTAGTTGCGGAAATTGCCATTTCTTGGGGATTATTCGTGCAAGCAATTATTAATTTCTTATTAATCGCGCTCGTTTTATTCATTGTTGTCCGTATCTTCACAAGACTTAACGAACGCGCGGAAGCTTTACGCGCTAAACTTCTTCACAAAGAAAAAGAAGCTGCTCCTGAACCAGAGCCAGAACCAGAACCAGAACCAAGCGAAGAAGTGTTATTACTTCGGGAAATTCGTGACTCTTTAGTAACAAAAAAGTCTAAACCTAAAACTACTAAAAAAGCTGAACCTAAAAAGTAGTAATTAAAGGCTCAATTAAATAGAACGTGGAAAATCGTGGAAAAAGCGAAAAGACCCCCAAAAACTATTAAATAGAGCGTGGA
>MWEF01000015.1 GCA_002070905.1 Tenericutes bacterium ADurb.Bin087 | reverse complement strand
CTAAAAAAACCATTTTTTGCAAAAAATGATTCTTTCAGTTTTTTATCTTGTCAATTTAACCTTTTCTTCTATTATTTTGATATCCATTGTTGAAACAAATATCCATTTATTGTAAAATAACTTGCGTGTCCCGGTAGCTCAGTCGGATAGAGCAACAGCCTTCTAAGCTGTGGGTCGGGCGTTCGAGTCGCTCCCGGGACGCCATTACGTGCTAAATGAGTCTACTTTTAATCCATAAATGTAGACTTTTTTTAAATTTTTAAAATTAATTATGGCCATACAATAATCATTATTTTGTACAATCTTATATTTTTTAAAAAAAGTGTTGTCGCACTAACATAACTCTGTTATAATAAAAATGTGGGAACGCTACCACAATTATTAGGAGCGATAGATATATGAAAAAAATTAGACAATCATTTCTGACTTTAGCAAGTCTTTTTATGTTGACGAGTGTGTTAACATCATGTGGCGCAGAAAGTTCTGAAAGTATTGATCCTTTAAATCCTGGAACAAAAGTAATCCAAGTATGGGTGCACAAAAATGAAACAGAAGATGAAGGGAAAATTTACAAACAAATCCAAACGAACTTTAATAATGCTGGGATTAAATCCCCTAATGGTCAAACACTTAAAATGTCGATGACATTCTGGGGCACAACTCTTGAATCAAAAATTGATGCCTCACTTTTAACTGGTGGTTTACCAGACATCGTCGCCGTTGACTCAAGTGACGTGGCGGCAAAAGTTTATAATAACGTCATTGTTCCATTTGGAGAACATGTTAGTGACGAAGTGAAGAATTCTTATGTTGATTCAGTGATTGGGCAAGGGACGATTGATAATAAATTATATTTTCTAAGTGCAATGGAAGCACCTGGTGGACTTTATTATAATAAGAAAATGTTACGTGAAGTGGGCTATACTGATGCGCAATTTGGTAATTTAGATCAGCCGTGGTCCTTTAAAGATGTTCATAATGCACAAAAAGCACTTAAAGCGGCAGGTAAACCTTACCAAATCGCTTTAAATGTTGGTTTTGGCACGGACGGACATATGTATTTATATTCACCACTCGTCTATACCGCGGGCGCAACATTTGGTACCGAAAATAATGTGGCCGCTGCTTTAACAACACCGCAAGCTGTTTCTGGCATTGCACAACTTGAACGCTTTTACTTGAAGGAAGGCTTAAGTGGTACTGAATCATGGGTATATAGCGGCACAAGTGATAGTGCATTTGCTTCTGAACAAGTGCCATTCCAAATTCATGGGCCGTGGGATGCAAGACGGATTGCAAAAGCTGATGGTAACCTTAAAAATGAGTATGGAATTATGCCTTTCCCCGTTTATGAAAACGATGCTGGTGTTAAATCCGATATTTTAGCCTCGCCAAATGGTTCATTCGGCTTTGGCATTACTAAAGATAGTCGTGACGTTGGCGCTGCGGCTGTGGCCTTAACATATTTAACTGGTGAAGTGGCAAGTGAAATGATGTTTAACGCGATTGGGACATTTCCAACGCATAAGAGTTTATTAAATGGAATGGATGTCTTCAAAAGTGGACCTGAAAAAGAATTAGCAGACTTTCTTAAAGTTAATACATTTACACGTCCGAAAATGGTTAAGTATCCAATGCTTAAAGATGCTTATGGTGAAGTGCTTGATTATATTAAAAATATCAACACATTAGGCGCCTCTTACGACTTAGCCAAACATATTCAAGATCAAATGTCACGAGTTGATCGTGCGGCAATGTAGGTAATTAATGAAGATAGAGAATATTGTCACGAAAAGAAGAAGGGGTTACTTCCAGATTGGGAGTAGAGAATATAATATTCGCGAAAGTTTGACGGGTATCGGATTTATGATACCCGTGACAATTCTTGCCCTTGTTTTTGTAATTGTCCCCATCTTTGTTTCAATATTCTTTGGTTTCACTAATGCCAATATGGGTCGCCTAAATAATATCCAGTTTATTGGCCTTAAAAATTTTATTGATGTCTTTAGTGATTCATACATTTGGCCGGCGTTAAAGAACACCTTATACTTTGTTGGTGCTGTTGTCCCATTACAGTTTGGTTTAGCGCTTAGCCTAGCGCTTTTAGTTAATAAAATCAAAGTGATGAATGGTCTCTTACGATGGGCCTTTTTCGCTCCTGTTATGCTTAGTCTCGCCGTTACATCATTCTTATGGCTGAACTTACTTAACCCCCAAGAAGGACTCATAAACGCTATTTTAGGATTTTTTGGGTTAGGACCTTCGCTTTTCTTACAAGATACAAAATTAGCGATGCCGCTTATTATTATCATCTCCGCCTGGCAAGGAGCGGGTTATCAAATGTTAATTCTGTTAAGTGGTCTTAAAAATATTCCAAAAGATTTATATGAAGCCGCTAGTATTGATCGGGCGGGAAAAGTACAACAATTTTTCCATGTCACATTACCGTCGCTTAAACCAACAATCGTGTTCGTGCTTATTACAATGATTATTGGTGCCTTCCGCATCATGGTGCAACCAATGATTATGACAAATGGTGGGCCGCTTAATGCCACACTAACAATGTCGTTATATATTTATCGCACAGGTGTTACGTATAAAAATGTTGGTTATTCATCAGCGATTGCGCTCTTATATACCTTTGTAATTGCGACAGTATCACTAACTTTACGTAAAGTATTAGGAGGGGACAATGAAGCATAATCTCGTTATTGAAGCAAAATACGGACCAATTGCTAAGCTTGCTCCTGATAAAGCTAAAATGGGAATAAGTAAAGTGATCAAAACAATTATAATTGTCATTTTATGTGCACTTTTAGCGGTTATCTTTTTCTTTCCTGTCCTATGGATGGTTAGTAACTCATTTAAAGATCATGAGACAGTTTATGCGCAAATGACATCAATTAGAACATTCTTCCCGCCGTCACTGAATATCGGTGAATGGTTTGTGTCATATATTAAACTATTTCAAGGCTTTGAAAACTTCGGGCAAAGTGTGCTCAATTCTTTAATTTACGCTAGTGTGACAATCGTTGCTGTTTTAGTCATTAATTCAATTGCGGGTTATGCGCTCGCACGTTTCCATTTCCCTGGCAATAAAGCACTAACAACAATTATTTTATTACTAATGATTATTCCAATTGAGACAAGTGTTGTTCCGACTTACTTAATTCTTTATTACTTAGGTTTACTTAAGGAACCATTTAACGTCATTGGTTACTTAATTCCAGGGTTTGCTTCATTATTTTATACTTATATGTTCCGTCAATATTTCTTAGGAATGCCACGTGAAATCGAAGAAGCAGCACGCATTGATGGCTGTTCGCGGATTGGTGTATTCTTCCGCATGATTGTACCGTTAGCAAAACCGATTTTTGCGACTGTCGCTATTTTTACCTTCATGGGATCGTGGAATGAATATATTTTCGCGCAACTGATGTTCCCAAATCCCGCACAACAACCCTTACAAGTGTTCTTACAACTTGTAAATAATCGTAATCCACAAGACATTGGGATGGTAATGGCCTCATTAACATTATCAACAATTCCAATTGCACTTGTGTATATTTTCGCCCAAAGATATATCGTGGAAGGAGTAGCTTTTACTGGCTTAAAATAATTATGAAAAAATTGAGATTTATATTATTGTCGCTAACTTTTGCCTTGCTATGTGGCTGCGCAAAAACTAGTGAGAGTTCTAGTGACACTACTGATACTTTTAATCGTGGTTTAATGGTCCACCTTAAATTTGAAGAAAATAACAATTCAATGGTGTATGATTCAATGAAAAAATTACCCGATAAAGAAGCTTTTTATCATATGCATCAAAGTAACACAGCACCACGCAAAGAAATACAATTTAAAGAAGGTGTTACTGGTAGTGCGATGGTGTTCGATGGTTATTCAACTTATGTTGCCTACAATCCGACTGATTTAATGGTTAGTGGTCCCGAATTTTCGCTTTCCGCTTGGATTGCACCACGCGCGTATAACTATAGTAATCAGTACGCCAAAGATGATAGACTCCAAGCTATTGCCTCACAATATTACAAAGATGACACTTTAGCGATGGGATTCACCCTCGGCTATAAACGTGAAGGTAAATATTCGTTCGGTGTCGGGACAAATAATGGTTGGTATCAAATTTGGGATGAAGGAACACCACTTAAACAATATGCCTGGAATAATATTCTCGCGGTTTTTAATGGTAACGAAGGTTTTATTAGCTTATATTTAAATGGCCGCATTGTTAACCGAATGAATATTCCAGTTGGGACATATATTGAACCGTGTGACGAACAACTAACAATTGGTAAAAATACGATTACATCTTCATCAGGTGACTGTTTAACAGGCGTTGTATCGGGATTAATCGATGATTTACGCATGTTCAATGTCGCTGTTGATTATCGTGATTATAAAGACTATTTTGAATCATTATTAGTGGATGGAAAAATTAAAGAAGTAGCGTTTAATGATGTGTGGATTCAAAATACATTAACGGACGATTTATATAAACCGCAGTATCATGGCGGGCCTTATGAACACTGGATGAATGAACCGCATGCGCCATTTTATTACAAAGGATTATATCATCTCTTTTTCCAATTTAACGCGAATGGGCCCTATTTCAATGATGCGCAAGGGATAACATGGGGACACTTAACTTCGCCAGATATGGTGACATGGACACCACGTAAAGAAGTGATTGTGCCAACAGCAGGTACTGTCCATCCTGACGGGATTTGGTCTGGTGGGGCAACACTTGATCACGAAGGCAATCCTGTTATCTTCTTTACTGCTGGCGATTATGAACATCCTGGCATTATCTCGAATCAAAATGTGGGGATTGCTTATCCGAAAGACTTAAACGATCCATATTTAACTGAATGGGTCACAGGTGATAAGCTTGCCATTACCCAATACTTTGGTCAAGGTCGCGCTGGTGAATTTCGCGATGCGCACCTCCACCGCGAAGGTGATGATTATTTTCTTATCATTGGGAGTGGCGATGAGCATTCAGGGCGTGGGACGGCTCTAATTTACCAAACAAACATTCATAAACCAAATTACTTTACGAATTGGGAATATAAAGGGCATGTGTTTGATTACGCAAATAGTGATGCAAAATATGGGGCGGTTTGGGAGTTACCAGTACTCTTACCACTAAATGATCAAAATGGTGAACGAACGAATAAATACATGCTCGCTATTTCCCCAGCACCCGCAACAACCGCTGATAATAACATTATTTATTGGGTCGGAACATTCAATAAAACAACCGCGCGCTTTAGTGCTGACCATGAGCATCCACGGCGGATGGATTATGGCCGTAATGTGTTTACTGGCCCTAGTGGTTTTGTTGATCCAGTAAGTGGGGAAGCAATGATGTTTTCGATTCTACAATCACAACGCCATGCGGTTAATTTAGCTAAAAGTGGTTGGGCACATAACGTTGGCTTAACTAGATCTCTATATTACGACACCGATTTAAATGATTTAGGTGTCAGAATTATTGATAATGTTATCGATAATTTGTCGACGGGTGTCGTTGTTGACGCCCTTAATAAGAGCGTGACAGACATTAACACGGCACTTGCTAACTTTAAGCATGATATGTATGCTTTAACACTAACTTTAAAAGATTTAACAAATCGTTTAGAATTACGAGTAAGAAAGAGCGCTGACGACACTGAATATACGGCAATTTATCTTGATCCTATAAGTCGTTTAGCAGGTGTAAACACTGGTTTAAACTTAAATAATACATGGTTAACAAATGGTGACTTTAACGGGCACTTTAGTGATTTGACGAATGTTAAGTTAACAGTATATGTTGACCGTTCACAAATTGAATTTGTGATTAATGACGAAAAGACGATTAGTGCTAGGTCGTTTCCCAAAGACTTAGCGGCGAACGGCATTAGTTTACATTTAGCGGGAGGAGGGAGCATTGAACACCTCGTCGTGTACGCGATGCGATCAATCTATGAATAAAATTAAGCATTTTACATTATTAGCGTTACTCTCAACCATCGTTAGCAGTTGTGGTAATACTTCTGCAGTTAGTGAAAAAGAACTTAAATTACAAAATGGCGGTTTTGAAACTGGTGACTTAACAGGCTGGAGTGCAACTGGTGATGCTTTTAGCGATGTGTCAGTGCAAATTGCCGATTCTTCGGGAAAAAAACATCGTGTTGAAGGTGAATTTTACCTTGATAGCGGTGTTCTCGGGCGCTTTAAAACTGGAACCCTAAAAAGTGACACATTCACACTTGAAGGTAACGGCCTAATCGGGATACTTTTAGGTGGGGTACGCGATAAAAGTTTATGTTATGTATCGCTACATGAAACTGCTACAAATGAAGAGTTAGCGCGTGTTACAAATAATCACTTTAACACGCTTGTACCAGTTCGTACTTTATATCGGCATACATTAAACGCTAGTAGTCATATAGGTAAAGAGGTGTATTTAAACATTGTTGATAATGATAGTAGTGATAATGACGGAAGTTTTATTCTTGTCGATGACATCGTTCTTGATTTTAAAGGCAGTAATGACATCGGAACACTTATTCAAGATGCGAGAGACTATACTTCTAAATATAAAGGTGAAGTGAAAAATACTTATCGCCATCAATATCATTTAATGCCAACTATTGGATGGATGAATGATCCCAATGGGCTTGTTTATCATGATGGTTTATATCATCTTTTCTATCAACATTATCCCTACGCTGGTCATTGGGATTCGATGCACTGGGGTCATGCTGTCAGCGAGGATCTAATTAAATGGATTGATGCTGAAGTAGCACTTGCTCCTGATACGTCGACGGATAAACTAGGTGTTTTTTCTGGTGGAGCAATCAGCGGAAAAGACGGCAACTTACATCTAATGTATACAAGTGTTGGCGAAGGCGGGGTGCAGCAACAAGGGTTAGCGACATCATTTGATGGTTATAATTTTAGCAAGCGTAATGATAATCCAGTCATCGGTTCTGGGCAACGCGCTGGTTCGCGCATTACTGATTTCCGTGATCCTTATGTTTACAAACTTGGTAATACATATTATGCCCTTATTGGTGGGAAATTAGAAGGACCTGGTGGGCAATTAATTCTTTATAAATCAAATGATTTGCGCACCTGGACGACCGTTGGTGTTACATATGCTTCAACCCTAACTGGACCTGGAATGTTTGAATGTCCAAATATTATTAATATTGCAGGGAGCGATATTATTCTTTCTTCGCCACAAGCAGTGCGGCATGAGGCGAAAGATACATATCAAAATATTCATTCCGTTACTTATCAAATTGGCGAAATTGATTATACAACTGGCATATTTACGAATGATTATGGTCATGATTATATGCAAGAACTCGATAAAGGATTTGATTTCTACGCAACGCAAGCGATTAGCCATAATAATCAAAATATTATGGTGGCGTGGATGAATATGTGGTCGCGTAATTACCCAAGTGCGGTTGATGGCTGGGTTGGCGCAGTTACTTTACCACGCGACTTAAGTTTAGTTGATGGGCACTTATATCAAGCGCCACTTAAAGCCATCACTAATTACTACACAAATGAAGTTGTGGTTAGTGAAAAAACGCTCGTAAATACTTCGGAATCATTACCATTTGCTGGTAAAGTCTTAACCTTTAAAGCAAATATTGATGTCAGTGAATTAGGTAATGGTCGCGCTGGCTTTGAAGTGTTTAAAAGCCCAAATGAAGCAACACGCATATATTACGATGCAAGTGAAGAAATGGTCGTTTTTGACCGTCGTAATAGTGGTTTAAAATTAACATCCGCTGATGATGATGGCGAACTTAATGTGCGTTATGCGAAAGTTAGTCCAAATAGCGATGGAATTATTACTTTAGAATTATTTTTAGATGTGAGCAGTGTTGAAGTGTTTATTAATGATGGCTACTACACAATGAGCGGTGTTGTTTATCCTAGTACTGATAGCACTAATATTACGTTCTTTAGTGAAGAAGGAACTGCAACGCTTAAGTCGTTAGTAAAACATGATATTGAGGTAAAGTAAGCATGAGTAAAAGACCACTATTACATGTTAGTCCAAAAAGGGGATGGATCAATGATCCTAATGGTTTTTCTTATGCTTTTGGTAAATTTTACTTATTTGCCCAACATAATCCCTATGACACTAAATGGGGGCCGATGCATTGGATACAATTTGAGTCCACAGATTTAGTCGTATTTAACGAAAAAGGAATAGCGCTACAACCAAGTGAAAAATATGATCATGAATTTGGGTGTTTCTCTGGTTCAGCCCTTACTTTTAATCATAAACATATCTTACTCTACACTGGTGTTGCTGATGAAAAACAAACACAGTGTCTAGCAATTTCCACGGATGGAAAGAAATATATTAAGAGTAAACTTAATCCCGTAATTAGTGAAAATGACTTACCAAATGATCATTTAATTAAAGATTTTCGCGACCCCTTTGTCTTTAAAAAAGAAGATGTATATTATGTGTTAATAAGTGCGCGTAAAGAAAATAACGGTTCAAGTATCTTAATGTATAAGACACTTGACTTTAAAACATTTACTTATGTCGGGGTAAGTCTTTCGATAACAGGTGAACAAGAAATGATTGAATGTCCTGCTGTCTTCTTTGATAATGACAAGACGGTGTTAATTTACTCACATCAATTTAAGGTTCCTGAAAATAAGTATGAATATCAAAATGTTCATTCGACAATGTATGTTGTCGGTAATTTTGATTATGAAACTGGAGCTTTTAAAAGTGAAAGTAGCGCTCGTGAAATTGACAATGGTTTTGATTTTTATGCACCACAAACATTAACCGCCAAAGGCAAACATTATTTAGTAGCGTGGCAAAATATGTGGGACCGCGATTATCCGTCGCGCACTGAAGGTTACGCTGGTAATTTGACGCTTGTACGTGAATTAAGTCTTAAGCATAATCGTTTGTACCAGAAGTTTGTGCCTAATTTAAGTAATTACTACACAAAAACACAAATTATTAATGATGCTGAATATGAAGTGTTTAGTGTTCCAGTTGATAAAAAATATGCCCATCGCTACCGCCTTGAATTTAATCGTGTTAATGAAGCCATTTTATATTTTACAAATGATGAAAAGGTGAGCATTGTGATTAACGCAACGGCAAAAACATTAACATTTAATCGTCCAGATATCCAAAATACGGATGGTTCATCGACCAAAGTCCGCACAATCAAGCTTGAAGAAAATGATGATAAATTATCATTAGATATTGTTTTTGACAAAAGTGCGATGGATGTTTTGATTAATAACGGTAAATATTCATTTAGTATGCTTTTTTACACTAATGCTAGTCCGTGTTTAACGATAAAATCATTAACCAATGAAAAATTTAAAATCAAAAACCTAACATATAATCAAATTGCACCAAAGGAGGTAGCTAAAAAATGAGAAGAAAGTTTATGGTCTTAATCGCAGCACTATTAGTTATTAGTGGCTGTAAAGGTGGCTCAAGTACTATCAATAGTGAAGACTTGGTCATTTATCCAACCGAAATTACTAATGGATCATTTGAAGATGGGATTCAAGGTTGGGAAATTGGTGGATTAGGGGGCTTTAATGAAGAAGATATTACAAATCTTGATGTTTTACCTGATGGTCAAGCAAGTCTGAAGGTTGGTAATTATTTCTACGCTGGTGGCACAAGTTCCTTGCCATCATTTACGGGTACGCTTACGAGTGCCAAATTTAAACTCGATGGTTTAGGACTAATTTCAGTTAAATTAGGAGCGGCCAAAGACCCGACTAAGTCATATATTGAATTCTTTAAGGTTGGGAAAGAAGAGCCGCTTGAATTTACCCTAAATAGTGGCACCGAAAAAGTAACGAAGTTAACGAACACTGATTTTAATGGAACAACGATTACTAGTCAGCTCATTCGTAATGTCGTCGATTTATCCGAATATTTACTCGAACCTATCTATATCAAAGTGACAGATAATGACACTAAAAGTGATTACACAGATTATTCATTCTGGAATTTAGATGATTTTAAGTTATTAAATACAGCGCAGGAGAAAAATGATGCCCTTGTTGAACGAGCCGATCAATTACTGCAATTTGCCGAAGAAGATATCGATCAAGATCCACCAGTTGAAGTTTTGCGTAATGGTGGTTTTGAAACTGGTGACGCTAGTTATTGGAAAGTATTATCGGGTCGCGCCTTCAGTGGTTCCATCATTAGTAGCACTAGTGAATTTTATTGGGGCAACAGACTTTATCACGGTGAAGGTAGTTACTTACTGAATAACTTTGCCGATGAAACATTAGTCGGTAAAATGCGGAGTGAAAAATTTAGTGTCGTTGATAAAGGTGATAATAAATCATTTGTGAGTTTCAAATTAGGTGGAGCCGCGCACACGGATGTGTACATCACATTAAATAAAGGGTTAACTGGTGAAGTGATTGGTACTTATCGTAACATTGGATTCCGTGATCCAGGCCTAGCCTTATCGTTAGTTACTTACTATGTTGATGTTTCGGCGCATATTGGTGAAGTTTTATACTTTACACTTGTAGACAACGCTGCTGGTGGACCATTTGGTGCTTTAGTTGCTGATGACTTTAAAGTAAACTTAAGTGAAACGGAAGTTAAAACTGGCATTGGTAATTTGAGAACTTGGGCCGCTAATCTTGATGACGAAGCGGCAAAACCAGACTATATCGATGTGTATAATGGTGGTATTTCGTTCCCAATTAGCGGTAGTGCCCCAGTTATTAGTCTTACTGAAGGCGGTTTTGCTTATGAAGCGACATTAGGGGTGATGACAACATCACTTAATCGGTTCTTAAAAAATATTACGGTTAAAGATGACTACACGGCTACTACTGAATTAGTAAGAAGTATTACTAGTGTTAAATATAACGGCACACCTGTTTCTAATCCTGATTTAGAAAATTTTGAATTGCAAAAAGGAACATATTTATTAGCTATTAGTGTCAAAGATGCTTACGCTAACGAAGCAACAGCGGAAATTAAGCTTACTGTTGAAGATGCCGTTAGTTATAATAATATTATTACAAATGGTAACTTTGAAACTGGCGACTTAAGTGGTTGGACAGTGGTTGACGGGAATGTTAATGTTGATAATGCGATTAGTGATGCCACTACTTACTGGATGGAAGAAATCCCCTTTAATAAGGAAGGCACATATTTCTTTAATGGCTGGGATGCTTGTGGTAGTGAAGTTGCAGGTTATGCCTTACGTTCGTCGACATTTACCTTAAGTGGCAGTGGTCAAATTTCCTTTAAAATGGGTGGCAGATCAAGTAGGCTTAAGGTGTATGACGAAAGTGGTGTCCAAATAGCCTCTTATCATAACCATAAATTTAATAGTGATGGAGCGGTGTTCCCGCTTATTAAAAACGGTTCGCGCTTAGCGACAATGACAACTTATGTAGCGGATTTAAGTGCCTATTTAGGCGCTAATCTCTACATTGAGATTGTTGATGAAGTGATCTCACAAGATTGGGCAGTAGCCTTCTTTGATGATATTAAAACATATTATGAAACGACCCTTGATTTCAGCGGATTAAGTGATGTCGTCATCCAAAATGGGGAAGAAGTCCATATTCCCTACGAAGCAGTTTTGAATAATTAATTAGAAAGGAGATTAATAATATGACAAAACGAAAATTTTTCTCGCTCGTTGGTACTTTGCTTGTATCAACACTCATGTTTAGTGCCGTAAGAGGGACAAATTCACGTAATGCTGTTAAAACACATGCTGAACCAGTCGTGGACAAATACTTACCTTTTAACGCCACAAACTTCCCAACGATGACAAATGCCCCTGGTGACAAGCCAACCGCTGATAGTTGGATTACTGGGCGCTATGGTACATTCTGGACCCATCGTTACTTTAATGCTCTCGATAATTTTTACGATGGTTTCCATCGCGAAGATTGGACAGGGACAATTACATCACGGAGTTGGACCCACAAAGGGGGTTACGTCACTTTTACACTAGGTGGTAATGCTTTCGAAGGTGATCAACTTAGAAACTATGTATCAGTCATGGCAGGATCAAATGAAGTTGCTCGCATCCATAATGATGCTTTTAGTGATCCGCATCGCAGTCTTAACATGGTACTTAAAATCGTCAATATTCCTGATGTCTACATTGACCAAGATTTACACCTCGAAATCGTTGATAGTAAAACTGGTGGCTTTGGAGCGGTTACATTTGGAGCTTTAAAGGTTAATCAAACCGCAACCGAAGTTGCGCGTATCTTACAAACACATAAAGTAAGTTTAGCGAAAATTGACACTGATGTAGCCGATCATCATAAAAATAGTTTAGCAAGAACCGCAACATTAGATTATTACACTAATACTGCATTATATGCACCTTTTGCAAGCACTGTACTAACTGAAGTTAATGAAGATTTTGAAGTTAATGATTTAACTAACTGGGGATACGATATTGACTTTTCACAAATTTCTGGTGATAACGCTAATCCCTATTTAGGTGTTAATTTTGCTGCGGGAATTAGTAGTGATACAACTTTCTGGAGTGAAGCAGTGCCATTTAATAAAGAGGGCGTTAAATTTTATAATGGATGGGCTGGAGCAGCTGCCGAAGAAGCGCGCTATCGTTTCCTTAGTGCGCCAATGAAAGTAAGTGGAAGTGGAATTATGTCAGTGAAGATGGGTGGCCATAGTGCTGAACTACAAATTCTTGACCCTGACACATTAGCGATTAAAGAAACTTTCTTAAACCCAGCATTTAATGATGTACCTGGTATTGATAAGATTGTTTCAAGTGGGACTAGACTTGCTACAATGACACGCATCGTAATTGACGCAAGTGCATATTTAAATGAAACCGTCATTATTGCTTTAGCTGACGCTAGAGTTGGCGGTGGTTGGGGTGTCGTGTTCTTTGATGAATTAGTGACATATTACGAAACAGCACCACACTTTAAACTTGATTTACTCACTCACGCTGGTGAAAATGGTGTGATTAAAGATATGTTCTTAGGACCTGATGGCAGTGATATTAAAGCCGCTTATACATTCTTACAAAGCTACTACACAACGGTCCGCACTGCTGATAGTGGTTTCTCACATTGTACACTCTTAGCAAGTCCTGCAACGGCGGTTCATGCCTTAATTAGTAGTTATGATGCATTAACGCCAAGTGTTAAAGCACTAGTGGACGCTAGTCAAGACTTTGATTTGGGATTAACTGGCAGTTATGCGAATGAAGTTACTCTTAGTACTGTTGGTAATAGTATGGTTTATATTAAAGCAAATGTTGGTCCTAGTGGTTCAGGACTACGCACTAATGAACTTGCTAATCCAAACTATATGATTTATATGTTACTCTTAGTGCTTGTTACAGGATTAGCGTATATTATTTACAAAAAGAAAGTTTTTAAAACTAGATAATTAATTATGGCTAAAGTACAAGATGTCGCCGCACTTTCGGGGCTTAGTACCTCGACAGTCTCGCGTTATTTAAACAAAAATGGGTATGTATCCAAAAAAGCCGCGGAAAAGATCGAAAAAGCAATAGCGGAACTCGATTTTAGACCTAGTTTTTTAGGGCGCAGCTTAAAATACAATCGTTCTTTCATCATTGCGATTTGTGTACCAATGGTATCACACCCATTCTTTGCCAAAATGATCCAAGCTGTCGAAAATGAAGCTTACCGCAGAGGCTATAAACTTCTTGTAACTGATAGTGATAACAAACGCGAACGGGAGGAGGATTTCATCGAACTTGTGTTAAATAAGCGTGTGGACGGCATAATTTTCGTGACACACAATAAATATGAGACATTTGATGACTCTCTTCCCGTTGTAACTATTGACCGCTCATTTGGACCCAAAGTACCATGTGTGACAAGTGATAACTATGATGCAGTGTACGCTGGACTTGCATATTTATACAATAAAGGTCACCGCCACATTGGTTTCATTGGTGGACGTCCAAATGTACAGTCAGAAGTATTAGAACGTTATAAAGCGTACCAAGATTTTATTCGTGACAAAGGATTAGAAGACTTAAGTTTCTATGTTGACTCACGTCATGGTGAAGAATTAGGAAACGCTTACAAATTCATTACTAAGTATCAACATCTTGATGCGATTGTGACATCAAGTGATGCTTATGGCTTTGCCTGTTATCGTGCCTTAGGCTACGACAGCAGTGCCACGCGAAAAGTCGATATTATTACCTACGACGGGATTATGAATGACTGGATCCAGTATCCAACATTTACCACAATTAAACAAAACATTGAGGAGATGGCCAAAGCTGTCGTTGATGTATTACTTAAACAAATGAATAAAGAGCCGGTTAAAAGTAAATATATTATTAAAACGGAATTTATTAAAGGAGAAACCGCTTAATGGTCGCGGTAATTGGTGAAATACTTGTTGATATTTTTAAAGATGGTAACGAAGAAATCGTCTTACCTGGTGGTGCTCCGTTTAATGTTGCCTGTAATATTGCCCATTTTGGCGGAGAAGTGCGCTTTATGGGTAGTGTTGGCACTGATCCATATGGCACGATGCTTAAAAGCATTGCCGAATCACGCCCGTTTAAATGTGTCTTTATTCAGCAACATGAAAAGAAGGCAACAACACAAGCAATCGTGACGTTAGTAAATGGCGAACGTGATTTTAAATTTAAACGCGACAACGCTGCGGATTATCTTTTTGATATTGAGTTATTAAAGAAAGTTGATTTTCCTTTGCATACAGTGGTGCATTTAGGGAGTTTAATGTTAAGCGAGAAAGTCGGCCAAGACTTCGCCCTTGAAGTGCTTAAGTTAGTTAAAGCACGCAAACTAAAATTATCTTTTGATTTAAATTATCGCGAAGATATATTCGGGGCGATGAATAAATGGATTCCTTTATTTAGTAAAATTATTAATGAAGCGGCGATTGTCAAGTTTAGTGAAGAAGAGATTATCGCTTATACGAAAGAAAAGGATGCTGAAAGCGCACTTAATACATTTAAAAAGCGTGAGCAAATCATCGTTGTTAGTCTAGGTAATCGCGGTTCAATGTTTACGTATAACGGCCGGATTATTAAAGTGCCGACAGTAAGAGTTGAACCAATTGACACGACAGGCGCAGGGGATGCTTTCTATTCATTTATTCTCTACGCCATTAGACACAAAAAGAAGTGGCAATTTAGTCATAACGAATTAAGCAATATTTTATATTTTGCGAATCGAGTTGGTGCGGTTTCAACGCTCAAGAAAGGGGCGATTGATGTCGTGCCCGACATTAAAGAAATTAAAGCATGGGGCTATCATGAATAGACGAACGCTATATAACTTTTTTAATAAAGATAAAGGTAGTGCGGGTGCTAGTTTACCAGCGAATCGGTGGAAAGCATATTTTGATATACTAAGTCATCGTTTTGGTACATTAGTTATTTTATCGTTATTAACAGCACTCTTTTTTGTACCCTATTTTAGTATTAATTTTATCGCTAATTTATTTATTAATACACAAGGGGCAGGAGTAGAAGATGAAGCGCTAAGACTCTTCCGCTTATTTTCATTAAAAACATTACTTGCAGCAATTAATATACCGCTATTAATAATTGGTTTTATTGGTTTAGGCGGCACTTTTAATGTGATACGGAAGCTCGTATACCAAGACCCAGATATTCGTGTTGCGCGTGACTTTTGGGCTGGAGTACGCATTAATTTCGGTGAAAGTTTACTGGCTGGGTTGTTTTTTAGTATATATTTAGTAGTTTTTTATGCAAACATCTATTTTTATCCAACAGTTCAAGGCTTTCCAAAACTATTACTGATTATATTTATGATTGTCATAATAATTGTTTTAGTAATTGTGACAAGTGCTACGCTATTTATGATGACTAGCGCTACTATTTATAAGTTTGACGTGAAGATATTTTTTAAGAATAGTTTGTTACTCGGAGTAATTCTAATACCACAAAATATCTTATTTATTGTAATAGCAGCCCTACCCTTATTAGTGTATTACTTAATACCATTTGTGTTAGTGCAACTAATAGCGATTGCTATTATTGTATTATATGGTTTTAGTCATTTAGCGCTAACTTATACGTTATATAGTTATAGCGTTTTTGATAAATATATTAACAAAACTTATGAACCAAAATTAGTTCGTTTAGGACTAGATAATACGGAGGAATAACTTATGGCAAAATTAAAACTTGAAAGAATTTATAAAGTGTATGATGGTCGTGTCAAAGCCGTTAATGATTTAAGTTTAGAAATTAATCATCAAGACTTTATTGTTTTTGTCGGTCCATCAGGCTGTGGCAAAAGTACGACTTTACGGATGATAGCGGGTCTTGAAGAAATAACATCAGGCAATCTTTATATTGATGATGTCCTTGTGAATGAAATGCCGCCAAAAGATCGCGATATTGCGATGGTATTCCAAAGCTATGCCCTTTACCCCCATAAAACAGTGTATGAAAATATGGCATTTGGTCTCCGCATGGCAGGGTTAAAAGATGCAGATATTAAGGAACGGATATATAAAGCGAGTGAAATATTAGAATTAACGCCATATTTAACTCGTAAACCAAAAGCACTTTCAGGTGGTCAAAAACAACGGGTCGCGTTAGGTCGTTCTATCGTGCGAGAGCCAAAAGTATTTCTTTTAGATGAACCGCTTAGTAATTTAGACGCTAAACTTCGGGTTCAGATGCGGAGTGAAATAACGAAATTACATCGTCGTCTTGGGACAACTTTTATTTATGTCACCCACGATCAAGTTGAAGCGATGACAATGGGGAATCTGATCGTGGTAATGAAAGATGGTTATATGCAACAAATTGATTCACCAACAAATCTTTATGACCATCCTGACAACGTATTTGTTGCCACTTTTCTTGGTACACCGCAGATGAATATCTATAACGGTTTCTTAAAAAAGATTAAAGATGATTACTATGTAGTATTTAAAGATAATGATGATATTAAGGCACCTATTTCCCCACTTATTATTAAAAAATTAATCAGTGAAAAATATATTGGTGAAGAAGTTATATTTGGGATTCGACCTGAGGACGTTACTGAAACAAATGCGGAAGATGCTTTGCGGATGGTTGTGGAAATTCAAGAAAAACGCGGTAGTGAATTAATTGTCTATGGTGTATTAGAAAATACTAATTTACCCATTACCGCAAAATTAGATGGTAGACGTGTCATCGTTGAAGGTGATGTGATTAATGTTAAATTTGCTGAAGAGCGACTGCATTTGTTTGACAAAGATAATGAAAGTCGCATTGCGGAAGTTATTACATATAACTATCTGCCCGCTACTTTTGATCCAGAACATAAAACAATTACATTATTGCGTAATAAACTAACATTAAGCGCGAAAGAATTTGATTCAATTCTTCCTGAATATAAGAATGAAAAAGCAACTATTGGGCTTAAGTTACCAACAGCTGCCTTTAGCGTAACGAAAGATGAAAACCATAATATTAAAGTAAAAGGCATAGTAAAAAGTGTTGAAGAAGATAAGGAAAGTACTTTAATCTTCTTTGAGTACGCCCACAACAAGCCATATTTAAGCGCCAAACTACCTGTTGGCGAATATAAAGCTGGAGACACTATCGAATTATATTTAGACACCGCTATGATTGAATTATTTGATGAAACATTTAATGAGAAGCTGACTGCGCTACATCCCATAACGAGTAATACCACTAAATGTATCGTTAAGCATAAAAATGGTAAGAGTATCGCTAAATTTGGTTCGTTTGCACTTGAACTTGATACGGAATATGAAGCAGGCGAATATACACTAACGATTCCTTACGATAGTTTTGAAATAGTGCGTAATCGAAAAGCAGAAATTAAAGGGCGCACGATGAAATTTAAATGTGTTAATGAAAGTAATCAAGGAAACAGCACGATTTTATACGCTAATTTAAAGGAGTTTCCAGATTACATCAGTATTAAAGCTGGTAAAGATGATACTTGTTTTACTAAAGGCAAATTGACATTTAACATTAAAAAAGTATTATTATCAAAATAACTTAACAGTAATTGTTAATTCAAAATTAATGTAATAGAACTGTATTGTATTAATTCCTACTTGGCTTTTTAGTTTAGTGGTCCGAGTCATCTTTTTATATGAAGGCTTAGATGATATAATCAAGATATGCAAGACTTACTAGTAAAAGTTAAAGAGTTTAAAAAGATTATTGATCATAGTCAAAAGATTGTCTTTTTTGGTGGCGCTGGTGTAAGTGTCCCTAGTGGCATTCCTGATTTTAGGAGTGCCGATGGTGTTTATAGTAAAGCCACTAATACTATCTACTCAGCGGAAGAAATGGTATCACGGACAATGTATTTTCGCGATACAGAATTCTTTAATGACTTTTATTTTAAACATCTTGTTTATCCTAATGCACTTCCTAATCCATGTCATACTTATTTAGCTAGATTAGAAGAAGAAGGGAAATTAAAAGCGGTTGTAACCCAAAATATCGATGGTTTACATCAAGCCGCAGGTTCAAAAGTAGTCTATGAACTCCATGGCAGTGTCCATCGTAATTACTGTATTAAGTGTCGCACTTTTCATGATTTAAAAGCGACATTAGAAGCACCACGCGGTAAGTGTAAAACGTGTGGCGGTTATCTTAAACCTGATGTTGTCTTATTTGAAGAAGGACTTGATCATAATACAATTATGTCTTCCGTCGAAGCAATTAGTAAAGCTGATACCTTAATCATCGGTGGCACTAGTCTAGTGGTGCAACCCGCCGCGAGTTTAGTAAACTATTTTAAAGGTAAAAATATTGTTGTCATTAATAAAACAGATATCAGTGTGCCAACGTACTTAAACCCTAATGTACTTTTTATTAAAGCGGATATTGGGAAGACCTTCCAATTATTAAACGAATTATAAAAGTAGTCAAAAAGTCGTGATATTATATTAGCGAAGAGAAAAGATACACTAATGTTAGAAGTAATTAATAAAATATCTGCATATGTAGAAGTCAGCCTAGAAAAAAGCACGACGATTGCTCTTGTTTTATTTATTGGAATTATTGGCTTAACAATTATTACTGGATACTATTTTTTAACGAAGAATAATAAAAAGAAGAAGTAAAACTTCTTTTACTATAAATTATGTAAACAAAAACACGGGCTGTTCACTTATAAGAAGTTAACAACTTTTTTACAAATTTAGATAATAAACATAACATCTACTTTTCTAACTTTTCGCACTATAGGTTTGTCAAATATTTTCTTGCAATTTTTGTATGCTTTGTATATTATGTAAGCTAGATATATATATGCGTGATATCCTAAAAAAATAGTAAGGAGGAAATAATATGCGCAAAATAATTAAAAAGGCATTAGGACCATTAGCTATTTTTGCTATGGCACTGGGTGTAGGTCTTAGTGTTATAAAAACAAAAGACGCGGCAAATAATGTTATACGCACACAGGCTGCGAATTCAACAGATGCAATTTCTCCTATAGGCTGGGGAGGCTATACAAGCAATTCATTCTCTGCTGCAGGAACTGATTATTCCGCTGCCGCCACAGTAAGTGGTGCAACACTAGCTATGCGAGTCTTCAATGGCTCAACTGGAGCTGTTAGAGGAAATCAAAGTACTATGACAAACAATTTCAGTTTAAGAAATACTACTCAGTATCCTGGTTATATTAGGAAAATCTCATTAACAGTTACTGGTGGAACTCTTACATCATCAAATACAAGGAGTGTTGTTTCCTTAGGTACCTTGCCGTTTGCTGGCGATTATATAGATACTACTGGCGCCATTCAGGCTGATGAAATTGGTACTGGGAAAGCTACATTAACATGGACCGTTCCAACTGGTCAAAATTATCGATATTTTAAATTACATTGTCTACAAACTTCTGGAACTGCGCTTGCTGGCGCCACCGATGCGATTAAAATTGAATATGAACCAGTCGCTCCGCCAGTTTTTGGAACGCTTGATCATATTATATTAGACACTGATGCAGTAAAAACAGACTACATCGTCGGTAATACATATACTAGCGAAGAGTTAGTTGTTGTTGCCTACGATACTAATGGAAACTATAAATCTGTTACTGGTTTTACAACAAATTATGACAGTGTAACATTTACTAGCGCGCACACGGGAACGAAAGTTGTTACGGTTTCATATAGTGAAGGTGGTATTACTAAAACTGCCACATATAATATTGAGGTCAGTGTTCCTACGATGTTAGATGCAGTTACTGCTACATCAAGTTTACAATTTGGTGCAACATATGCTATTGCTGATTCCGTTTCTAGGAACGCAATGAATACTACTGTTACTACTTTCTTTGGTGCATATGGCGCTGTATTTGTTGATACCTCTCTAGCAGTTGAAAATCAAACACAATTATTCACTTTAGAAATTGGTAACCAAGCAAATTCTTTTGCTTTTAAATTAGTAAATGGTCCAAATGTTAATAAATTCATTCAATTAGGTTCAGATGCTAATAATTTAACAACAAAAACAAGTATTGATGATAATTCATCGTGGACAATTACTATCGATGGAGGAGTTACAACTATAAGTAATGTTGCTTTTCCAGCTCGTTCTATTAAATATAATTCTGACGCTACGCGTTTTGCAACATATGCAACTGGGCAAAATGATGTAACATTATTCGTTCAAACTTCAACAATCTCTTATACCACAGCTGTTAACCGACTTGTCACTGAAATAAATAGTGGCAGAGGCAACAGTGCTTCTGGACAATGTGCTCACTTAGTAGGAGTATTTAACGGAGCATACAATCAATTATCTGTTGCTGGTAAAGCACTATTTGATGAATCAACTGATATTGATATTGCTACGGCAAGAAATCGTCTGCTCTATATGAGAGCATGGGTAGATGCACAACCAGCAACACCTCCAGTTCGCCACGTCGAAAATGAAAGAAACACTATTAGCGCTACAGTTGCAATTAGTGTTATTGGATTAACTGCAATGTTAGGTTATTACTTCTTAACAAAGAAGAAAAGAATTGCTTAATACGCAAACAAATTAATGATTAAGCCGAGATTAAATTCGGATCTATTAAATATAACGTGGACAGACCAGGAAGTCAAATTCCTGGTCTTTTTTATATAAATATTAAACTTATGATATTTTATAATCTACTGCGTATATTGATAATAAGTTTATTCATTAAGAAGATAGTCATTAATTAATAGTTAGAACGAATTCATTACGAAATTGAACATATAAGTGACCGAAGCTTTTAAATCAAGGGTGGAATTTTAAAAAAGTGTCCACATTATATTTAATAGAGCCCTACATAGTGATATTTTTGTAAATTTCTATAGATATATTGAAAAAGTATGACAATCGTAATATCATGAATGTTGATGAAAATATTAATTTAATCGTGAAAAGGAGTGATAATATGAAAAAACTTATACGGAAATTATTAGGTCCTTTGGCTATTTTGTCTTTAGCGGTAGGAGTAAGATTAAGTGTCTTAAAAATGACTAATGCTATTGGAACAAAAGCTTTACCTGAAACAGCATTGATTAAAAAGGCCACAAATGTTTCTTCAGGTACTGGGGTTGTTTTTGAAAATGGTCAAACAATTAATGTCGGAACCGGAAATGCAGATATTTCAGTTACGACAGAAAGCACAGTTCCAATTGTAACTAAATATTACCGAAATAGTGCAAGCACTCATACGATTATGAATAATAGTAATGGTGAAATTAGACTTTATGCTGGTGCGGGTAATGGTGGTGAAATACAGGTATCTATTCCAGATACTCATAAATTTACCAATGTTGCGATAACTACTGACACTAATACTGGGTTATCAATTAATGGCGCAGCATCAACGACCTCCACAAATATTAATCAGGCTCTAGATAATGAGTCTAATATTCTTAGTTTAAAAGATGTTGGATCAGGGCAAGTTAGACTTAAGACGATTGAAGTTACGTTTGAAACATATACTCCCAAAAATCTTGTCAATCTAACAGTTGCGGGAACATTAACGAAAACTAATTATTATGATGGTGAATCATTTAATCCAGGCGGCTTAACTTTTACTGCCCATTATGATAATAGTACAAGTGCTCCTGTAACTGATTTAAGTTATAATCCTGATCCACTTGTGACTGATACTACAAGTGTTACCGTTAGTCATACTTATCGCGGAGTCACAAAAAGTGTTTCAGTATCAGGTTTAACAGTTATTGCCGATCCAGTGTCAAGCATTGCAATAAAAACAATGCCAAATAAAACAACATTTGCGCTTGGTGAAGTCTTCAAAGCTGATGGTTTAGTTATAACCGTTACAAAGGGAAGTGGTAACATCTTTGATATTACTACTGGATTCACGCTTAGCGCCCCAAATATGAAACAATTAGGGTCGCAAGTGGTTACAATTAGTTATGAAACAAAAGAAGCAACATACAATGTTAAGTTAACAAACGTTGGTGCTAGGGCGAAGGGAACTGCCACTGCAACTGATTTATTCTTTGCTGAATATGCCGAATGTAGTGTTGGCAATAATAAATATTTAGAAATTTATAACGGAACAGGATTAACGCTTAACCTTAGTGGCTATAGTATTAAATTATATTCCAATGGTGCAACAACACCAGGGCAAACTCATAATTTAACTGGTAGTTTAGATGATGGTGAAGTGTATGTCATCGCCAATGCTGGCGCTAATGCTGACATTTTAGCAAAAGCAAATGTGACCCATGAAGTTACTTACTTTAATGGTAATGATGCCCTAGGTCTTTATAAAAATGATGTTTTAATTGATTTAATTGGTGAAATTGGTGTTGATCCGGGAACCACAACAGGCTGGACTGGTGCAGCGGCAAATGGAACAGGAAGTACTGTTGACACGACATTAATTCGAACAAGCACAACTATTTCCCCAAATTCGATATTTACTTGGGCGGAGTGGAATACGCTTGGCAAAGATGTATTTACGAATATTGGCATCCATGAAAGTATCGCCTTTAGCGGTGGTGTCACAGCTTTAGAACAAGCAACTGCCTTTAGAGACTTTGTCTTAAATGGTCCAGCCGCTAGTGCACACGGCACTTGTGAAGCCGTTCTAGCGGAATTAGAAGTAGAATACGCAGCGATGAAGCAAGCCGCTAAAGATTTATTTGACACAACAGCGGGGGCAGAGTGGGATAATGCTCGCACTCGTCTCAATTATTTAAGAGCATGGAAAATTGCCACAACACCATCACCTTTGCGTTATACTGCAAGTGATGTCTTTACGATTTCTAGCGCCTTAATTATTGGTGTTATTGGCTTAAGTGCCTTGCTTGGCTTCTATTTCTTAAGCAAGAAAAAGAAATTAGCGTAATCCGCGATTAACTAGATTATTAAGCCGAGACTCTGTGCTCGGCTTTTTAAATTAAAAATAATCACAGTAAGTACTTTAAATTCGATATAATAAATTTGGCTCAATTAAATAGAACGTGGAAAATCGTGGAAAAAGCGAAAAGACCCCCAAAAACTATTAAATAGAGCGTGGA
>MWEF01000014.1 GCA_002070905.1 Tenericutes bacterium ADurb.Bin087 | reverse complement strand
TCTGTTCCCAAAACAGACGCGCTACCAAGCTACGCTACATCCCGATGCTTGTATATAATACCAAAGGTATAAAAAATTAGCAAGTATTAATAAGTGAAAACATAATGCTTTGTCATCGAAAACTAGAAATCACGAATAAACTGCAATATATAGCATTAATAAGTCATTTATTAATCATCATTTAGGTATTTACTAATTAAAGCAACGTAGGCATCAACATTCTTTTCTTTATCAAAGATATCAATGTGTGGATATTTTAATTTTGGTTTAGGTTTCTTATTCGCCAGTTTTTCAATTGTTTCGGCCACTTTTTCATAATTACGATAATTAACAGGATAGAGCTCACTTACTTCATTTACCCATTCTTCACTATGATAAAAAGTTTCTAATCCAATAAAAATAATTGGTTTTTGGGCCGCAAGACAACTTGCTGTTTTTAGTGGCAATGCTGTTTTGATAATCCCTGGTAATATTGATATTACATTAACATCTGCATTTTTATAAAGCTCAGCACTATCTTCCACACTATGGGGCGGGTAATAAGTGGCGTTGACAATATTTTCGTCATGAATCCGTTTGGCAATCCGCGCTGCTTGACTACCTTCGCCGACAATGTGAATATGAATGCGCGGTTCATGCACTAACAGTTTCGCCGCACTTAAAATGACATCGATATCTTGGACATACCCGATATTGCCAGCATAAACGACGTTAAATTGTAATGGATCAAAGAAAGTATACTTCTTGACCAGTGGGGTCTTTTGCACTTCACTTATATCAAAATTATAGATAACACTAATTTTATTATTAAAGTCACCTTTCTTTAAAAGCGTTTTGCGCATTGTTTCACTGATCGCGATAACTTCACTCGCCCGCGCTAAACTTTTAACTTGTAAAGGGTTAAAAAGCTTATAAGCCAGACTATTTTCTTTAAAGATGTTATCAGGATAAATATCCTGGACATTATAAATAACAGGTATCTTCTTTCTAGCACAATACTTTGTCACTAGATAACTATAAAGTAAAGGCGGGTTACTTGAGACAAAGACAACATCGCTTTTGACTTTACGGAGTCTTTTTGCTAGGCGACGTGACACACTAATATAGCGTCTGAGTAATTTAAATTTATTAAAGCGCTGCGGGTGATATGTATAACACTTCACACGATGAATGGTAAATGCACCTTTTTTCTCGACACTCGTCTTTTTATATTTTTCTTGCGCACTTAACGAAATTCCACGTGTTGGATTAGGCGTAATAATATTAATTTCATGCCCTGCTTTAATGAGTTTATCCCAAAGTGGACGATAGAGGTAATTAATCGTCGGATTCTCGGGGTCATAATAAAAAAGCATAAATGTTATTTTCATACTATAAAGTATAGCATGACAGCGATGATAGTGCCGATAAATACATATGGAAACTACAATTATCTGCCTTATAGAATATTTTTAATTAACTTATAATAATGGCACTCAATTAATTAAATCTTGTACAATAGCGCAATTTTATAACACAAATGTGCAAAGTAAAAAAGGCCTGATAAGACTGTATCAGACCTATTGATTTTCTTAAGTAAA
This sequence comes from Tenericutes bacterium ADurb.Bin087, assembly GCA_002070905.1. Taxonomy (GTDB): domain Bacteria; phylum Bacillota_I; class Bacilli_A; order RFN20; family CAG-826; genus UBA1361. Next base: position 23,718 of record MWEF01000014.1, on the reverse strand, counting down.
TTACTTTTTAAATCGTGTATGTTTTGTGTTTTTTATTCACAAAGCCCAGCACAAGTGTCACAAAAAGGGCGGGGCGCTCATACATACTAGCGTGACCAGAATTTTCAATCGTGATGTGGTTAGCATTTGGTATTCTTTTAGCGAGATAATATTGATCTTCAATTGGGGTTAAATAATCTTGCTTTGCACTAATAATAAGTGTTGGCACATTAATTTTCCCTAACTTGTCGCGCACATCATGATTTTCGGCGCTTTTTGTTAAGCGAATAAACCCGTCAACGATTACTTTATTACTGAAAAGCGGGGTTAAAATTGCTTCTCTTTTTTTCATCCAGTCAAGTTTTTCAGTATAGAAAGCTGGTGAATAGATTAAAGGAATTGTCGTTAAGTAATAGGCAAGTCCGTCGCCAGTTTCACCGGCTTTATTCCACGCGGCCCCTAAATCTTTGAGCCATGGGCTTGTCATGGCACATGTGTTTAATAACATGAGACTTTCGACATAATCTAAATATTTAACGGCAAATTGGAGCGCAACTTCACCACCGTAACTGATTCCGACGATTGGTAACTTTTTGATTTTTAGATAATCGAGGAACGCTTTAAGCATTTCGACTTGGAAATCTTGCGTATAATTTTCGCGCGCCTTTGAGCTTTGTCCTTGGTCAAGAAAATCAATTAAAATCAGTGTGTTTTTTTCCGCGAACTCTTCAATAAATGGTGTCCATGATCTTGTCGACATCATAATCCCGTTAAGTAGTAAAAAAGGATTTTTCATATCACCATGAACTTCATAATAAAAGTCATAATTTTTAAATTTAAATATCGCCATTATTTTACTCCTGGGTGTAAGCCATATTTTATAGCTTCCGCCATAAGCTCGTCACGGAATTTAGGGTGCGCGATGCTAATTAAACGTTCGACACGTTCGGCAATTGTTGTCCCAGTTAAACGCACAACACCGTATTCTGTTACAACGTAATCAACATCATTACGACTTAAGGTCACAGGCGCACCTGGTTTTAAGATTGGCACAATCTTGCTTATTTCTTCGCGTTCACCTGTTTCTTTGTTACGGACAAGCGCGGTGCTATAAAGGGCGATAAAACTGCGGCCGCCTTTACTATTTTGCGCCCCGACAGCGGTGTCAACTTGGCCACCCGTGCCACTGAATTGACGCGTCCCAATTGCTTCACTACAACATTGGCCCGTTAAGTCAATTTCAATTGTGGAATTAATGCTCACTTGATTATCGTTTTGCCCAATTACATATGGATCATTCACGTAGTGACCATCACGAATCTCAACAGCGGGATTATCATCAATAAAATCATATAATTCTTTGGTTCCTAACGCAAAAGCCGCCACCATTTTTCCAGGATGAATCTTTTTATATTTCCCAGTGATAGCTCCTGCTTTATATAGTTTTACAAAGCCAGTTGTGAGCATTTCAGTATGGACGCCTAAATCTTTTTTATTTACTAAAGCCGCCGCAACAGCGTTAGGTATGCCGCCAATCCCAAGTTGTAGACAATCACCGTCGTTAATCCGTTCGGCAATTAAATTACCGATGATGATATCTTTTTCGGTTAATTCACCATCAGGTAATTCTGGCACTGGATAATCGACTTCAATTAAATAATCAACATCATTAACATGGACTTCGACATCACCATGTGTCCGTGGGAAATGCGGGTTAATTTCTAAAATTACCATTTTTGCAGCTTGGAGCATTCTTTTTTCATAAACATTACTCAGCGATAGAGACATAAATCCGTTTTTATCAGGTGGGGTGACAACCCCAATATAAATATCAGGTTTAACGTGCGTTAAGCGATCATAAGCGGCTAAATGGAGATGGTTAGGAATATAACGAATATTGCCATTAGCCATTGCTTTGCGTAACGCGCCACTTAAAAACCAACTTTCGATTGTAAAGCGGTGAGCATATTCTTTTTCGGTGAAAAACTTTGCGTCTAGCATCGGTAAACAGTTAGTAACCTTAATATCTTTAATGTTTTTTGGTAATTCATGTAGTCGCGAAAGAAAGAGCCGACCTTCAGCAGCCATCATTCCACTAAAAATGTGGTCGCCGCTTTTAACAAGTTTAAGTGCTTGTTCAACACTTATTATTTTCTTTCTATAGTCCATATATGTACGTATTATTCAGTTAAGCCTAGTTTGATGACTGAATAATTTCTCTCCTTTCTAGGCAGAAATGTCATCACTATTGAAAGAGGGGGAGAGAACAATCTCCCCCTCCATTATGAGGGTACTAAATTATTCTCTTATTTCGCAAGAATTTGATCGAGTGATTCGATTGGACGAGCCACGGTTAAAGTAAAGGCGCCGTCAACATGGTCAGCTTTAAGGAGTGCGAGTTGGTCTAAACCATGACGCTTACCTTCGGTAAAGTCGACTGGTCCACCCATTGGGAATTCAACAGCGCCATTTTCAAGTTCAGCAACGTAATTGTCCCAATTTAAGACTTTTTTAGCATCTTCAACACGTTTAAGTCCGGTGATGAAAATATCAGCGGCAACGTAACCCGCGATGGCAAAAGCATTCGTGGCTGGGTGCAGTGCATAGAGAAATTCAGTGTCATCAAGGACGCCTTCTTCTTTAGCGGTGTTAACTTGGTCACTAAAGACTTGGAACCCAGCTGCGCCTTCTTCGGTTGTTAAGTCAATCCATGCGTTCGTGTAGACATCAACACCATTGTTAACAACTGCTTCTGGAATATAGGAAGTCGCAGCGCTAACGTAAGATGTTAAAAGTGGAACTTTTAAGTCGATTGCACTAACAGCGGAAGCAATTCCACCAAAATGAACTTGGTTAGTAGCAACGATGATTGCTTTAACGCCCGCATCTTTCATTGCGGTCGCAGCCGCACTAAAGTCACCACCAGGAGTAACAGCTTGGACAACGGCGATGTCTTGTTTGTTCATCGCTTTTAATTGTTCATCAACACCGACTTTAATGGAATAGCCAGCGTCTTCAGTTGTATAAATAACACCTAATTTGTCAACCGTGCCAAACAGTTCTGTTTCTTTTAAGACACGGGCAACAAGGATCCGTCCTTCGGTCCGGTAAATTGGTTGAACCGCAAAGATGGGGTTACCAACTGATTTTTCAAAGAACAGTTGGTTAATACCTGTCGCTGCATAAACCATTGGGATGCCTTTATCGCGGAGATAAGGTAGTGTTTGACCAACAGTCCATGTGCCAAAGTGGCCAACAATTGCGAATACTTCGTCGTCTTCGACTAAGCGTTCGATTTGTTGTTGTCCTTGAGCCGCTAAACCACCATCATCATAAGTGACAAATTCAATGGTCCGGCCTCCAACTTTGGTTTTGTTTTCGTGGGCAAGACGTGCTTTAATCCCAGCGTTAAATGGGATACCAACGACAGCGAATCCACCACTTACAGTGGCAGCGTTACCGACTTTAACGGTGGTTTCGGTGACACCTTGGGCAACTTCTTGGGCTGGGCCTTGATTACAACTTGTAATAAGCATGGCTCCAAGAGCAAGAAGTGTTCCAGTGAGTAAACGTAATTTTCTCATATTTTTCCTCCTTCTTTTATTTTTGTCCGCCTAAATAGGCAGCTATGAGATTACTATCAGCGAGCAATACTTCCGGCTTACCTTCAGCTTTGACCGTGCCTAACTCCATTAAATAGGCATAGTCAGCAATTTTCAGCGTTTGGAAAGCATTTTGCTCGACGATTAAGACGGTAGTGCCCTCGCGGGCAATCGCTTTAATGATATCAAAGATATCTTTGATGATAAGAGGAGCAAGCCCAAGCGATGGCTCATCCAATAATAAGAGTTTAGGAGCGCCCATTAGCGCACGCCCAATCGCTAACATTTGTTGTTCTCCACCCGAAAGGGTTGAAGCTTTTTGTTTATTCCGTTCTTTGAGAATAGGAAAATAACTATAGACACGAGCTAAGTTTTCTTTAACACGCTCGGCACGACTTATTTTCCGCCATACTTTAATTATACCATCTCCCGCATCAGTTTTAGTTGCTTCTTTTGGTAAATTTTCGACATTTTGCGTTTTTTCTTCCAAAACTTTGTAGCCTTTTAAAGAATAGGCCCCCGTCATCAGATTTTCTTCAACGGTCAGATCGCGGAAAAGAAGACGGCCCTCAGGGGATGTTAATACCCCATGTTTATTTACCGTATAAGGCGCTTGATTAGCGATATTTTTGCCCTCAAGCATAATCGTCCCTTCCGCCACTTTGTTAACACCGCAGATCGTGCGAATAATTGTTGATTTACCAGCACCATTTGCCCCTAAAATGGCAACAATTTGCCCTTTTTCAACTTTTAAACTAACGCCTTTCACCGCGGTAATTGGTCCGTATTTAACAACTAAATTATTAACTTCTAGTAATGCCATATTATTCACTCCCTAAATAGGCTTCGCGGACCGCTTGCATATTTTGTACTTCCTGTGGGGTGCCAATCCCAATTAATTTACCAAAGTTAATCGCCGCGACACGGTCACTAATGCCCATCACAAGCGGCATATCGTGTTCGACTAAAAAGATCGTCGTATTATACATATCGCGAATCATCCGAATTGTTTCGGCAAGTTCTTCGGTTTCACGTTCATTAAGCCCCGCTGCTGGTTCATCAAGAATGATAAGTTCCGGATTAATCATCAGCGCACGTGCTAATTCAATTTTTTTCTTGATTCCATAGGGTAAGCCATATGGGGAAATATCTTTATAATGATATAACCCTAAAAAGGCAAGGATGTTTAACGCTTTATCGCGAACAATAGCATCTTCTTTCTTTTGCCATGGCATATGGAACAAGGAACCAACAATAATACTCTTATATTTAGTCGTGTATGTCACCATTAAGTTTTCAAGCACGGTAAGTTCCCACACGAGTTCAACGTTTTGGAATGTACGAATAATGCCGTGTTTTATCACATCGTGGACGGCGACTTTATTGAGGTGTACTTCCGCTTTATCTTTCGGATAAAAGTAAACATCACCTTCCGTCGCTTTATAAAATTGGGTAATACAGTTAAAAGCTGTCGTCTTACCCGCACCATTTGGACCAATAAGCCCAAAGATTTCGCCACGTTTAACATCAAACGTTAAATCGCTAACCGCCGTCAAACCGCCAAAACGCATTGTTAAATTCCGTAAAGAGAGAATGACGTCATCACTAGTGGTATGTTCAGTAGCAACACTATTTTGCACTTTTTCCATCATGCTCATCTCCTTCCTTCATTTTTTGGTCCGTTTCACTTGGCGAAAGAGCAACTTCCGCTACGGCCGCTTGACTCGCGAGCGCCTCTTTCTTTTCGGCGCGCATTTTGGCTAATTTCCCTAACAGGATTTTACCTTTATACTTAATCGTAAAGATAAGTTGGCTAATCCCGCCAGGATAGAACATCACAACTAAAATCATGAGTGTCCCCGTGAGAAAAATAAACGCATTCGGATTTTGTTGGAAGAAAGTAAAGTTAGTAAGTAATGTGTCATTAAGACTAAAGACAAAATAAGTACCAATTAAAATCCCCCAAATTGAGCCTGTGCCACCGATAACAACGGAGGCAAGGACGTTAAGTGATAAGTTGATCGTCCATTTCGTCGGTTCACTATAGCGATAATAAAGCATATAAAGAAACCCCGCGATCATCGCAAATACACTACTAACGATGAAAGCAAAAAGACGATATTTTAATGAACTTACGCCCATTGTTTGTGCTGCACTTTCACTATTTTTCATTGACAGCATCGCCCGTCCCACAGGACTTTTCGTTAAGTTATACGTTAACACGAGTAAAATAACAACGACGACAGCGATAAAGTAAAAAGTGTTCGTGCGGTCAAGTAAGATTAAACCAAATAACTTGGGTTTAGCACCATATGTATTAAGTCCACTTGTGCCCCCCGTAAAGCCAATCGCATTTTTAAATAGGACACTAAGCATCTCGGAAAGCGCAAGTGTAATAATCGCTAAATACATCCCCTCAATGCGAAGCGATATAAAGCCGACTACAAACCCTAAAATCACACCGACTAACATCGTAATAAGTAAAATGAGTAGCGGCGGTAAGGGTGTATGCAGTAATAAGTAACCAGTAATATATGTCCCTAGGCCAACAAAGCCTGCTGTCCCAAGCGAAGCTAGCCCGGCATAACCTAGTAACAAGAAATAACCAAGGACAATAATGACGTGAATCATATATGAGCCAAATCCTCTTGTAACCGAAGTACTAATAATTCGTGCCCCTGACAATACTTGGATTAAAATTAAAGCAACACCAAAGACGATAAAGCCAATATATTGATATAAATTACGTGTCTTTTTCATAACCTATACCTTTTTAATCACTTTCTTGCCAAAGAGTCCAAGTGGCTTAATTAAAATAATAAGGAAAATAATGCCGTAGACGATTAATTCCTTGTATAACGACATTGCTTCGCCCCCTAACCCAAAAAGGTTACCAACGAAGACTAAAAGTAAAGCACCGACAATTGGTCCCGAGAATAAACTAAAGCCACCTAAAATCGCCGCCATAAAGCCTTGAATTTGAATTGGTGTCATATAGCCAACACTCGTCGCCATCCCCGCAAGCGGTCCATATAAACTTGCGGCAAGTGCCCCAAGTCCACCCGCTAGTGCCCACGTAAAGGCGGTTGTCCACCGTGTATTAATGCCCATCATGCCCGCGACCATTTCGTTATTAGCGACCGCACGGACACTTAACCCCCATTTTGTAAATTTAAGCGCTAAGAAAAGCAAGACAATAATCACTGTTGACATACAAAATGTAATGAGCGCATGCTTTGTGACGACTAATGTTTCTCCTAAAAAGCGGAACGAAATATTACCTTCAACAAGCACTGCTAATGACGGTGTATTTTTTTGTAAAGTCATCGGAATAAGCCCAATTAACAACAGGGCAAGCCCCATCGTAATCATCTGTTTTCCGACTGGAGTAATATTCTTTGAATTACGAATAATCACAACATCAATCAATAGCCCAAAGACAAAGGCCGCAACAATGCCAATGATAATCGAGAGAATAAGATTTTGACTAAGGTCGGAGAAAAAGACAGCGGCCACATACGCACCAAAAGCACTAATCATCCCTTGGGCAAAGTTCGTTGTGTTTGATGTCTTAAAAATTAGCATAATGGCAAAAGCAGACAAGGATAAAACCGATGCCTGCATAATGCTACTTACTAATGTTTGTAAAATAGTGTATAGACTCACGATGCCCTTCCCCATCTAATGATGTTTGCCGCCCACACATAACCAATGCCAGCGGCAATCATGGAAATGACTGTTCCTTCTTTTACTTGCCCAGTTTGTAAGGCTAAGTGTAAGGAAAGAATTTGATCAATTTGTCCAATATGGCCATAATCTTCTAAATAAATGCTTTGGTCTTCGCGTAATCCTAGTTCTTCGAGCATCGCATAGTGGCCACTCCGTTTCATATGGAGAATCGCCAAGAAACCAATATCTTTACGTGTTAAGTTTGATTTGCGTAATGATTCATCGATACATTTGTACCAATTTGGCATTGACACCGCATTTAAACGGTCTTTCATCCGCACGGGGTCCATTAATCGTAATGATTTTAACCCTTCTTCTAAATTCTCTTTTGTGAATGGATTCGCGGTGCCACCAATTTCGACGCCAGCACTGCGTGCTAAACTACCATCACTAATAATATGCGAACCAAGAAGTAAGTTTGAATGATGGTTTTTCTTTAGAAGAATTGCACCACCACCCGCTCCTAAGTTATACATCATACTCATATTACGATCACTGTAATCGACAAAATCAACATTACGATAACCGCCGACGACTAACACCGTATTAATTTCGTCATCCGCTAAAAGCATATCTTTTGCCATTTTCATCGCCGTCACTGTTGTACAACAACGATTAGCGACGTCAATACCCCAGGCATTATCCGCACCAATGCGATCTTGGATATAAAGCGCACTTGTCGTAAGTGGATATTCCTTCCACTCTTCACCGATACATAAAATTACATCAATTTTTTTAGGATCAAAGCCCGTATTTTTAAGCAAGTCTAAAGCGGCGAGTGCGCCCATTTCTTGCGTACCGTGTTTCAATCCATCTGCAGGAACTGGTTTTTGTTTAATCCCTAATTTTAAGATGACGTTTTCCTCTGTCCACACACCATTAGTGGCATCGGCAATTTCTTTAGCGGTCATCATTTTTGGGGGGAAATAAACACCAGTGCCAACGATGCCAACGACGTCTTTTTTAGCCATTATAACCGCATCCCACCATTTACTTCTAAGACGGTACCAGTTACATAACTTGATTCGTCACTCGCTAAGAATATGGCTGGTCCAGCAATTTCTTCTGGTTGGCCTAAACGACCAAGCATCGTAAGTTTCGCAAAACTATCGAGTAAATCTTGCGGAACGGTTTTTAAAATGTCCGTCATCATATAGCCAGGCGCAATCGCGTTACAACGAACGGGTACACCTTTACGAGCAAATTCTTTCGCCCATGTTTTAGTCATCCCAATTACACCAGCTTTAGTGGCCGCATAATTTGCTTGGCCAATATTTCCGTAAATACCAACGACGGAAGAAATGTTAATAATTGAACCACCACCTGTTTGTTCCATTAATGGCCCAACTTCACGGGTGAGGTTAAAGACGCCTTTTAAGTTAACAGCGATAACGCGGTCCCACATTGCATCATCCATGCGGACAGTGAGTTTATCCGCGGTAATCCCTGCATTATTCACTAAAACGTCAATTTTGCCGTGTTTCTCTTTAATGTCAGCGACGACTTTTTTAACCATTTCGACGTCGGTGACGTTAAGAATAACACCCGTCACGTTTTTGGCAGTGTAGGCAAGTGGTGCCATATCTGCTGCATAAACTATTGCGCCTTCTTTGGCGAACGCTTCGGCCATAACTTGGCCAAGTCCTTTAGCCCCACCAGTAATGAGGGCAACTTTTCCTTTTAATCTTCCCATAAATATGTTCTCCTTTATAATTTATTATATAATTTTTTTATATATTATTTATACTCTTTTTAAGACAATCGCCGTTCCCATTCCGCCGCCAATACAGAGACTAGCAAGCCCGAGTTTAGCTTTTTGTTTCGCCATTTCATAAATGAGCGAAACGATAATCCGCGAACCACTATTACCAACAGCGTGGCCTAAGGCAATCGCGCCACCATTGACGTTGGTCCGTTTTAAAATGCTTTCGACACTTTCATTATGAGCAGCACTTAATTCTTTTAACACACCAAGACTTTGGGATGCGAATGCTTCATTTAATTCGATTAAATCCATATCTTTAAGTTTAAGCTTACCGTTTTCTAACGCCTTTTTAATGGCGGGAACTGGACCTAAACCCATGTAAAGTGGATCAACACCAGCTTGACCGACACTAACGACTTCGGCAAGTGGGGTTAATTTATATTTAGCAACCGCTTCTTCACTAGCAAGTAAAAGCAAGCTCGCACCATCATTAATACCACTGCTATTGCCAGCGGTAACTGACCCATCTTTCTTAAAGGCAGGACGTAATTTGGCTAATTTTTCTAAATTTGTAGTTCGATTTGGATATTCGTCACGCGCGAAAACTACTTCTTCGCGCCCGACTTTAACTGTTAAGGGGACTACTTCATCATCAAAGCGACCAGCGTCAACAGCTTTAATTGCTTTTAGTTGTGAATCAAGGGCAAAAGCATCTTGTTCTTCACGGGTAATTTGATATTTTTCCGCAATGTTTTCCGCAGTTATACCCATGTGGACGTTATTGAAAGCATCGCTTAAAGCATCGACTAGCATGTGGTCACGAGCGACAACATCACCCATTTTCATGCCGCCGCGGACATTTTCATTTAATAAAAATGGTGCGCGACTCATACTTTCAACACCACCAGCCAGCACTAAATGGTTGACACCAGCGCCAATACTAGTGTAGGCATTAAGGACCGCTTTCATCCCACTGCCACAGATCATGTTTAGACTGTAAGCGGGAACGCTTTGGTCGATTCCGCCCTTAATCGCGATTTGACGGGCAATCCCTTGACCAAGACCAGCACTTAAGATATTACCGAAGATAACCTCGTCGATTTCTTTACCGGTTAGTTTTGTTGATCCAAGGACATCTTTCACTAAAGCCGCCCCTAAATCAGCGGGATGAACATTTTTGAGGCTCCCTAAAAAAGAGCCTACAGCAGTACGTTTTGCTGCGACAATAAAGACTTTCTTCATAAATTATTCCTCCAATTATTTTGACAACAAAATATAGTTGTCGCTTGACTACTTTTATTTTCTTATAAATTAACGAATGTGTCAAGTAGAATGTGAATGCTTATTCATGTTTGGTATTATTTTTTAGTTTTTGATATAATGGATAGCGTTATGAGCAAAATTAATAAACCTTTAACGAAACGCGGCCAAAAAACCTTTGAAGCCTTAGTCGGTGCCGCTATTTCGCTTTTCCATACGAAAGGATATCATCAGACAACAATAGCCGACATTGCCGCGGAAGCTGGTGTCAGCGTTGGCACTTTTTATATTTACTTTTCGGATAAATACATCCTATATCGTCATGTTCTTTTAGAGCTGGCCCATACAATTCGCGTACACGCAGCAAAAGCCATTTCTAAAGCTAAAACACGCCGTGAAGCTGAACGAGCGGGCATTAAAGCTTTTATTAAATATATTAGAGATTATCCGCAAGTTTACACGGTCATCTGGCAATCTTTACAAGTTGATAAGAGTCTTTTTATTAATTATTACACTGACTTTTCCGCCCGCTATCAACGCGGACTCCGTAGTGCTTTTGAAAAAGGCGAAGTTTATGAAACAAATTATCAAACATTAAGTTATGCCTTAATGGGGATTGCAAACTTTGTCGGTTTACAAGTCACAATGCTTGAACCGAATTTAAAAAGCGACGAGACAATTGATTGCCTCGTCGACGATTTATTTGATACGTTAGAAAAAGGGTTATTCCGCGAGGAAAGCTAAAATATCTTTTGTTAATTGATCAGGTTTATCCACAAGTGGACTATGTCCACAATTTTTATAAATAACTAACCGTGCTTTATCGCCTAAAGCACCAACTGTTTCGCGAACCATAAAGTCAGGAACGATAACGTCAATTTCGCCATAAATTGATAAAAGTTTAGCTTTCATCTTCGCAATTGATTTATCACCTTCAACTTGTGAATAGTTCAGGCCAACACCAAGATTGAATTGGGTTAATGACCAATCTAAGTCGATTAAACAACGTTGTTTAAATGTTTCTTTCATGTAAAGATCATAATCTTCATCCGTTGGTTTACTCACTGTATAAATCGTTAAATTCCAAATGTATTTCATGAAATCAATATTATTACTTGCGTAAGCATCAAGTACTGGTTTAACTTGAATTGGGTCTTCGGCCATTGCTTCCTTTGTTTTATAGGGCTTAGTAAGAATTGGTTGTCCTTTTTCGTCTTTTTCACAAATTGGCAAGCCGCGATACGACATACTATTGAGTAACACAACCTTATCAACAAGGTCAGCGTGTTTACTGGCAAGACTTAAAGCGACACCGCCACCTGCGGACCAACCAACAACCGCTAGCGGGGTTTTTAGTTTTAGTTTTTTAATAAATAAGGCCACGTCATTGGCGAGTTCATCAAGATGATCAAAGCGCTTTTTATAACTTGAATCACCAAACCCGCGTAAATCAACAGCGATGACCCTAATGTCATCAGGTAGACGTCTAAAAAGCGGTAGGTAGTAAAGACTGCTACCCATGTTACCGTGGATTAATAGCAGTGTTTTTTCGCCCTTCCCCTTCTCAACGTAGGCGTATCTTTCACCATTAGAAAGATCGACAAACTTTTTTTCCAGTTTTGGTTCCATAATGTTTCTCCTTATTTTTATTATGTTATTTTTATTGTATGCCAATTATTTAATTTTGCCAAGAAATAGCGCTTATCTTTTTAAAAAGATGTGAATATACGAGCTTTATTTTATATTAGGTAATAATTTATGGATGCACGTTTTAAGATAGTCTTTAATTACATTGGGATGTTTATTTTCATAATAATTCACTAACATTTCTTTAAACTTAGAAACGTTGTCGTGGGCTATTGCTAAAAATCCAATACCTTTACTCACTAAGTAGTGATTACAAGCAATAACCGCAGTTCGTTTATTGCCATCATTAAAAATTTGCGTTTTCATAATGTATAAACAAAGTTCAATTGCAATATCGATCTCGTTTAAGGGTGCTGATAATAACGAAATGATATTCTCTTTTACTTTAGTTGCAAGTGGGATAGGTGGATAGTAGGTTGAGCCACCAATCTTGATAGGCACTCCTCTAACTTCACCACCGTTAATGTAGAATCCTTCATTAACAATTTTAGCAATATAACTAATGAGATTAAAATCGGTTTTCGCTAATAAAACATTATCATCTAGAATAAATTCCCACGCTCTTTTTAAATTGAGAATTTTTTGCACGTCTTCAACTTTGGCATTCCTAATAATACCTTGCTCAAGAATTGCTTCAATCTCGGGAAAAGTTGTACCAATCCCTTCTAAAATAACTTGATCATAAATAATTGCATTCCGATTTTTCCGTGCAAAGTCACGCGCTAAAATGACATTCGGTCGTAGTGTTCCTTCTTTGTAGCCTAATGCCGCTAAATTTTTTTCAATTTTGCGCATTTCACGTCTAAGTTTTTTTGCTTCCGCGTTATTCCGAAGTAAAACATTATAAAGTTTGTCGCTATAAACATCAACATATGTTGATGTCACTTTGTTCAATACTCTTTTCCGAATATAGAGATAATCTTTACCGCTGATTGTTTTTATTTCAGGGGTTCCGTCATACGGTAATAGCGATAGTCGAGCGTTTAGTTCGGCTTTTTTTGATAACAATACTTGTATTTCATTAATTTTACTCATAATCACTCTCTTAGGGAACTTTCCAACTTAATTACACACGATTTATTCCCTAAAACAATCTGAAATATGCTTTGTTAAATTTATTTTTGAATTTAAAACTTATTCTATACATATTATTTCGCTAATCTAAATTTCTCTTTACCGCTGTGTTTCATAAGAAAAGCTCCCTTTTCACTGTACTAGCCTCTAGTGCAATTTTAGGGAGCATATTCAACTCTAATGGCGCGGTCAGGAAGAATCGAACTCCCAACCTCCAGATTCGTAGTCTGGCACTCTATCCAGTTGAGCTATGACCGCAGCGCCACTTAAACATTATAGTTATTTAAGTGATTTTTGCAAGTGTTATAAAGTTAAATATATAATATTTAGCAAATAATCAGCGTTTCCCTTGGTCATAAGGTTCACCGGATGCTTTTGGCCCGCGTGATTTAAGTGATGTAAAGGCAAGCACAATAAGTGTTACAACATATGGCAGCATATTTAAAATATCCGTCGGTAACTTATCTAAAAATGTTTTAAGGAACGCAATATGACTTACGTAAAAGGATATATCGTGGTATCATAAAAAGAGAAAGAAAGGAGTCCTTATTATGCGAGTTCTCTTATTTAATAAAAAACAAAAACTTTATGATAAATCAGGTGTGGGGCGGGCTATGAAACACCAAGTTAAAGCATTAACTGAAGCTGGAATCCCCTTTACCACTAACGAAAAGGATGATTATGATCTCGTCGTCATTAATACGATTGATCCGAGTGCCTTCCGCATGGCACGAAGGGCCAGAAGACAAGGTAAAAAAGTTATTGTCTATGGCCACTCCACAAAAGAAGATTTCATGAATTCCTTCGCCTTAAGCAATCAAATTGCCCCATTTTTTAAAATTCATTTAAAACGCATTTATAAATTAGGCCACCTTGTCATTACGCCAACACCATATTCCAAAAGATTACTTGATACATACGGCTTAAATCGCGAAGTTGTCGCTTTGTCAAATGGTGTCGATTTAGCGCGTTTTACCGCTGATAGCACCGAAAAAATTCAAAAATTCCGCGATTATTTTAAGTTAAAACCCGAGCAAAAAGTTGTGATGACAGTTGGGCTTTTCTTAGCGCGCAAAGGACTCCATGACTTAATTGAAATTGCTAAAGATCGTCCTGAATACACCTTTATTTGGTTTGGCCATACGCCTAAAGCGGTCCTGAGTCGCAAAATTAAAAAAGCGATTAAAAATAAACCCGCTAATGTCATTATGCCTGGCTACATCGCTGGTGACATTATTGAAGGGGCCTTTGCTAACGCTGATGTCTTCTTCTTCCCCACTTACGAAGAAACAGAAGGGATTGTCGTCCTTGAAGCCTTAGCGAGTAAGTGCCCGCTCCTGATTCGCGATATCCCCATTTATGAAGAATGGTTAACGCATGGTGTTAATTGCCATAAGGGAAAAAATAATGAGGAATTTAAAACGTTACTTGACGATATTATTGCTAAAAAGACACTTGATACTCGTGAAGAGGGCTACAAAGTAGCCAAGGCCCGTGATATTAAAGAAATTGGCAAACAACTTGGGAAAATTTACAAGCGTGTTCTCGCTGAAAAATAACACTAATTATCGAAAAAAGAAGCGCCCTAGCGGCGCCTTTTTTGCTTGTAATAATCTTTGTAACTAATCTTGGTACTTAACGCACTATAGTGGTGATGACCCACTCTTTTGTGTTCAGGTGGTAACTCCATATAATTACCATAGCGATTAATTAAATAAGCATCATAATTTTCCGGAACAATTGCTTCAATGGTTTCAAATTTCATTTTAACACCTGGTCCATAAATATGTTTATCCATCGCTTCTTTATTCCCACCCCACAGCATATAAGCACCAACGAGTGTTGCTTCTTCATAAGCGATTTTAGCCATGCTTTTATCAAGTGCTTTAATTAGCCAATTATTAATCTTAAATGGGAACAAAAGGATTGAAACAAGATAGAGCAATATTTGTGCTATAAACGTCTTTTTACGTGGTTTTTGCCAGAAATTAGCGGCGAAAACAAGATACATCACTGGCCATAAAAGCGCATTTTTAAAGCGATTCTTAAGAACGGGTGTTTTACTCATTCCGTCAATAATAAAAATATCAATATAAATACCGTGATTAATCTTGTGAAACTTTAGCAATCCTTCTTCAAAAGTCGTGTTGCTATTTCTTAATTTCATAAAGGGATAAGGAAACCCCTTATCAGTTGTGTAATGTTGTAAAAAATATGGAGCATTAAATTCATCTTTAAGTGCCAAAAGTTTCATCGCATCGGGCCGTGGCATAGCGACATCAACATCATCATCCCACGGAATAAAGCCCTTGTGTCTTATCGCTCCAAGGGCAGTACCTGTCACTAAGTAATAGCGTAAATTATGTTTTTCACAAACGCGAATAAACTCTTTGAGATTTTCTAACAATACTTTTTGCAGCTCATTCATCGTTAATAACTCTTTTTAATTAGGTAAGCGAAGCTTCATAAATTGAATCAACAGCTTTCGCTAATGTTTTGTCAAACTCTTTATCACTTTGCGTAACACGTAAATCAGCGACTAATGCGCGCGAGAAGCTAGCGATCATCCCTTTATTTAACATTAGTAAATCATTGGCGTGACTTAACGAATATCCACCACTTAAAGCCACCACACGCACAACACGTGGATCGTTCATGAGCGGAGCGTATAAATTAAGCACCGTCGGCAATGTTAATTTAAACATTACTAAATCATTTGGCCCTAATTTTTCTAATTCTTCAAAAATATATTTGAGTAAAATTGCTTCCGCTTCTTTTTTAGTTGGGCTATTAATATCAACTTCGGGTTCAATAATTGGCACTAATCCATAACTAATAACTTTTTTAGCGACGGCGAACTGTTGTTCAACAATTAGTTTAATCCCTGATTCACTTGCCTCTTTAATGACGGAGCGCATTTTAGTGCCAAAGATTTTGCGTTCTTTTGCTCTTTGTAACAAACTAGCAAGTTCAGGCATTGGTTTCATCAGTTGGACACCGCTAATAAGGTCGCAAAGTCCCTTATCAATTTTAAGAAACGGGACAATCCCTTTTTCTTCCCATAAATAATCAGCGGTATAACTCGCATCAATCTTCCGCTCCATCGTATTTTCAAATAAAATTGTTCCTAAAATGCGATTACTATTAAAAGCATCACTTTTAATAATCCGGGTCCGCATTTCATGGACTTTTTCAAACATTTCTTCTTCACTTTTATAAGCCGTGTCAGGCACGCCATAGGCTAATAATGCTTTTGGTGTTGAACCTCCACTTTGGTCAAGGGCGGCAATGAACCCTTTTCCGCTACGCATAATCTCTAATTGCTTTTTATTCATAATAAAAACTCTCCTTATTCTATACATATTGTAAAGGAAAATTTAAAATTTACTTCTGTTTTAGCAAAGGAGAGTTTTATTTTGAAAAATTATTCGAATACTTCAGCTTCAACTGGTGCAGCTTCGGCGACGACTTTTTCTTCATTACGAACTTTTTTAAGGTGTAAGTAATAGTTGGTGTCGGCGACGACAAAGAATGGCATGGCATATAATCCCCACAGACCAAAAGTAATCATCATTAAGAGATAGTGGCCGATGAAACTTAGAAGGAATACAAAGTAATCCATTTTATAGCCCTTCATCATTTCTTTACTTTCGCGTAATGCATCCATGATGCCAATTTCTGGTTTTTCAATCATAATCCGGTAAGCTTGAACATACATCATATAGAAGATGATGCCGGGAATGACGAATAACATTGTACCTAGCATAACAATCAACATTGTTAAGAAATAAACGGCGACAACTTTTAAAGTGTGGTTTATATCTTTAAATGGGGTGCCAAAGTGATTGAAATCTAAGTCTGCTGCACCTGCGAACATCGCGACGATTGCTAAGTGTAATCCATAGAGTGCTACTGGCATTAAAATACCAGCGGTCAAACTTGAAACTGCACTAAGAATCAAAATAACGACAAAGAGTAAAAACCATTTGCCGTTTTTAATTAAATCTTTCGCTTGTTGTTTAATTTCTTTTCTAACCATAATTAGTCCTCCTTTTTAAATTATAGCCTATCTATGAATAATGCGGTAATTAAAATTCAAATATTTGTTATTTTTTAATCTTTATTACTCTGAGAGTAATTAAACATAAAATGGGTTAAAATAAATATGTTAAGTATTTAGTAGAATAAATAATAAAGGAGTTTTCTTATGACCATTAAAGAGCATATCAAACATCGCTTCGCCGCAATTTATAATACCCCGCCGCTTGCCGTTTACTTTTCACCAGGTAGAGTTAACTTAATTGGTGAACATATTGACTATCATGGCGGACTTGTTCTGCCTGTTGCCTTATCGATTGGAACATACGGCGCCTATAGTTTACGGAATGACGATGAAGTTAGACTTTATTCGACAGGCTATTGTGATGATCCAATTACCATTAATTTAGGGGACTTATCAAAAGATTCGTTTACTGGGTGGGCAAATTATGTCCGCGGGGTCTTTAGTGTCTTAAAAAATGAAGGCTATAATATCCCCCATGGCTTAAATATATATTTAGAAAGTGATATGCCGACAAGTGGTGGTTTATCGTCATCGTCATCATTAGAACTTTTAATCATTAAAATGCTAAATGACATCTTTAATTTTGGGATTAACCACACGAAAATGGCACTATTAGGTAAAAAGGTTGAAAATGAATACATTGGTGTCCTTACAGGGATTATGGACCAATTTGTAATCGCTAATGGTAAAAAGAATAATGCGCTTTTATTAAACACCGACAGTTTAAAGTTTGACTATATCCCGATTGACTTAAAAGGATATCAACTAGTGATTGTGAACACGAATAAACGACGCGGTCTTGCTGATTCAAAATATAATGAACGCTTTAATGAAACAATGGGGGCGCTTAAAACACTCCAAGCACATTTTAAAATTAATAATTTAACGGAATTAACAAGTCATGATTTACCAAAAATTGAAAAACTCCTTGATCCGCTCCTATTTAGAAGGGTGCGGCACATTATTACTGAACAAGAACGAACACTAGAAA
Organism: Tenericutes bacterium ADurb.Bin087; assembly: GCA_002070905.1. Taxonomy (GTDB): domain Bacteria; phylum Bacillota_I; class Bacilli_A; order RFN20; family CAG-826; genus UBA1361. The sequence continues at coordinate 5,668 of MWEF01000014.1, read as the reverse complement.
GTGCTAAACTCTTACAAGCGGGAAATATTGAAGCGTTTGCGAAACTTTTAAGTGCTTCGCATCATTCACTCCGTGATGATTACGAAGTAACGGGGATTGAACTAGATACACTTGTCTATCTTCTTTTAGAAACAGGGGCGATTGGTGCTAGGATGACTGGGGCGGGCTTTGGTGGCTGCGCTATCGCGCTTGTTCCCAAAGAAAAAGTGGAAGCACAAGCTCCACTTGTCATTGATTTATACAAGAAAGTAATTGGTTATGCGCCATCATTCTTTGCGAGTGATAGTAGTGATGGCACGCACGAATTAGCGTAATTCCACAATATATTTAATGCGCCGTTTATACACTTCACCTGGACTTAGTTCCAGGTTTTTAAAAACGCCATTTTGCCCGCACACAATATCCGCTGGTTCAAGCGCTAGTCCTTTGTATTTAATGACCTTAGCGCCATCTAGTAAAGTAACTTCAGGCGGATAATTCGTACTATACATTTGAAGCGCGGGGTAATCACTTACAATGGTTAAGCGTAAATCTTCCCCCGTAACTACTAATTTATGATCAGGAATAACGAGTAAATGATCAACCCCACCCATCGGTGGCACGTTTACTTCTTTAGCAAACACCATCTTATCTAAAGTTTTGCCTGTACTTAAATCAAAAGTATCACCTTTCCTTACTTTAAGTGGTAATAAGTTAATTTGTTTATCATCAAGCGCAAACACAGCTTCCACATTCGCCTGTAAATTATGTTTAAGAATGTCGCCATCTTGATTTAAATTAAAGTAACTATGATTAATAATATTGATTAGTGTCTTCTTTGTTGTACGTGCTTCGTAATCTAAGGCTAAACAATTATCAAGTAATGTATACTTCACATACAATTCAAGCTCACTAGGATAACCGCCTTCACCATCACGACTTACATACCGAAAAATAATATGGTCAGCACTTTGTTTTACAACTTCAAAAACTTTCGCCGCATACGTTTCATCCCCACCATGAAGTGAATTTGTGACTTTTTCATTTTGGGCAGCGTGATACTTTACCCCATCAATAATAAATTCACCATTAGGAATTCTACCGCCAACACGACCAACTGTCGCTCCAAAATAAGCATTGCGTGGTGGATTTTTATATTCATTTTTATCACGTGTTGTTAAGACAATGTTGCGATTATCTAACGCTTTAACATGAAATGAATAAATGCTCGCCCCCACATCTAAAAAAGTCACTTTTAATAATTCATTTTCTAAAATATATAGTTTCATAACATTAGCCTTTTCCTTTTTTAATGCACTTTTATTATACATAAAATAATGATGTTTTTGCACTAAATTACATGTAATTTGCGGTTAAATTAGTTAAATTAAACAAAAAGGTCCTAGAGTGAAAATAACCCTAGGACCAAGGCGTCATTAAAACATTAATTATTATGGTGCGCTTGTAAAGATTCCGCTACCATTAACGTAATATTGTTCATCCGTATTATTTGGCCAGTGACTAGGTGGAACCCAGTAATCATCTTCACCACCCCAGTTTGCTCCTAAACCAGTAGCAAGATCACCAGGTGTCTTCCACGCAAACCCAACACGGACATAATCGCCAGCGGGTAGTAACGCTTTGGGAATAAAGACTTCGGCTGTCGTTTCATAATTTGCAGCACCAGCATATGCTCCTGAGACCATAGCACCACTACCAACACTAACATGCCCTTTAGCGCTGATATAGTATTGGGTCGTGCCGACAAAGAATTCAAAGTTTGTACTCTTATACCATTCCCACGGATTCGCTACAGTGTACTTATCATGATGCGCGGTGGCCGCCACGAAGAGGCCTTCGGCGTTTAGGAACGCATAGAAAGTAACATTTTTGTGAGCATATGGGGCCGTACTTTCAATATAGACTTTGTTCGTGGTATACGCTGCTAGACTTGACCAATCATCTAAATTACCGTCAATTACTACTGCCGTCGTTGCAAGTTGTGATTTTTTGAAAATACCTTTCGCGGTAACGTATGGTTGCAGCGAATTATTGGCCCAAGTGCCCTTTGGCACCCAGTATTCACTTAAAGCACCACCTGCATCTTCACCATTATCAATTTGGTCACCAGCTGTCTTCCACGCAAACCCAACACGTACTTCACCATTAAGGACTGCACCTGCTGGTAAGTTAGCGTTTGGAATAAAGGCTTCGACGAATGTAAAGTAATTAGCGAGCCCCTCACTTGCGCCATTTAAAGCTTTGGTAATCATATTAGCACTTGTAATGGCTGCTGATTTTGTAAATGTACCGCCTTCTTGACGAGCACTTATCCAATATTGATTATTACCATGAACGAAAAATTCAAAGTTCGTGCTTTGCCACCACTGCTCACTCTCACTAATGTAAATATCGTGATATGCACTAGCGGCAACGTAAAGTCCAGAAGTAGTAAGCGCCGAATAAAAATCAACACGTTTATGTTTAACCGAAGCGGTCGTCGTGTTAACACTAACGCTATTACTAAATGCTTCTAAATAGACCCAGTCGTTCACTAAGCCATCAATCGCTAACGTTGATGTATCAGTGTAGATGCGTTCGGCAAAAGTGCCATCATAATTCGTGTATGTTGGTGCACCATTTGGTAAGATGCGCACATAACGATTCGGAATAAAAGCACTTACATCATAAGTCCCATGTTCCGCATAAAACGCTTCGGCAAATGGTAATCTTGGATATGTACTAAGCGACCAGAAATACGTTGGTGCATATCTTACATCTCTAACCGTAAAACTTATCCCATATTGTTCGCTACTTGTGATGCCAAGTGCGGCGTAAGTTACGGCAAAGTATAAATTGCTGCCATCCACTGTTGTTTTTGTTTGTGTCGTGTCACACACTTCACCTTCACCATAACGATGCAAATCACATGGATTCCCTGTTCCGTATACACTAAATGCCCATGTCGAACTATCAACCGAAGCTGTTGCCGCCCCTGTATCAATGTATATAATGATACAGTAGTGCGATAAATCAGTGACGGCTGTTTCAAATTTAATGGCTAACGCATTTGGACTCGTACGACTGACATGCGGCACAATGTTTGCCTCCGTCGTACCAACTCTGGTTGTTAGCGAATAATAATGCAGGGTTCGTAAATCAAGACCATCTAATGCACCTGCTGGTCGTGTACTTGCTTCTGTACACGAATAAGTAAGCGTGATACTCGTAATTGTTGTTTCACTTTGAGCAGTGAGCAGGAAATAGTTTCCAGCAATCGTTTCAAGTGTATCCGATGTCAAATTATAATTTAGATACTCTACTTCCGTTGGCACGGCGTTATACCATGTTTTTAATTTAAGTTCGCCGTCAAAAATAACCTTAATGCTAATGAGGCCTTTGGCGACGTCTTTTGTTAAAGTACCACTTGCGTCAAGGGTGGCAAGTTTTCCCGCTGCATACTTTACCTTCGTATAAGTATATGTCGCGTAAGCAATGCCAGTGTAACTAACTTCATCAACGTAAGTTGTGGAAGTTGTTGGTGCATGGGTACTATTAAGTGTTGTTACAATCTCAGCTTGCGCGGCTTCTGGTTCACGAAAGGCATTATCTTTATGACCTGAATAAGAAAAGACGAGCACACCAACCGCTAAAAGCGAGAATAGTAAGTACCATAAACTCCGTTTTTTATTTTTCATATTTATACTCCTAAAATGGGGGCTCCCCGCACGTAGTGTACGGGGAGAAAGGATAATAATGAAATTACCTAAATATTAATGATGTCTAAACTTTGTCATTAATTATGGGGCAGGAGTTGGATCTGCTCTAAAGAGACCATCTGCATTCACATAATATTGTTCATCGATGTTGTTTGGCCAGTGTCCGGCTTCAAACCACCAGGCATCTGGACCGCCGCCACTGCCACCTAAACCAGTCGCAGTGTCGCCATTTGTCTTCCACGCAAAGCCAACGCGGTGCATATCACCTTCTGGAAGCGCCCAGCGCGGAATAAAGAATTCGGCGATTGATTCATATTCTGCCGTTCCTTCAGTGTATTCGCGGGATGCAATAATAGCTTTACCAAAGCTTACTTGGCCCGCTGCGGTTACGTAATATTGATTACCACCATTAAGGAAGAATTCAAAGTTCGTATTAAAGTGCCATGTGCCTTCATTATTAATTAAGATATCATGGTGGGCAAGTGCCGCAAGGAAGAGTCCTTCATCATTTAAGAACGCCATGAATGTAACATTTTTATGACTTGTCGCGTCACTACCTTCAATATAAATTTTGTTCGTTGTGTAAGCAGCTTTATCCGCCCAATCACCTAAGTCACCATCAATTGTCATTGTTGTTGGTTCAAAAGTTAAGGTTGTTTGATCAAAGATCCCTTCAATTGTGACGAATTGTTGGTCAGCACCTTGGACCCAAGTTCCTTTTGGAACCCAGTAATCATCAAGACCACCGCCCGCGGCTTCACCATTATCTAACTTATCGCCAATTGTTTTCCACGCAAAACCGACACGGATTTCACCAGCGACAACACCGCCTGCTGGTAAATCAGCATTAGCGATAAACATTTCCGCGACGGTGTGGAAATTAGCGACACCTTCACCCGTTAATGGGGTTGTCACCATTGCGGCTTGTGTTGTTTTAGCTGATTTTGTAATGTTGCCACTAACTTTACGGGCACTAACCCAGTATTGGTTACCGCCATGGACAAACACTTCAAAGTTCGTACTTTGCCACCATTCAGCACTATCATCAATATAAATATCGTGATATGCATCAGCGGCTAAGTATAAACCTTCGCTTGTTAAACTTGCGTAGAAATCAACGCTCTTATGTTTAACTTCTGGGGTGTTACTGTGGACACCGATGGAGTTTTCATAAGCTTTGAGATTTGCCCATTCACTAATGTCGCCATCAACAGCAAGGACTGCTTCTGGATCATCGTAGACGCGTTCTGCCACACTCATTTCGCCAAAGGTAACATTATTGCCTTTTAAGCCTAAACCTTCTTCGTTATAACCGAAGATAAAGGCAATGCTCACGACGCCCTCTTGTTCATCGTAATAAAACTCGAGATTGTTTTCACCACGAATAAAGTCGACGCGTTCACCATTAAGTGTTCCGGTAAAGGCAACAGCGGAGATAAAGACGGCATTAACTTTATAACGCTTACCAACTTCGCCAGGCAATTTGACAAATAATTGGAGTGCGTCAAAGGCAACACCTTCTTCAACGGTAAATTGGATGCGTGGTACACCATCAACAATTCGAGCATATGTGAGGTTAACCTTTTCACCCACTAATAAATACATTTCACCTGGATCAGCAAGTGCCGCGGCCGCGTCGCCTAATTTAATTGGATCACCAGGTTCAACTGGTTCTGAGCTTGGTGGCGCTTCGGAGCTCGCTGGTGGTTCACTTGGTTCTTCGGAAGTGACCGGTTGTTCTTCTGAACTCGCCGGTGGTTCTTCAGTAGCAGGGGTACTAACGCTTGGTGTTTCACTACTTGCTGGTGTTTCACTTGGTTTTTGGAAACAGCCCGCGACTAGGAAAAGACCAAGTAATAACATTAGTAATTTTGATGTTCTTTTTTTCATAATTTCTTGTATTATCTAATCATGCCCCGGTACTTCGATTAGGTAATACATCTCCTTTCATTACCCGGGTATAATATTTA
>MWEF01000013.1 GCA_002070905.1 Tenericutes bacterium ADurb.Bin087 | reverse complement strand
CGGTGTTGGTGCGATGCCTGATGCTGATGTGTATGGTGATGCTGGTAGTAATACCTTAAAACATACAGCGGAAAGCAAAAAGAATGGATTACACGTTCCTAATTTAGAAAAATATGGACTCGGTCATCTTGGTGATATTAAAGGTGTTAAAAAGGTTAACACTCACCCTAATTCATATGTGATGAAAATGCTCGAAGCTAGTACTGGTAAAGATACGATGACTGGTCACTGGGAATTTATGGGCATTCATACCGAAAAACCATTTAAAACATTCACGGATACTGGCTTTCCACAAGCATTAATTGATGAATTAAGTGCCAAGACGGGTTATAAGATTATTGGTAATTATTCAGCAAGTGGCACGGAAATTATTAAAGAGCTTGGCGAAGAACAAATGCGTGATAATAGCTTAATTGTTTATACCTCCGCCGATAGTGTCTTACAAATCGCTGCCCACGAAGAAGTAACAGGGCTTAAAGAATTATATCGTTGTTGTGAAATTGCCCGTGAAATATGTTTACGGCCTGAATACCTTTTAGGTAGAATTATTGCTAGGCCCTACCTTGGTACTGATCCAAGCAACTTTAAACGGACCGCGAACCGCCATGATTACGCCTTATCGCCACCCGAAAGAACAGCCTTAAATATCCTTGATGATAATGGCATTACTGTTAGTGCCATCGGCAAAATTAATGATATTTATAATGGTTATGGCATTACACGTGCGGAAAAGACGGTCAGTAATGAAGACGGGATGGATAAAACAATCGCCCAAGCTAAGGCGAACGAATTTAATGGCCTTATCTTCACAAATCTTGTCGAATTCGATAGTGAATATGGGCACAGACGTAATGCCGTGGGCTACGCGGACGCGCTTGAACGCTTTGATAAACGTTTAGGCGAATTAATGGCCGTCGTTACTGAAGATGATTTAGTGCTGTTAACTGCTGACCACGGTAATGATCCAACGTGGCATGGCACGGACCATACACGTGAAATGGTACCGCTTATTGCGATTAGTAAGGCATTTACCAAAGGGCGGGTGCTAAATGACCGCAAAAGTTTCGCTGACATCGGTGCAACAATCCTTGCTAACTATAATTTAAAGCTGACACCAACGCTGATTGGTGAAGTAATCACTGAACTATTAAAAGAATAAGTTAAACGAGCCTCATTTTTGGTAGAAAATTATAAATTTTATTGTATTTGTAACCATATATTGAAAGTGAGGATTTTTTTATGTATGAAAACGAACGTTTTCTGCGCATTAGCGACACTGATAGTTGTTTTAGCGACCACAGACTTAAAAAGCAGTATTTCGCGCTCTTTGATTGGTATAAACGCAATTTAGAGTATGAAATCTTTTTAGCGAGCAATAAATTACGCTATAAAATCAATCAAGGCGAGGTTTATGAGATCGATTTTGGGCGGAATGTGGGCAGTGAACTAAATGAAAGACATTACGCTGTTGTATTACACCATAGTGATGTCGAAGCCCAAAATATTGTCGTCGTGCCATTAACAACAAAGATTCATTATAGTTATGGTGAGGCTATTGAATTAGGTTATTTACCTGAAATAAAGACAAACGAAAAAAGCTACGCCAAGATTAGTCAAATTAGAACGGTTGATAAAGCACGTATTTACCTTAGACCAATTATTCATACTGTAAATAATAAGCCGTGCAAGGATACATATGGGCCAGTTACAAAATTAACAGCGAAACAATTTAAACTAGTGATCGATGGGCTGAATAAGTTGCTCAATAATCAGCTGTAGTAATTAATTAGTAGTTATTTAGTATGTGTTAAATTGTGGATAACTCACTATTCAGAACTTAATTTTCTTTTTAATAATTCGAAAAACATTTTGATTAAATGGTCGTAATATCACGCTAATTTGTATGTTTGGTTTACATAATATCTATTATTGAAAGTTGCTTGACAAGAGCAAAGAAAGGGGGTATTTCTAAAAATAGAGACAAACGATCAATGCCGGTCAGGCAACTGACCACTACTACTAAAGCCGACTATCACGAAAGGAAAAACATTAATATTTAAAAAATTTTAGATCTTTACTAATAAAAAGAACTCTCGATGAGAGTTCGGCTAGATTTCTATAGAAATCCTTTTGCATACTCATTATAACAAATTATACCTTACTGTCAAATTCAGCGATAAATTGCGACTAGCTTATGCCTATAAACTTATAAACTACTTCTATTAAAGCAGATAGAATAATGGTACTTGCTAATTAGAAAATAAAAAAAGCGGTCCACTGCCCGTGGACCATTATCTCGTAATTGGGCTTTTAACCCTATCTACAAATTCATTGTAACAAATTAGATATATTCGTCAATAGAAAGGCGGGCATGATGACCCGCTCGACGACAATGTTCTCTGAGATTCTAGAGATCCACATATTTATATTAACAGATTAAATTGTATTTATGCAGTCTAAATTGTCAACACAAATTTACTTTTAGTGGTCAAAATAAACGATGGAAATTAAAAACAGGCGCATTTGCCTGCCTCTTCAACAATTTACGATAAGTGTCTTATTTTAAGTAAGATTTAAAGCACGCATTCGTTAACGGATTGTCAATATCTTTACCTTTGCTCGTTAGATAATCTTTATTAGCCTGTAATACAATCACAAAGCCTTGATCAATATCTTTAATACACTCAGCAATATATTCACGGCTATCAAAACCGCGTGATGGTTCAATTTTATCGGCGGCGTAAATAACCTTACCAAGTTTCGACATCTTCTTATTTCCAGTCGCATGATACTTAACTGCGGCGACTAATGCTTTATCTTTTTGTAAATATTCTTCTTTCATTAAATAGGCACCGACAAACTGATGATGGGCCCAAAGTGGCATACTGACGTATTTTGGAAAATGTTTATTCATAATTTCTAAACTTTTACCTTCAGGCACTTCTTTCCCAATGTCATGGAATAAACCAGCTTTATAGGCTTTTAAGGGGTCAACATCATTCGCAATCGCAATTAAACGACTTAAGCTTGCCACTGATAAAGAGTGGTAATAACGTTCATCACTCATTCTTTTTGCCACGAGGCCCGTAAAATATAATTTGTTAGCGCCAATATAATCTAAAACGGCACTTGGAACATCAATACTTTCAAAATTCCGCACTTTAGTGCTGCTTGTTTCGCTTAAGGGACCAGTAATTTCAAGCATGTTAAAGCGTTCAAAGTTTTCATTTGAGACTTTAGAGCCTTTCCGCTTATATACAAGAATACGGGCGCGTTCCACAATTAATTCAGGATGTTTCCACTGGTCAAAAGACATTGCTTGGTCTTCACCTAGGAGTAAAAAGAGTTCATCATCAGGATACATCTCTTTTAAACAAATCATTGTAATGTAAGTGTAGTTTAATTTGCCTTCATTACCTTCTTCAATCCGCGATAATGTAAACCATGCTTCGGTTAAGGCAGCATTAATCATGTTTGCGCGATGATTAAAGCTCGTTTGCACCTTTTTCCAGACTGTGGAAGGCGAGAGCAAAAATAACACAAGGTCAGCACCGATAGCCCGTTTTGCGTGACGAGCGATAAGAAGATGCCCATTGTGTATTGGATCAAAACTACCTGGATATACAATTATTTTCATCGCGGGAATTTAATTTTCGGCTCTTTCACGTTTTGCCGATATAACGTAAAAGTTTTACCTTTCGTTTCCACAACAGTGGCATTTAAGCGTGATGCAACATCAAGCGCAAGACTTGTGACTTCTTTATCAACACTTTGTAAGACATGCACTTTAATTAGTTCTTTCGCCACAAGCGCTTTTTCTAATAAACTAAGAAAAGAATCAGTAATTTCATTTTTACCAAGTTGGTATTGGGCTTTAAGTTTATTACTTAAGCCGCGTAAATAGCGCATTTCTTTCTTTGTCAGCATAAATTAAATTTTACTTTCGTTATAACTAATTGCGACACCGCGCGGTGCATAAATGCGCACGACCCGACCATTCCCTTTAAAGGAGACAAACCCTAATCCGTTCCAACTTACATCATATTTTTTGTCTTCATATGTTGTAAATTCAAAAGCATCAAGATCTTGCACACCAGTGACAAGATATGAAATCGGTTGTGTTTTCTTATGCGCAATCATATTATTAAATGATTTATCCGCGAGTTTAACATGACTGCGGGTTAATTTAATACCTTCGGCAAAATAGAAGGTAAAACCAGTAAACGGACCATCAACATAATCAAAACGGGCAATTCCGCCAATTAAAATGCTTTGTTTAGCGAGTAATTGGTAAGTCCGTGGTTTAATTTCTTTACGCGGAACAATAACTTTTACTACTTCTTTCTCCGCGAGACCGAGCAAACTATTATTAATCGCAATCCCTGGCGTGTCATAAATCGTTGTTGTTTCACTTATCGGGATTTCTTGGACCGCTAAAGTCGTATTTGGATAAATACTTGTGGTAATATAGCGACTTGTTTCATTTTTAAAGTTACGGAGTAATGTTTTAATTAAACTTGATTTTCCGCTACTGACTGCTCCGATAAAGTAGACATCACCTTTTTTGTGGAACGCGGCCATTTCTTCAAGTAATTCATCAATGTTATAGTTTCGCGTGCTGCTTGCCACGATAATCTTTTTGACATTTAATCCTTCGCGTTCGACTTTATCAGCGACATAGTCTTTGAGTTTTGTTTCATTTGTCGATTTTGGTAATAAGTCAAACTTATTCGCCACTAAAATTATATCTAACCCCGAAAGTGCTTTATTAATTTCAGGATTAAAACTTGATTCAAAGTTAAAGACGTCCACAACATAAACAACCACGGCATTTTTCGCTTTAATATCATTAATTAAGTTCATAAAATCGAGTGTTACGACTGGAGAATGGAGTTTATCCGCACTGTAGTGGTGCGTTTTAAAACAACGTTGACATAAGAAAACATCATCACGTTTAAGCACATTAGCGGGGACGTAACCAACCTCTTCTTCATTTGCGCTTTGGAGAATTACACCGCAGCCATAACATTTTTTAATTTTCTTTAAGTTTTCTGTCATCTTCTTTCCACTCCTTTAATTTGCCCTTGCGTCGCAATTTATTTCGTAATGGCCGATCAATGAGCCGATTAATCCGTGTCGTCCACTGATCTTCTGCCACTAATTTATCTGTCAACATTATTTTAACACCTAAGGTGTTCCCACAAAAGACATCCGTTAATATTTGATCACCAACCATCAGTGTTGTCGCTAAATCTGCGCCATGGTGCTGCAGAAATTTGCGAAGCTTAAACGCAAATGGTTTACGTGCCCCAGCGATATAAGGGACACCGAGCAGTTCCCCATATCTTTTCACGCGTTTACCACTATTATTGGACGCTAAAAGCACTTTGATACCCGCTTTTTCTAAGTCACGGACAAAGTTAATTGTTTTGGCACTTGGTTCAAGTTCACGATAACTTGCTAACGTATTATCTAAATCAACAAGCAGTGTCTTAATGCCCTGCTCCTTAAAGAAATCAATACTTACTTCATATATATTTTTAGCGTAATAGGTGGGGGTAAACTTTTTCATCGTCTTTTTCTTCTTCTAACGTATATCGTTTATTTTATCATGGACGCATAAAATCGGACGAGATGACACAAAATCTTTTGTAAAAAGATTACGCTCAAAAAGTTCGTTGTCCCATTTAACGATTTTTGTATGCTACAATTAAACCATGGAAAAAGTTACTTTCAAACAATATCGCAATATGCTCTTCTTAGTGTTAGCGGCCGGCATTGGCGCCTTTATTCCAATTCTCGGTGTGATTGTCACACTAATTATGTATGTAAAACGTGATGAAAATGGGTTAAATTTCACGAGCGAAGAACGCTTTCTCCTTAATATCTTACTGATTATTTTATTTATCTATTTAGCGGCTAATGTTATTTACACTTTAAAATATCCGGAAATTTTACCACCAGAAACAAGTGAAGCGTCACTTTAATTATCATCTAATAAATCAAAAATACTAATTTGTTCATAGGAGTCTTCAACCGGCTCCACTTTTACTGTTTCAGCCTTCACAATTGGCGCATATGCTTTTGTATCTTCACTAATTGTGACAATTTCTTCGGTAAAGACCCCAATAATTTTTTCGCCTTCCACAAGCTCATTAATATTTCGTTTGGCATATTTATCAACGGGGGTCGGCGCTAAGTCAGTTAAGAGCAGCGGTAAAATAATATTCGCATCAGTTAAGGCATAAACACGTAGCTCATCAATACTGCGATTATAACGGAAAGCAGTAACAATTGAATGCGGGTCACTCTTAAAAGCGCGCATCACATGCTGAATTCTGCCAAGGCGCGCCGTTGCTTCAAAATAACTATGATCAAGTAAGCGTAAATGACCTTCGTCAGTAATGATACAAGTCCGTGAACGCACGTCTGGATCAACACTAATGAGGGCCACAACTTTATCAGTCTTCTTCTTATTGATTGATTTTACCCCACTCGCTTTGACACTGACGATTGTAATTTCATTTTCATTATAGAAACTAGCAGCGCCACTCTCAGTAATGACTAATAATTCACTATTCCCAGTTGTCAGCGTCACATCCGCGACTCTGTCACCACTTAATAGCCGCATTGCTTGCAGTGGCCGTGAATACCTGACGGCAACAAATTCATTAAGACTCGTCCGTTTTATCATCCCGTTTCGTGTCGCGATTGTAAAATAGAGATCTTCTCTAAATGTTTTCACGTTAAACGCTTTAATAATCTTTTCATCAGGATTAAGCTGCACGATATAGTTAATATGTTTGCCTTCATCTTTCCAGCGCCCTTCCCCAATTTCATAAATCGGAATATAGAGATAATTACCTAAGTTTGTAAAGGCCACAAGGAAATCTTTCGTGTTTACTTCGCTCGCGGCGACGAGTAAGTCGCTACTTTTGACACCAGGAAGGGCAAAGTCACCACTGCTACGATATGATTTTAAACTACTGCGTTTAATATATCCGTCACGCGTGAGAGCAACCATCACCTCTTCATCGGCAATTAAATCACGTTTGTCAATTTGCACGACTTCACCTTTTTCATGAATCTTGGTGCGGCGCTCATCACCAAATTTTTGCGCAATACGTTTTAAATCACGAATGATAACGTTATTAAGCGCTTTTTCATTACTTAAAATATTGCGTAATTCATCAATTGTGGCTTCAATAGCACTCTTTTCTTCCATTAAGACAGTAATATCAGTATTACTTAATTTATAAAGTTGGAGCATAACGATTGCTTCGGCTTGTTCTTCACTAAAACCATATTCCTTTTTAATATTAGCTTTAGCATTAGTCTTATCAGTGCTCCGGCGAATAATCGCGATTATTTCATTGACGACACTGATAGCTTTAATTAGTCCTTCAATAATATGTAGTCTTTTTTCATTTGTCGCTAAGTCAAATTCACTGCGCCGTGTAATGACATCAACTTGATGGGCAATATAAGCATCAATTAAATCTAAAATATTTAGTGTCTTCGGCCGATTATCGGCAATTGCCACAATATTAGCGTTATAACCAGCGCGTAATTTCGTTTTACTAAAGATATATTCTAAAATGACATCCGCGTTTGCTTCTTTTTTTAGTTCAATGACAATCCGGATTCCGTCTCTATCACTTTCGTCACGGACCTCAACCACACCATCGACATTGCGATTTTGTTCAATCGCCCCAAGTTCACGTAAAATTTGACTTTTATTTGATTGGTATGGCACTTCAGTAATGACGATACTTTGACTATTACGATCACTTTCAACAGTCGCTTTGGCTTCCATTTCAACACGGCCGCGCCCTGTTTCATAAATGGCGTCTAACCCTTCGCCTTTATAGATGACGCCACCAGTGGGGAAGTCAGGACCTAAAATGTATTGGCGCATATCAGCAATGGTCGAACGTTTATAGTTAATACGGTGAATAATCGCCTCCACTACTTCGCGTAAATTATGCGGTGGGATTTCCGTAGCAACCCCAACGGCAATTCCTTGTGAACCATTGACTAAAAGATTGGGGAAGCGCGATGGTAATACTTCGGGTTCAAAACTTGTATCGTCAAACGTTAAATTCATATTAACGGTCTTTTTATTAATATCTAACACAAGTTCATTTGAAAGTTCATTTAACCGTGATTCAGTATAACGATAGGCTGCTGGTTCATCACCATCAATACTCCCATTATTGCCTTGGAAATCAATTAAAGGATAACGCATACTCCATTCCTGCGACATGCGCGCGAGCGCGTCATATATACTAGTGTCACCATGAGGGTGATATTTCCCCATCACCGCCCCAACAGTATGCGCACACTTTTTCATTGGTTTATTAAAAGTGTTGCCTTCGTCATGCATCGCATAAATAATACGCCGTTGGACGGGTTTTAACCCATCACGCGCATCAGGAATCGCCCGATTTTGAATGACATATTTAGAATAATTGCCAAAACGGTCCCCCATAATTTCATCCATTGGTAATTCAATGATTGTTTCGGTGATTACTTGTGTTTCAGTTTGCTTTTTCGGTTTTCGCTTTGACATCTTATTTCACCTCATCAATAAATGTATCATATGCGTTAAAGTCCACATTTTCTTCAATCCACTTCCGTCTGACGTTCGCGTCATTACCCATTAATGTACTAACGCGCATCTCGACGAGTAACGGATCATTAATATTAACGCGAATTAATGTTCTCGTTTCAGGATTAAGCGTTGTTTCCCATAATTGGTCAGCGTTCATTTCCCCTAACCCTTTATAACGCGTAATTTTGTAGCCAGCGCCGATTTTTTCTTTGGCCGCTTCTAAACTTTGATCGTCCCACGCATATTCAAAGACGAGTTTCTTATTCACTTGTTTACTGACACGATATAAAGGTGGAACAGCAATGTAAATCATTCCCGCTTTTAAAAGTGGTTTCATATAATGATAGAAAAAGGTTAACAGTAATGTTTGAATATGGGAGCCGTCATAATCCGCGTCCGTCATAATAACGATTTTGCCGTACTTCGCATCTTCAATATCAAAATTTTGGCCAAAGCCAGCCCCGATTGTGCTAATAAGCGTCGCAAATTCTTCATTCTTGAGCATTTTATCAACCGTGCTTGTATCAGTGTTAAGTGGTTTACCACGTAGTGGTAATACCGCTTGATACATCCGGTCACGCCCACTTTTTGCGGTGCCACCCGCACTATTACCTTCAACGATAAAGAGTTCATTTTTGGCGTAGTCTTTACTTTGCGCTGGGGTCAGCTTACCGCTTAAAATCATGTCATTATTTGTGACTTTTTTGGTTTTGCGTAAGTTTTCTTTCGCTTTCCGCGCTGCAATTCTTGCGTTTTGGGCATCAACACATTTCTTAATAAGACTGACAGCAAAGTCATGATTTTCTTGTAAGTAATATGTTAATTTAGTGTAAATAAAACTATTAAGCGCCCAGTTTGCTTCGTTTGTCCCTAATTTCCCTTTTGTTTGGCTTTCAAATTGTAAGATACTTTCGGGGATGCGGACACTAATAATCGCGGTTAAGCCTTCACGGATATCATTCCCGTCTAACTTCACACCTTTACGTAATAAATTATGCTCAGTGGCAAAATCGTTAACTGCCCGTGTTAAACCAGTTCTAAACCCTGTTTCATGGGTACCACCATCATGTGTGCGTAAGTTATTAACATACGACAACACTGTTTCACCATAATCATCACTACAATATTGGAGAGCGACTTCAATTTCCATCGGTTGACTTAATTTATCGTTATTTGTGTAAATATCTTCAAAGTACATCGGGCGACTAAGTGGTGTTTTATTACGATTAATAATATCAACATATTCAATTAACCCTTTTTCATAATAAAATTCTTCACTTAAGCCACTGCGCTCGTCTCTGACGATAAAGGCAACTTTGTTAAGTAAGAACGCACTTTCTTGTAAATGACTTGTAATTGTATCCCATTTAAATTCTAAGTTACCAAAGATTTTTGGATCAGGTTTAAAGTTGACAATTGTTCCTGTGCGGTTAGTGTTCCCCACTACTTCTAACGGTGTGACGAGTTTACCACCATTTTCATAGCGTAAATGATGCACTTTCCCTTCTCGATACACTGTCACATCAAGCCATTCGCTTAAGGCGTTTGTCACACTAGCGCCGACCCCGTGGAGCCCCGCACTTGTTTTATATGTTGATTCACTAAATTTTCCGCCAGCGTGTAATGTCGAAAACACGAGGTGCACCGCTGGTTGACCCGATTGTTTATTAATGCCTGTTGGGATACCGCGCCCTTCATCGGCAATCGTAATTGAGCCGTTTTTATGAATAGTGACGGTAATTTTATCACCATAGCCACTCATCGCTTCGTCAGTACTATTATTAACGACTTCCCAGACGAGTTGATGAAAACCAACAATGTTTGTCGACCCAATATACATCCCAGGCCGTTTCCGTACCGCTTCAAGTCCTTCTAATACTTGGATCGAATCAGCGGTATATAAATTTTTGTTATCCTTTTCTGCCATTTGATTTTTCCTTATCATCTCACAATACTTTGTTATTATAACAAAAAATTACTTTATTTTATAATTAGACTATTTTAATTTATACTATTTAAGGGAGGTCATGCATGCACCCATTTGTAAAGTTCTTAATATTCTTAGGATTCGGCCTTGGTGGTTACTTAATTGGGTCAATTAATAACGCCGTTATTATTAGTAACCTCTTCTTTAAACGTGATGTGCGTAACTACGGCAGTAAGAATGCAGGTGGCACAAATACTGGCCGTGTCTTTGGTCGTAAAGCCGGGATTGCGGTGATGGTCCTTGATATATTGAAGAGCGTTTTTGCCTATTGGGCGATGACACTTATCTTCTTATTTACAAATGTGGGGACTGTTGTTGATCAGGCAGCAACGATTTACTTTGCGATGATTTTAGTGGCCCTTGGTCACTGCTATCCAGTTTATTATAAATTTAAAGGTGGTAAAGCTGTGAGCGTCGTTGCAGGTTTTATCCTTGCGACAAACTGGCTTTTTACGCTTATTGGCGCCATTATCTTCTTCTTAATCTTAAAATTACGGAAGATGGTAAGCTATGCCTCAATCTTAATGGCGGCGATTATTGTGGCCTTAACACCAATTCTTTTTATTCCTGTGCTCGGTCGAATCAGTTTTTATCCGTTAGTGGTCGATAATTTATATTATTATATTCCCACACTTATCGGTCTTTGTATCCTTTTAATCTTAAAGCACCGCACTAATATTGAGCGACTGCAAAAAGGTACCGAATCAAAAATTACGTGGATGAAGTAACAGTGCTATTGATTAAAAACGCTAGGACCCAAATCCTAGCGTTTTTATTTACATATAATCTTACTAATTAAGATTGTTGCATCCCGCGCATAATTTCGCGTACTTGCTTTTCACTTGGCTTCCGCCCCATCATTGTTAACATTGTGCGGATTTGTTTTTCAGTGATTGGTGGGTTTTTCTTTAGTTCTTTTTCAAAGACTTTACGACTAATAAAATAGCCAAGAAAACCGCCAAGTAGTAAGGCGAAAATGGCGATCCCAATAATTGCTCCAACTGGCATTATGCTCTTCCATCGTAACTACCGTCAGTGGTTTTGACCATAATTACTTCTCCTTCTTCGATAAATAACGGCACACTTACTCTTAGTCCTGTTTCGACGATTGCATCTTTGGAGGCGTTTTGGACTGTATTACCTTTAACCCCAGGGGCACATTCGGTAATTTTAAGCGCGACTTTTGGTGGTAAAGTAATACCAAAGATTTCACCTTCATAACCCGCCATTTCGACTTCGGCATTTGGCACGATAAAATTAAGTTCCCATGTTAAGGATTCTTTTTGTAATTCGACTTGTTCAAAAGTCTCCGTGTTCATAAACACTAAAAAGTCGCCACTGTCGTAAAGGTATGTCATTTTGTGTTTGCTAATACTAATCCGATCAATTTGATAACCACTGTTATATGTTTGTTCGGTAATAGCGCCCGTGCGGACATTTTTTACTTTAAGTTTCGCAATCATTTTCCGCATTGCGGTTTTATTGAGTAAAATGTCGAGCACATTATAAATTTCACCGGCTTCCGTAAAATAATTGCCAGGGCGTAATTCTGTAACGTTAATCATAATTTAACCCTCCCTTAATTAATGTATAAAAGTTTAGCGTTTTTCGCGGTGTAACGTTTGTTTGTTGCAGCGTGGGCAAAATTTCATTTTTTCAATCCGTTCTGGATTATTTTTCTTGTTTTTACTCGAAAGGTAATTTTCTTCATTACATTCCGTACATCTAAGTTGAATACTAACACGCATAATTTCTCATCTCCTCTATTTGCTTGTATATCATATCATAAAATTTTAAAGTATTACTAAAAGTAATATATTTGCGGTTATTTTTCGCCTAATTCCGCCTTAAGATCAGCGTTCCACACTTTATTTTTAATCATTGAAATCTCGTGACCATATGGCGCAACACCGTTAACATATGGTGTTTCTAAAATTTTTGGTAGATGCGCAAGGCGCGGACTATAAATATATTTCAGTAACGTATCATAGCCAATTGTCCCAAAGCCAATATTTTCATGGCGATCTTTACCCGCGCCACGTTCGTTTTTGGAATCATTGACATGCACTACTTTTAAATAGTCTAGACCAATAACCCGCTCAAATTCATCCAACACGCCGTCGATATCGTGGACATCATAACCCGCATCATTAATATGACACGTATCAAGACAGACACCAAGTTGACTTTTTTTATGCACACCATCGATAATAGTGCGAATTTCTTCGAAGGTACGACCAATTTCGGTCCCTTTGCCCGCCATTGTTTCGAGGGCAATAATCGTCCCACTTGTATCATTATCTAGGACCGTATTCAGCCCTTTAATAATTTGTTCAATCCCTGCTTCAACCCCAGCGCCAACATGCGCTCCTGGGTGCATGACGACCATTGTAATGCCAAAATCGGCCACTCTTTGTAATTCATCTTGTAAGAATGTAACCGCTAGTTCATATGTATCTTCTTTTACACTGTTCCCAAGATTAATAATATAGGGCGCATGCGCCACAACATGCTTGACGTCAATCCCTTTTTTCGCTAAATATTTAATGCCTTCGGCCGCATGCATTTCGTTTGTAGGTAATCGTCTTGTATTTTGCGGGGCACCAGTGTAGATCATAAATGTATTAGCGCCATAACTTAAAGCTTCATCAATTGCCCCAACATAATAAGCGGGGGCACTCATGCCAACGTGACTACCGATAATTAATTTATTACTCATGACTTCCTCCTTTTTGCGCTTTATACCGCTCAACGCGTTGTTCGCGAATTGATTTTTTAATCATCTTGCGGCGATGAGCTTTTTTAACGCGTTCGACGGCGGTTTTTACTTTCTTTTTATAACCAGGCCGGACCTTTTTGGTTCGCGTTTGCGCCACAGCCGTTTTAATTTTAACATCAAGTTCTTTTTCGTCCGCACTTTGTGCTTTTGGCCGACTCATGCGTTTGGGGGCATTACTAAAAGTACCACTCTTATAGGCAAGCCGTGTAAAGTGCACACCAAGTTTCTCAACTTTTTCGATTGTATCTAAGTCATCATGATCATAAAGCGTATAGGCATTACCTTTATTGTCTAAACGCCCTGTGCGACCCGCACGATGAAAATAAAACTCAAGGTCAAATGGAAAACTAACACTTAATACGTCACTGACATCATCAATATCAATCCCACGTGCCGCAATATCACTGGCGACGACAACTTGGAACTCATTATTACGAACGCGTCGAAACATTGCTTTGCGTTTGCGACTTTCAAGTTCGCCAGTTAAAAGACCGATTTTATGACCTTTTGCGCTTAAGTATTGATAGAGTTCAAGTACTTCTTTATTCGTTGAACAAAACACTAGTAATAGATATGGATTAAAGTGTTTAATGAAGTTTTCAACAACTTCAAACCGATTTTGGTGGTGAACATCAATTAAATAATGCGTGACATTTTCACTAGTCTTATCACTCTTATCAATATCAATAATACTTTTAACCCCTGTCTTAAGGGTGACTAGATTCGCTAATTTCTGCGGAATAGTCGCCGAGAAAAGTTGCACTGTCGGATTATCAAGCGCGGCAAGTGTTTCAGAAATAACGCCATAAAATCCTGAATCTAAGAGCATATCCCCTTCATCAAGCACAACAGTATGGATTGATTTAAAGCTCGTGATATCTTCATTAATTAGTAATGCTTTTAAGCGCCCTGGTGTAGCGATGATAAGCGCTGGTTTTGTGGCGAGCCGCTCTTTATGGCGACTAGTTTGGAGTCCGCCCGCTAAGAAAAGAATGTCTACTTCTTTATAATCATTATTCAGAGTGCGTGCAAAATCGTAGATTTGACGCGCTAATTCGCGGGTAGGCGCTAGAATTAATGCTTGGATTTCATCACTCTTCTCTAACTTATTTAAAATAGGAATTAAGTAGCTATGAGTTTTTCCGCTTCCAGTCTTAGCCTTAACAATTAGAGACTCACCTTTTAAAGCGCGTGGTAATATTTCGCTTTGAACTGGTGTCATCGTTAAATAACCATGCTTCTTTAAAGCTTCCACAAGTTTTTTATCAATATTGTATTTCCCAAACTCCATATTATCTATTCCTTATTATCTACTACTTAACTACTAATTTATTACTTATTAAATACTATTACGCTTATTTTATGACAATTGGCGGTTTTTCGTGCTTAATCTTAATTACATCAAAGGTTGGATCAATTGCAAGTAGAACTTCTTTCATTTTACAGAGGAAAGCATTCTCAACTTCATGCGGAACATCTAAATAATTGTAACCAGCGTTCATCACATCGCGGCGCACATGATGCGGGGCGTCACCACTTATGTAGAGGTCATAGCCTTCTGCCATCGCGGATAGCCAATCACGACTTCCGCTACCACCAGTGATGGCTACACGTTTAATTTCACGTTCCTTATCACCAGCCACTAGTAAGCCATATTTTGTCTCAAGCTTTTCAACGACATACTTAGCCGCTTCTTCAACATTCATCGGATGCGGTAAATAGCCACCACGCGCCATTGGCTCACTTGCTAATGGTTTTATGTCAGTTAACGCTAATTTCTCCGCTAAAGCATCATTCATCCCGTTAGGTGCTTCATCAAAGTTCGTATGCATTGAATAAACCATGACTGGCAAAGTATCTAGCCATAATGCAAATGCTTTTTTCTTTTCATCACGGGCAAACACTTTAGCGCGTGTCCCTCTAATAAAAGGGTGATGCGTTAAAATTAAGTCTGGTTTATGACTTAAAGCTTCTTCAAGCACAATTTCATCTAAATCAAGGAGCAACACAATCCGTTTGATTTCTGGGACTTTTTGTCCTGCCATATAACCAACATAATCATTATATTTTTGGGCAATCCGTTTTGGATAAAGGCGCCCGAGTTTTGTTAATAATGTGCGTGTCTTCATACTTTTTCTCCTTCACTAATGACATTTAGGATTAATGCTTGTTCTTTTACAAGTTCCGCTTTACGACTTGGTGGTATTTTTTTATTACTTAAGATGCGTGTGTTTTGGTGATAAACACTCGTCCACATCTTAATAAAGTTCGCGCTTCGCTGCCGCAAATGATAACTGCCAAAGTATGTATTAACTTCTTTAATTGGCACTGCTTTTTGTAATGCGACAATTATTTCATAAAACTGTTCTTTTTCCACTACGACTTCTTCATAGCTTATTGAATAATTCAGTGTATTTAAGACTTCACGGACTGCTTGAGCGTTACTATGTGGCGCAAGAATAAGTTTAGTGACATTATCTAACTTACGCGGATGCGCACTTAATATATTAGCGATTAATTCACCGCCCATGCCCGCAATTACAACAGTATTAATGCGTGGTGGCAGTTTTTCTAGTCCGTCAGCTAAATCAGTTTCAATAATGGTGGATGAGTAATTAGTTAATTCTCTTTTTAAACGATTGTACGGTCCCTTTTTATTTTCGCTCGCGTATAAAGCCGTGTACCCTTTACTTGCTAAATAACTAACAAGTAAGCCGTGGTCACTACCAATATCAGCGACACATTCACCAGTAGTGACTAAATCTGCAATCGCTTGTAAACGGCGCGATAACATTATTGAATATGTCCGCGTAGTCCTTTAGTGCGGGATGGATGACGCAGTTTTTTAATTGCTTTGGCTTCGATTTGGCGAATCCGTTCGCGCGTAACACCAAATATTTTCCCAACTTCTTCAAGCGTGCGCGGTTTATCGTCATCAAACCCGTAGCGTAAACGGAGGACCCTTTCTTCACGTGGTGTAAGGAATTCTTGCATATTATCACGTAATTGATCGTGTAAAATGCTCTTGCGTACAAAATCAGTCGGTGTTTCGTTATCTTTATCTTCCACAAAATCACCAAGATGACTGTCATCTTCTTCACCAATTGGTGATTCGAGGCTAACAGGTTCCATTGCAATCGCTTGAATTTCACGAATCCGCGCTGGTGTAAATTCGCGGAATGATTCACTGACTTCTTCAGGCGTAACGGGCCGCTTAAGTTCTTCACTTAACGCTTCAACTTTGGCCATTATCGTCTTTACTTTATCAGTAAGTTCTTCGGGAATTGGATTTTCTTCAGTCGCATTCGCACTTAGTTCCATTGCTTCTTCAACTTCTTTAACATTATATTTAATTAAAGCATCACTAATTTCTTCAGGCGTCGCGTCACGACCAAATTCTTGCGTTAAACGGCGTTGCGTCCGGCTAATTTTATTAATCGTTTCAACCATATGGACGGGAATTCTTATGGTCCGTGCCTGGTCAGCGATTGAGCGACTAATGGATTGCTTAATCCACCATGTCGCATATGTCGAGAATTTAAAGCCTTTGGTGTGATCAAACTTTTCAACGGCCTTCATTAAACCAATATTACCTTCTTGAATAAGGTCTAAAATATGCATGTTCCCGCTGCTATATTTCTTAGCTTGGTTAAAAACAAGCCGTAAGTTGCGCGTAATTAGTTCATCGCGGGCATCCATATCGCCTTCTTCTTTATAGCGACGGGCAAGCGTTACTTCTTCGTCGGCCTTTAGTAATGTATAACGGCCCATGTCTTTCATGTATATTTTGACGGAGTCAGTTGTTTTAACTTCACCGAGCGAAATTGTACGTAACCGTTGATTTTCTTCAAAGTTTTCTTCTTCAACATCTTTAAAAGCATCACCAAATGTTAATTCTTCATCATCATAATCATCAAGGTCAAGATCTTCATCGAGCACAACATCATCGCCTTCGATAAAACTAGCAAAGTCAGGATCATATTCATCGCTTTCAATATCACTATGAATTGTGACCTTGTTATTTTTAAAGTATTGAATTAGTTTGTCAAATTCACTTTCGCTTAAATCAAGGTGTGAAGTCGCGTCCATGACATCGTCTTGATCGAGTTCATTGTTGTTACGTCGTGCTTCTTCCAGTAAAAATTTCCGAATTTGCGGTAATGTTAACTCAAGTTCGACTTCATCGTCTTCTTCAATCGCTACTTCCTCTAAATTAGCGAGATCCTTTAATTTTTTGTCATCCATAAACTATAGTCTCCTTTACTATTTCTTTACTCCATATTTTTGCATCAAGGCACGCTTTGCGTGCAAGTGCTTAACTTTTAAAGATGCATAACTATTTTCATCAGCGGCTTGTAAGAGTTCATCCTGATGTTTGCGCTCTAAAATTTGTAATTCACGTTCGTAGTTTAACGTTTTAGCCGCATCATTTAATATATTTTCATCGTATTTCACGTCTTGTAAGCCATCTTCAATTGCTAATAACTCTTGTGTATACTCATTTATTTTAGCTTCATCACTGAAACGCGACTGAATATCATTTAGTAAAAGCGCATAATTAAATTTCGCTTGTGGTCTAAATTCTTTTAAGTAATTAGCGATATAACGATGAACTTCGTGGGTAAAAACGCGGACATGGTTATCAAAGAATGTGCGGGCTTCAGGGTAAACAAGCATTTGATAAACGATGAAGCGCTCCGCTTGCGCGACTTTATTTAATGTTTGGCGTACTGGTAACTTTTGTTTAACAACATTAATGGTCTCACTTTGGGTTTGTTTTTTCCGACGTAAGCTTTCATACATATCAGTAAGGACAATACTATTAAACCCACTAGCCTCAGCGAGTCTTTCAATCATTGCACTTACTTCTAAACGACTATTAAGTTTTAAGATAATTTCATGCATAATATCGTTTACAAATTTCTTAGTACTTGCCATATCATCACGCTTTGTGATTGATAAGTAATAATTGAAAATAAAGTCGTCACGCGGGATAAATGTTGTTAACGCATTAGTTAAGGCCGCTTTGCCTTCTTTTTTTAAGATATCATCAGGATCGTAGCCGTCTTGATGCGGTTTAACAATTTGAAGCGGGATATTCGCCGCGATTAAGTCTTTAATCACACTGATAGTCGCCATTTGCCCAGCCGTGTCGCTATCAAGATAAATGCGCACTTCCTTATTAAGCAACCGTAAGAGCGCGACTTGTTCTTTAGTAAATGCCGTCCCCATGAGCGCCACAACACTGCGCTCACCGACACGATCAAGCGCAATGACATCGAGAAACCCTTCGACAACATAAACATATTGCGACGCTAACATTTCTTTGGCGTGATGATAGTTATAAAGGGTATCAGACTTAATAAATAACTTCGTTTCACGCGTATTAACGTATTTAGGTGCTTTCTTGTCACTAGTTAAGGCCCGAGCACTATAGCCAACAACTTGGCCGTCCTTATTATTCAGCGGAAAGATAACCCGCCCTTGATTAATATCGTAAGGACGCTCAAGACTTCCGCCTAAAATACCTATATCTTCGATTGTTTTAAGGGCATGCCCTTTACTTTGTAAAAACTTAATTGTTGCTTCGCCATCACTTGGCGCAAACCCAATTTTATATTTTTTGATTAGAGCATCATCTAGTCCGCGATTAACTAGGTACTTCTTAGCTTCACTACCTGCTTCCGTTAATAATGTGTACTGATAGTAAGCCGTTAAATCATTAATCGCTTTAAGGAGCGGATCTAATGTTTTATCGCGTGGTGCAAAAGTTTTTTTCGCGGTGAAGAATTCATGTTTAAAACTAACCATGTCGGCTAAGCGTTGCGCTGCTTCGTAATATGTCTTCTTTTCGTAAAGCGCGACAAAGCGAATAGCGTTCCCACCAGTGTTACACACAAAACAATTAAAGATTTGCTTTGATGGCGAAATCATTAGACTTGGATTACGGTCATCGTGAAATGGACATAAAGCGCTATAATTTTGACCTTGCTTATTAAGTGGAATATAGCGGCCAATAACATCAACTATGTCAACGTTTTCAATTAATAAATCATACGGACTGCGGGTACTAATAGCTTTAACCTCCTAAATTACTACTAATTAATTACTGAATTTTCACTTTTGAGTGCAAATAGACTTTTAACTCACTTAATGGCACTCGAACTTGTGCCATTGAGTCGCGTTCACGAATCGTCACACTTTCATCTTCTAAAGTATCAAAATCAATGGTGACACAATATGGTGTGCCAATTGCATCTTGGCGCCGATAGCGTTTCCCAATTGATGCTGTTTCGTCATATACGGCACTAAATTCTGTGACTAAGTCATTAAAGACTGCAAGTGCTTTATCGCTTAACTTCCGTTGCAGTGGTAAGACCGCTACTTGGTAAGGTGCTAAGTGTGCGGCAAGTCGCATCACAATCCGCGTATCTTTTTCCAGTTCTTCTTCCGCATAACTATCAACTAGAGTCATTAATAATAAGCGATCAAGCCCCACACTAGGTTCAACGCAATAGGGAATGTAGCGTTCATTCGTATCGGGATCTAAATATTCAAAGTTTTCGCCCGAATACTCCATATGTTGCTTTAAATCGTAATCAGTGCGGTCAGCAATGCCCCAAATTTCTCCCCACCCAAACGGGAATAAGTATTCAATATCAGTTGTCGCTAAGCTATAAAAACTCAGTTCATCCTTCGTATGATCACGGAAGCGTAAATATTCAGGGCGAATACCCAAATCTTTGACGAATTTAATGCAATAATCTTTCCAATATTTAAACCATTCTAAGTCCGTTCCTGGTTTACAAAAGAATTCTAATTCCATTTGGGTAAATTCACGCGTTCTAAAAGTAAAAGTCCCTGGTGTAATTTCATTACGGAACGCTTTACCAATCCCAGCAATACCAAATGGTAGTTTTTTACGCATTGTACGTTGCACATTTTTAAAGTTAACAAACATTCCTTGTGCTGTTTCGGGACGCAAGTAAACTTCGCTTAAACTATCTTCTGTTACACCAATATGTGTTTTAAACATCATATTAAATTGACGAATGTCAGTAAAATCACTTTTACCACACACTGTACACTTAACACCATGTTCTTTAATAATTGTCATCATTGCTTCATTTGGTAAGCCTGTTACATTAATGTCTTTAACTTGGGCTTCAATTAAATTATCAGCGCGGTGCCGTGCTTTACAGTTACGGCAGTCAATCAGCGGATCATTAAACGTTGTGACGTGACCTGTCGCATGCCATACTTTCGGATTCATCAAAATAGCCGCGTCAATCCCAACGTTATATGGCGACTCAGTGACAAACTTCTTCCACCATAAATTGCTAATGTTATTTTTTACGGCTGTTCCAAGTGGACCGTAGTCCCACGTATTACTTAAGCCACCATAGATTTCACTACCTTGGAATACAAAGCCACTTGTTACCAAGTGATTTACTATTTTTTCAAATGAATGTTTATGCATAATTCCTCCACAATTAAAGAAAAGTATATTATTAAAATACATTTTTGTCAACCCACTATAAGTGTAGTTAGATTATTTTATTAAATCTTTACTCATAATCTTAATATTATAAGTAAATTCTAAATACATTAACATCAAATTAAGGAGCGAAAGCGCCTCATTATCACTAAATTCATGGCGCAGTAATTCGGCTTCACTTATCATAAACCCATAACGTAATATTTGGATATCACTACCGGTTAATTTTGTCGTCTTATCGTCATAACATGATTTACAAATTAGTCCGCCCCGATTAAACGCTACACCAATGATGTTTTTTGTATCGCCGCAACTCACACACCGATCAATAACGAGGCCACTCCCTAAAATGCGTAATAAATTCGTAATAAAGAGATACATTAACGAAATTAGTTTACTTGTTTCACTAAGTGCATGTAAGGTATTTTTTATAAGCGTGAACGTTTCCGTAATTGAAGCATCATCCTTCAGTGTCTTACTAATTACTTCACCAACGACATTTAAGGCAATAATACGTTTAGGATCAGTGAAAACCTTCGCCATATTCGTTAAACTTTCTACGTTCGTTAAAGTATGGCCAGCTTTACTTTCACGTAACTCGATGTCCACGAGCGCATATAAAAAAAGTTTCCCCGCAAACTTTGATTTAACGTTTAGTGCTCCTGGTGCCCGAAAAGTAATAATGCCCTCTTCCTTACTTAACGCATTAATTATGTAATCTTTTTCGCGATATGGTGTTAACCGAATAATAACGACTTCCATCTTTAACCTAATAATTTCTTTAATATTTTCGGATTGCTGCGCCAGAGCGGTTCAACTTTAACCATTAACTCAAGTAAAACATCTTTACCTAAGAACTTTGTTAGTTCATATTGCGCTTGTAAGCGAATCCGTTTAATCATTTTGGCATCTTTGCCAATAAGAATCCCCTTTTGACTATCCTTTTCACAATAAATCGTTAGATATGCTTCGACTTTACTATCACTTTCCACTAAATGGTCGACAACGACCGCAACACTATACGGAATTTCTTCACGTGTTAGCATAATAATCTTTTCCCGTACAATTTCATTAATATAACTTTCTAAGCGAACCGCATAATCTTCAGGTAGCGGAAAATAAAGTGGTCCTACTTGTAAATGTTCAAAAATAAGTGTAACGAGTTCAGCAATATTAAAATTGCGGACACTACTCACTTCAATAAGCGGTGTATCAGGATAATTTTTCATCCACTGCTCACGAATAGCCTGAACGTGACTTGGCGAAGCAAGGTCAATTTTCGTTAACACAATGATTAATGGGTGATCAATTTTCAGTCGCGAAAATAAATATTCGTCGCCTGGTCCATACTCCACACTAGCGTCGACTACTAAAAGCGTAACTTCACTACCCCGAATGCTGTTATAAGCTTGTTTATTTAAAAATTCACCATATTGCGTCTTTGGTTTATGAATCCCTGGTGTATCAATAAAGACAATTTGACCACGTAAGTCATTATAAACACCGTGGATGCTTTTATTTGTCGTTTGTGGTTTAGGGGTCACTATCGCCCTTTTTTCGCCTAAAATCGTGTTTAAAAGCGTCGATTTACCCGCATTAGGACGTCCTGCAAGCGAAACAAAGCCACTTTTAATCATAAGTCACTATCATCAAAGGCAAATGGTAAAAGTTCCACAATTGTTGTTTCTAAGAGCGCATCTTCTAAGTTCGTTAAGTAAATGGGAGCGTCTTTCGGGAAAAGTTCACTAATTACTTGGCGGCACGCTCCACACGGACTAATTGGGCCCGCTGTTTTACCAGTAACGGCCATCGCTACAAAGTCTTCTTTCTTTTCGCCATTCATCATCGCATGATATAAAGCGTTACGCTCCGCACAATTACATAACGGATAACTTGCATTTTCGACATTCGCCCCTAAATATACTTTGCCACTTTTGGTTAAAAGGGCGGCACCAACCTTAAATTTTGAATAAGGTACATAGGCTAAAGCACGTGCTTCACGCGCTTTTTTAATTAACTCTTCTCTTGTCACTTTTTCCCTCCTCTTTTGCCAATTATTTGGTCTTGTAAACTAATCATTACTTGCTCTTCTTGTTCATTCCTGTGATCATAGCCAAGTAAATGTAAGAGCCCGTGCGTAAATAGAAATTTAAATTCACGTCGCGCATCGTGCCCTAATTCATTTGCTTGACGTAACGCTACTGGTGCACAAATAATAATCGAGCCTAAATGCACAAAGGGTTCTTTAAACTTATGACCAGGTTTAATATCATTAAAGGCAAATGATAAGACATCTGTTGCCACATCTTTGTGACGATATTCTTTGTTAAGCGCGCTAATCCTTTCTTCATCAGTAATCGTTACTTCAACAAGGAATTCACCCGTCATATAATCAAGTAATTTCATTGTTTTGGCATAAATACGTTTAAAAATAGCCCGATAGTTTTGATATGCCGGTGCATAATCATCATAAAATTCAACATTTAGTTTAAGCATCAAAATAATTTTACCATAGATTGTTTAAATTAACGCCTAGCTTTCTTCACTTGCTACGACATCATGTTAAGAGCACGATTTGAAATAGACAAAGCAAGGTGTTAAGATTAACTATGTAATAGTTGTTATTAAGTATGAGCAATTAATATCATGAAAAGTATCGATTAAAGGGGAGAAAAGCAATGAAATCTGAATTTGTGTTTGAATACTCTACACCAGAAGTTACCGCTAAGAAAATGCCCGCTGTTTTTTTATTTCATGGCTATCGGAGTGATGAAAACGATTTACTGTCACTTGTCACAAGTTTACAAAGCACTCACCATATTTTTAGCGTGCGGGGTCCGCTTACTTTCATGTTTGGCGGCTACGCATTTTGGGACATGGAAGATTTAGATAATCCAAACCTCGAACAATATCAAAGAGTAGTAGAAAGTGTGCAAAAATTTATAAGTAATGCCATCACCGAATATGATTTAGATAAAGACGACATCACCCTTTTAGGTTTTAGTCAAGGTGCAGTCCTTGTCCTCTCAATCGCGCTTAAGGCACAAAAATTGGTTAATAAAGTCGTTGCATTAAGTGGTCATCTTCCTTATTTTGCTAAGGACAAAGAATATGAGATGCAAAATCTTGATGATTTACATATTTTTATATCGCACGGTATTAATGATAATGTTGTTCCTTACGCTTGGGGTAAAGAAAGTAAAGAATATTTCGTGGCTCATGGCGCAGATGTGACCTTTAAGTCTTACGCAAGTGGCCACTATGTTACAAGGGATAACGCCCGCGATTTAATAGCGTATATCAAAGGAAATTAGTACTTAATCACTCGGGTATTATCTAATCCTACCTTGTTTAATTAACGGAAATATCCGTAAGAACGTTAACCGCACTATAATAATGATGGCTGTTAAGCGCTAAACTAAAGAGCTTTTTAAGTTCATATAAGTAATAACTAAAGCCAAAGAAATAAAAGATTAAGAAATTAAGCGAATAAACATCACTAAAATACATTAAGACAAAGATTAACACCCCGAGACTAAAATGAATAATAATTGAGCGATATACACGCCACGCCGCAATATTTGTGGAATCACTAATAATATCGTTATATAAAGTAATCTTCCCTTCACCCTTTTCTTTTGCTAAATTACTTATTTTCGCTTCTAAGTTAAATGTTTTACTACTTCCTTTAATACTACTTCTAACTTCAAGGAGCGCAACAACAATTAAAAGCATACTTATGATCACAAAGTAATAATTATTAAGCACTAAAATTATCGTGATAAGTAATGTGCTAGTTATAGCACTAAATAATTGTAAAGGCCGACTAAAGATGACCTGTTTAGCGTGTTGTAATGCTTCAAACTTTTTGGTGAAGTTTTCCTTAATACCCGCCACACGTGGCGCAATATAAAGCGTATCGAACTTTTGTAAATCGTTCATGATTACTTGTTGTTCCACTATCTTAACTATCGCCGCGAGAGTAAATGAGACATAACTTATTAAATCTAAACTAATGTGGCCAAGAAAGGCAAAACCAAGCAAGAGCAAAGCTAAAAATAGAGTATGGAAGAATAAAGCAGTGTAGCGCTTAGTAAATTTGATTGCGGGCGGACTTTTAACACTCTCTACACAATTAACTACTAATATATTACTAATAAAATACTTTTCAATAGTTTTTAGGCTTAGAACATAAAATTCACCACTTGGATCAGCAATGCTTAGTTTACCCTTTTTATACTCGGCGAGTACGAAGTGATTCGTGTCATCTTTGCTTAAATGCATCACAAATGGGCCCTTTACATTCTTTACTTCTTCAATCCCGTCAAGCTTATAACCAAGTAATTCAACACCATGCTCTTTTGCTTTTTTGGTTATTGCTAGAAAGTTATCAAAGTTACCACTTAAGGGTAATGTCAAATAGTGCTTATCACGATGAGTAAACGCTAAGAGCATGCGAAGCACTGTTTTACCGCATTCATTCGGATTAGTTTGTGTTAATCTAACATCAATTAGGTTCATGCTTATAATTACAACCTAATCGCTTATTTTGGTACCAAAAAAAGAGAAGAATGTTAGTTCCTCTCTTTTTGCGCGGTAATAATTAGCCTCTGCGGGCTTTACGGCGAGCTTGCTCCGCTTTAAGTTTGCGGCGCAGCCCTGGTTTAACATAGTATTGACGTTTTCTAGTTTCAGAAAGGACGCCTGCTTTATTTACTTGACGTTTAAAGCGTCGTAATGCTTCGTCTAATGATTCGTTTTCACGAACGACGGTTTTTGGCATGCTCTTCACTTCCTTTCTTGGCTAGTTGCCATTAACTATTATAGTTAATTATTAATTTAATGCAACGAAAAATGGTAAATTAGTAATATAATTGCCAATTTATATGATAAATTAAGTTTAATCCATCTCTTTAATGCGCTTAATACGTTTTGCCGTATTCAAAATATAGCGCCATAAAGGGACAAGTAATAAGATCATCCACGCTGGATGCCATTTTCCTGTTACTGCACCAACAACGACAAAGGCGAGGATAATTAAAGCATCAACGGAAAATAAGGCGATTTTCTTTTCTAAAATGGCTGTCACTAATGAATCAACAACAGGAATTGATAAGAAAATAACCCAATGTGGATGCCATTTATCAAGAAAAAAGACCATCGCTATGTAAGCAATAACGACAAGTGTAACATAGGTTGACATTACTAATTTTCTAATTTCAAACTTTTTGCGCCCACTCATGTTACTTTTATTATCTTCATCAATCACTTCGGCTTTCACAAATTCAACTGTATCACTCATAACTCTTTTCCTCTCTTGCTTATAAGTCTAGGCGATATATCGCGACGGGCGCTATATCTTTATAATAAAACATATAATTTTCGGGTGGTGTGACGACTTCTAGTAACTTGGCCCCAATTTTTTCAAAGGTTCGTAAGTAACCGACATGGTCACTAGGAGCGCTTAAGATAACATAATCCATCTGATGGTACTTGGCGACAACCATAATCGCATTTAAGGCTTTAACCGCGAGATTTTGTCCGCGATAGGCGCCGCTTACTTGATAGACAAAGTTACCACTGTAGTAAGAATGAAAATTATGCCCAATCCGCACTAGGATGTTACCGACTAAGGTACCATCAGTTAAATGAATCCCGTATTTATAATACGGTAAACCACCGATAAAACCACTATTTTTCTCCGTTATACTAAGGTAGATATCTTCACCAGCAATTCGGTCAAATTCGTTATTAAATTGCATCTTTTTCATTCCTCTTGCTTAATTATAAACGGAATGACTAATTTTGATCCCGCTTTTGCTTGTCCTCATCTTCAATATTCGCAAAATAACGTTCTGGATGATTAGTAATAAAGGCATTAAACATCGCTTTAAGTGTTTCTTCAGCCTTCTTATTATCTTTTAAGAAACGAATAACATAGAGTTCACTGTCTTTCGTGGCAATCACTAAATTACGGCGCATATTACCAACGGAGCCAAAGTTACTAAACGCTACTGCTTTTGTTTTCTTCTTTGTTAAATGTAAAAAGACTCCTTCTTCATCAATAGTAAGCACGATTTTAGGACGCACAAGGTAGACAATTAAAAAGACGATTTCACCCCCAAACAAAATAAGGAAAAGGAGTGAAAGTAAAACGATATCGCCACTAGTGCTACCAGGATTTTTAACAATCATCACGACCCATGAAATAAATAAGGTGATCGTGACAAGCAAAACCCCGACATAATAAAATAAATATCGTTTAGATTTTTCAAAAGTAATCATACAATAATTGTTTTTTAGTATCCAGTGCCTTTTTTACCGCTCAGGAGCGCAACCCCGTTACTTGTCCCAATCCGTGTGGCACCAGCTTTTACCATCGCGTCAAGGTCTTCTTTGGTACGGACACCGCCACTAGCTTTAACGCCCATATCAGGACCAACTGTTTCACGCATTAATTTAACATCAGCGACTGTCGCTCCGCCCGTACTAAAGCCAGTACTAGTTTTGACAAAATCAGCGCCTGCCTTACGGCTAAGGAGACATGCTCTAACTTTTTCGTCATCGGTTAATAAACAAGTTTCAATAATGACTTTAAGAATGACCCAGTCAGGTAGCGCTTCACGAATCGCGCGGATTTCACCAAAGACTTCTAAATCTAAACCCGCTTTAAGCTTCCCAACGTTAATTACCATATCAATTTCGTCAGCGCCTTCTTCGACAGCGACAACTGCCTCAGTAACTTTTGCTTCCTTACTTGTCGCGCCAAGCGGGAACCCAACCACAGTACAGACCCGGACATCGCTTTCCGCTAAAAGCATACTTGCCAGTGGGACGTAGCCTGGATTAATACAGACACTCATAAAATCGTATGCAAGTGCTTCTTGACAAAGTTTCTCAATTTGCGCGGGTGAAGCATCCGCTTTCAGTAAAGTATGATCAATTAATTTATTCTTTTTCATATTAACCTCCATATATTATTTTATCATTTTAGTTATTCTTTAATCAGCTTTATTATATTTAGGTATCTAAAACAATTATTTTTACAAATTATTAACGAGTTTCTAAGTAGTTTGTACTGATACCCTAAATGTAGACACACAATAAAATCATGTGGCCACATGATTTTGCTAAAATACATTCAGGAGGAAAACATGTACAGTAAAGAAGAGAAAAGAGCCATTGGCAAAGAAGCCTATGACAAAGTTGACACTTTAGCGAACCTAGCGCGGAAATATAGTGTACCGTATCAAAGTGTACTCAATTGGCGAGCGGCATATGCCAAATCAATTGGTGAAGTTTCGTTAAAAAGCGCATCATCAAAACGTTACGAAGAGATGAATGAGGCTGAATTACGCGCGGAATTATTAAAGCGTGATATTGAAAATGCACGCTTAAAAAAAGGTTATGTAGTGAAAGGGGGTGGGAAAAAGAAAGTATACGATACTATACCCGATTAG
>MWEF01000012.1 GCA_002070905.1 Tenericutes bacterium ADurb.Bin087 | reverse complement strand
TTTAAAATAATTCTATGTTTAGAATATTTTTTACTATGCTCTTATCATTTAACTTGATTTATTAATAGTTAAAACGTATATCCTTCTTTTGTTGGATCTGGCGGAGCAATAACTATTTCCCCTACTTCATATGTTGTTTGACTAATAATGGTGTCACCATCTTTAAATGTTAAAACAAATTTATTTTTAACAACACCTTCAACAGTAATATAGAGATCTTCCTCAACATTAGTGACAGTGTAGAGTCCTTCCACCGGGGTAATTACTTCGTTATTAACTTTAACCACGACATTTGATTTACTATAGTGACTATGAAGACTTAATTTGAAGGATACATCTTCACCAGCAATAACTTCAGTTGGTAAATCAATAAATGAATAATGTTCACTTTCTTCAGCGTAAATCATAAATGTTCCCGCTTTATCCACTAGTCCAAGTTCAATATAGTCATAATTAGCCCAACTACCAAGTTCACACGAACCAGTTAAAATAATTGTGTGATTACCCGCACTAAGGTTAAGTTCAATAAATGTCGTTTCTTGCATTGATTTCCACCCTGTCGTGTTATAAAGGGATAATTTATGCCAACCCTTATGATCAAAATTAACATAAGCTGAAGCGGTGTCAACTTGTGTCGCGTATCCGACAGTGAAACTGTATTTCCCCGCGACAGGTGCATTAACATTAAAGGTTAAGATTTTAACGTCACTTCCATCTAATAAAATATCGTTAGGATTCGTAATTCCTACATCTGGTCCTAAGTCACCAACGTAACCAGCATTACTCCATGGTGTACTTAAATCAGTGTCACTTTGCTTTGTGGCCGCGCCAGTCAGGTCAGCATCTTCTGCTTCATAACGCACTGGGGTTGGAAGCAGCGGGTTTTCTACATCTAGGAATTCCGCTATCTGTGGACTTAAGTCTTTCGCGATTGATTCGTGTTGTGAATATGACGGGTGACTATCAGCGCCCGCTCCGTAGAGATGCGTGTAAACATAACCAGTGTTTGGGTCAGTCGCTTTTAACTCGGCAACCGCTGCGCTAAATTCGTCATTAAAGCGGCGATTAACGTAATGGCCATATTCATAGAGAATATATGCGTGAGGATAGAGTTCACGGACATGCGCATGGAACGTTTTTACTTCCGCTGTGAAGTCTTCAATTGTTGTTCCAAACGTCTGCATAATATTAACACCCAAATCGTTGTGACCAATACTTAGGACAATAACATCATAATCGACTAATGAATGATCGTAATTAACGGCGCTATCACGGAAATGACTTGTTTTTTCAAATAAGTGTTTGAGTTGATTTTCTTGACTAGGCGCCCACGCGTTTTCACTATTATAGCCTTGCATTAAACCGCGACCTGAACAACTTACAACATCAAAATGCGCATCATAAGCATCAGCGAGCACACGTGGGAATGCGCCATATGCATCAATATTTTTTTCAATATCAATTTGATTACCGCAGCTTGTACTTGAACCTAAAAAGAAGAAATTAAGCTCTTTTTGCTGGGGTTTACTAATCATTGCATCATTTTCTAAATTAAGTGATACAAGTTCACATAAACTGCCCGCGGCTTCACTCGCTTTATAAATTCGAATCAAATATGTTTTAAGCGGATTTAAGTTTTCCGCGAGCCGTACTTTTTGATTATTCCCAGCGGTGACATTAACGATTGTTGTTCTTTCGTTATCAATACTCGTTGTAATCCGTGCCCCGTTTGGTGCATTAAAGACAGCGTCTACGACTCTTGTGCCCGAAACATTAACATCAATCCCACTAGCGCTCCAGTCCATCACAATAACACCGTCTTTGGCAAATTGTCGGCCACGAAGCAATGCTTTTGTTTTTAAAGTTTCGGCGGTAATTGGTGTTGTTTCAATTTCCTCAGGTGGGACTTCACCACCAACTTCTTCATCAGACAACTCTAATGCTGTTACCGCTACTTTATTTGAGTTAGTCGTGTTAACAGAAACGAGTACTTTATTTTCACCACTAAAGTTAAATCCTAAATCATTTACTTTAATAAGTGCGACTAAATCAGTGTTCGTATCACTCGCAGGGAGCGCGACAAATTCAGTCGGGTAATCATTAATACTCATCATTATTCCAGTATTACTACCCGCACTAACATCACTTAAACGATAATGGACTTTTAGTGATTTAGTTGTTGGTTTTGGAGTGATTTTATATTCAGCATACCCATTAAAACTTGGATCATTATCATATCTAAACGGTACTGGTATTAAATGGGCAGCGGGGTCATGAATTGATTTAGTTTCACTAGGATGCGTTACAATCCGTGTTGTGTTAAGTTTAGAATCAACAGTGTAATAAATACCATCACTTTCATCATGGCGAATGACTTTTATTTCATTTGGTAATGTAAAATGCGTAATTCCGCCCCAATTATTAAACTGTAAAATGAGAACATTTAATCCCGCAGCCAGTGTCACTGGAAAGTCATCACGCTTTAAAGTCCAACCTGTATCACCTAAATCACCTTCAAGTTGCAAGGTACCATTCACATAAAGACGGACTGGATAAGCGCCTGTTGAACGTGTTACACCTAGAAGGTAGGTCCCATCACTTGGGGCTTCAAGCGTTAAACGCACAAATGAAGCTTCAATATTAAATAAGTCAGGCATGGCACTTTGTTGCCAATTAGTCCCAACGTCTAACCCAGTCGTTTCAGGACTAGCATCATACCTCACGTGTGATTTTTGCGTAATTGCACGGGCCACATATTCTGTTTCACCAGCGGCTTTTACTTTTAACACACTAGCGGGACTAGCGCTTAAACTAAGAAAGAAAATCGCACCAAATAATTTTATTACCTTCTTCATCTTACACCTCCAACAGCGTATTAATCGATCGCCCTTTCACAAGGAAAAGATAAGTTTTACCACGGATATTAAGTGTTAAATCAACGTCTTTATCATCTTCATTTTGAATTACTATCACCATTTTTTTGTCTGGATTTAAATAACTACAAGCGTAAAATTTGCGTTCAATATCATGGACAGTATGTAACCTTTTAGCGCCGACTTTAATATATTTAGCAAAGTGCGCGATAAAGTAAAACGACGGATTATATACAACTTCTTTATTTTTTGTATCATACATCACTGGTGCTTCACAGAAATTATTGACATGATTTGGTCCGCCGCTTTCATCAAGCACTAAGTTCCAATCAATAAAAGCTTCATTATAATTATTAAAATCATTAATTATATTGCGGCCATATGTTTCACCATGTTTCCATGACCCCATTTCGCCAAGCGGCACTAATACTTTATTCGCCATTTCAACACAGCCTTCACTAAAGTAGAGATGCTTTTCAGGGAACATGTCATGAACAATACTTAAATGGTGATGGGCATCACTTACGTACCAGTGGTACGCAATGCCATAGACATGCTTACGTACTTCAGGATCATTTAAAGTAATACGTGCCCGGCGCACGATTTCATCGCGATTATGGTCCCAAATAAAGATTTTCGTATCTAATTTATTGGCCTTTAGTTCAGGCACTAAATAATCACGAATGAATAATGCCTCTTCTTCCGCGGTCCAGAGGCACGATTCCCAGCGTTGTTTGGCTTCTGGTTCATTTTGAACACTAATAAAATCAACTGCTAAGTCGTAATCTTTCATTGCTTTTAAATACAGCGTAAAATATTTAGCCCATGTTTCGTAATGTTCACGTAAAAGTTTACCGCCTTCATTCATCATCTTATTTGTTTTCATGAAAGCGGGCGGTGACCACGGGGAGGCAAAAAGTTTAATCTTTTCACCACGAATAGCGTTAACTTCTTTAATGGCCGGGATTGCCCTCGTTTCTTCTTTTTTTAATGTGAAACTTTTTAGTGCTACATCTGGTCCATCAAGATAATCATAATTTCCATAGCCAAAGTCACTGGAGTTAATTGTAATACGCGCTAAGTTGTAATTTAAACCGTTTTTGCCGAAATATGCTTCTAAAACAGCGCGTTTTTGTTCGTTTGACATTTGCTTAAGCACCGCTGTTGTGGCTTCGGTTAAAGCACCGCCAAACCCAGCATGACTTTGATAAGTTCTTTTTTCATCAACAAGGAGCAAACGATTACTTACAACTTCGGTTGTGCTTTTAAGATTAGCGACCGCTTGTAATCTTTCACCCGTTTTAGTACTGCGAATAACTTTAATCATCTTAATTTACCTTATGGACCTTTAAGAGTCCTTCCCATTCTTCAAATTTATATACACTACCACCCGCAGAAATTGCTTGTGTTAGGTCCGCGCTTTCGACAAGTAAGTCATAGCGATTACTATTAACCTTATATTCAATGAGGATGTCATACCATATCCCCTTGCGTCGTAACTCAGTCAAATTAAAGTAATATTCACCGACTCCTAAATTCGCATCATATTCCGCGAAATGGATATCGACAACATTATCTTTAACAACGAGCCGGAATTTATCAAAGTTTTCAGGGGCAACACCATTTAATTTCACAATTAAATAAGGAATGTCGTTTTTAACTTCAAGCCGCGCCTCAGTCGACCCGATTAAATGTTCTTGACTAATAAGCGGATAACTAATAATCGTACCAAGACCATTTTTACTCGTTAAGACGATAAAGTAATATGGTTCTTCATTATTTGGATTATTATCGGTAAATGATTCGTCCGTAATATAAATTGGGAAGTGATTTCCATTTGTGTCAACATTGACAAGTGTCGCACTTTCATCGTAATAGGCCTTACTACTCCGATAAATATTTTTGCCATACGGATCACAATAGCTTGACCATGATGTTTTGGGATCAAACGCAAACTCAATAAACACACTGCCATCTGCTTGTGTTTCCGCTTTCGGATTCATATGTGGAATCGTAAAGTTAAAGACACCACTTAAATCATCAAGTACCATATGCAATGAATAGTTGCCGGCATCGATATTATCAAACTCAAAGTGATATTTATTTCCGTCTAATGAATATGTAATTAAATCCGCTGGCTGATAAGCTTCTTGTTCTCGTGTCCGATAAAATTTCATATCTGGACTACGATGACTTAGTGTTAAATCAAAATCATAATTACGGGCATTTTGCTGCGTTAAAGTAAAGTTTTCCACACTGATACTTGCGTGCGGTGTCGTTACTTCTTCTTTTGGTGTCACAATAGTTACGGCACTTTCAGCTTGGACACGAACACTAAGCATTTTAGTGTCATCATACACTACGCTTACGTCTTCATACGTTGTACTATCAATATTAACAATAACCGTAACATGCGCCCCATCAGCGCGCCTATAAGTCGCGGTATTAATTTTAGCTTCATTATCCGCATAACTATCAACACGTACTGGATATTTGCCATCAAGCGGATAGAGAAAACGGGCGTTATGCGCTAACGAGTAAAAGGCGGGATTACGATATAAATTTGTCCCATCATACGTTAAAAGCCCATAACACACCGCGGTATTACCTTTAATTGGTTTCCCGTTTGGATCTAATATCCCATTCCAATATATCGCCGCACTAGCGCCACTAGAAAGTGGCCCAACAGTGACATTTTTCATTGACCACGCTAAGTTCAGCGCAAAGTCAACGCCAGAGGTCGCGGACTCAGTAATTTCGGTTACAAATAATTTTTGATCAGGATAATTTTCGCGCGCTGTTTTAAGAAAGTCGCGATGGCCATCTTGCCACCCTTGTGAATAACAGTGGAACCCATAAGAAGAGACGTAACTAGAAAGTTCTTCATCTTCGGCGACTATATCTGCCCATTGCCCAAAAAGAATTTCATCACTTGGGTCGCCAGCGTTATGGTCATAGCCCATAATCGTTGTGTCATAGCCCGCATTTTTAATATGACGCCCTAATAATTTAGCGACACGCGCAAATTGGAAGGGGTCCATTGCCATACATGGATAATTAACAAAGCCAATATTTGGTTCATTGACCAGCGAAAGATATTTAATATTAATCCCTTCGGCGCGATAAGCTTCTAGTGCTTTGAATAAATATTTTGCATAACTTATTTCTTCGTTACTCGGATTAGTGCCACTGCCTTCAACAAGGGAACCACCACGTAATATCCCTGTTGTTTTCATCCAGCCTGGTGCGCTCCATGGTGCCGCAAAGAAAATAAGGTCAGGTTTAATGAGTAATGCATCTTGAAGTGACGGAATTAAATATTCTAAATCGCGTTCAATACTAAACCCATTTAAGTCATAATCACTAAAGCCCAGCGTATCGTTAAACGTATAAAAATCATTCGTGTATGTAAAGTCACTTGTGCCAAGGGGAATCCGAATAATATTTAAATTCGCACCACTTGGGGTGAGGAGCTCTTGGAGCGCCCGTTCTTTCAGCGTTGGGCTCATCTTTTGGAGCCAGTAGGCGGTCGAATGCGTCAAAGCAAACCCAAACCCTGTTAATTCTTCTTTATCCGTATCAGTGTAAACATGAATTTCGTTATTCCCTGTTATTTCGTAATCAAGCCACTCTAAATCATTTTCACGGCTCAGCATCTTTGCTTTTGTCCCTGTTGTTTCATAAAGCTCAGCGTAATTGCTTAGTTCGACAGGAATCGTGCTTTCACTGCTATTTCTCGTAGGCTTACAACTACAGCCACTGCAACTTTGTAAAAATAACAAGCTCGTTAGTGTAATAAGTAATCGTTTTGTGTTTTGTTTTAACATACGTCCCTCACTTCCTATCCTTTAACGGCTCCAGTTGTGAGCCCGCCCACAATATATTTTTGTAAGGCGAAGAAAATAATCACTAGCGGCAATGACACTAAGACCGAACCCGCAAGCATAATTGGATACATTGACGGGTTAGAGCCGCCTGCACTGACAAGGTCCCCTAAAGACCGCGCTAAGGTAAAGTTTTCGGGGGACTGAATCGATACAAGTGTCCATAAAAAGTTATTATAGTTCCACATAAAAGTCGTAATGCCTAACACAACCATCATTGGTGTTACAAGCGGTAAACTAATGCGGAAAAATATTTTAAGCGGTCCCGCACCATCAAGAATTGCCGCTTCTTCTAATTCATCTGGTAAGTTATAAAATTGTTGCCGCATTAAGAACACATTATAAATACTCATCACAAATGGCAAGATAAGCACTAGCAGCGTATCATCAATTTTAAGTAACCGACAAATAAGTAAATTTGGAATCGTCATAATTGTGCCAGGAATCATAATTGATAAAATCATCACTTTAAATGTAATATCGCGCCCCTTAAATTTAAGCCGCGCAAAAGCGTAACCCGCAAGCGCATTAAATAATAAGTTCACAACGGTATTAACACTACACACAATGAGTGTATTCACAAACACCTTCCCTAAATTAAGATGTTCAACCGCATTTTTATAATTACTAATTACAAACTTAATCTTCCCGTCGACATCTCGCGGTATAAGCGAAAACTGTTCCGCACTAAAGATGGCCGCTGGATCTTTAAAGGAATTAGAAATAAGCCATAAATAAGGGAAAATAAATGCAAACGCTAAGAGTGTTAAAATCGCATATTTTAAAATAGTACCAATTTTATGGAGCACAATTTTACGCTTATTCTCCCGCCGTCGCTTTTCGAGTAATTCTTGCAGTCGTTCCGCAGATGATGCTTCCTTTTTAATAACTAATAACTGTGGAACATAATCATCTTTTTTTCCAAGTTTTTTCGCTTCGTCACTAACTTTACTAAGCGCACCATCCCCAAGATTAAGTTCGGTTTGATACCCCTGTGGGACGATTTTTGATTGAATGACAGTAATAACAATGATAATAAAGAATAAGAAATAACTCATCGCCGAAGCAACACCTGCTTCTTCATATTCAAACATTGTTTTATATACAGTGAGCATAAAGGTGGTCGTACTTCCTTCAGGACCACCTCCTGTCATTAAATACATCTGGTCAAAAGCTTGGAGCGAACCAATCACACTCGTAATAATCATAAAATATAGTGTTGGCATAATCCCAGGGATTGTGACCGTGAAAAATTGCCGGAAAAAGCCCCCGCCATCAACTTCACATGCTTCATATAATTGCGGATTAATATTTTTCATCGCACTTAAAATAATGAGCACGTTATACCCTAATCCGCCCCACACCGCCATAATTCCTAACGTAATTAGCGCGGTATCAGTTTTACCAAGAAGATTAATATGACTACCAAAAGTCTTATTAAGGAAACCGACTGCCCCAATTGTTGGATCAAGTAGAAATAACCAAATCGCCGAAATAGCGGTTCCCGCCGTTACCGCGGGAATATAAAAGGCGGTCTTAAAAAACCGCTCGCCTTTAATTTTACTATTTAATATCGCCGCCACAAAGGTTGCTAACACAATCGAAAGCGGGACCGTAATAAGCATAAACTTAAATGTTGTACCAAGTGATTTCCAAAAGTTTGGATATAAAATCCGATCAGTAAAAATCGCCATATAATTTTTAAAACCAACAAAATCAAATGTTGGTGAACGGCCATTCCAATTCGTAAATGAGATAAAAAAGGAAATAAGAATCGGCGCTAATTGGAAAATAAGAAAATACACTAACAGCGGCAAAATGAAAAGAAATCCAACTTGACCTCTTCGCTTTTTGGCTTGTGTTAGTGTTTTAGCCATACATTAACTCCCAAATAGTTTGCGATTTGCCGCAGTTGCCGCTTCATTTAATGCGGCTTGGATATCACGTCGCGCGGGATCTTCACTTAACACTTTGTCACTAATTGCGACGCCTAAGTATTGGTCATTAACTTCAATCCACTTTGGCACGACTGGACGCGGCACAGAATACTTAAGTTGTTCTAAAATAACGGCTTTACGTGCTCGTGACTCTTCTTTAATCACTGGAATTGAATCAATCGTCGCATATTCTTCAATTGCCGGAAAGTTGCCTGTAAAGCTCGCAATCTTATTAATATTTTCTTTGCGTAACAAGAATTCAATTAATTTCAGACAATTTGCTTTCTTTGGTGAATGATTAAAGATGACAAGGTTTTCCCCGCCCATATTTGAATATGATGTCTCACCCTTAACTTTCGGCGGAATTAGACTAATCCCATAATTTAAGTTTGGATAGTTTGTATCAAGCGCATCAATATCACTTGATGAGCC
Organism: Tenericutes bacterium ADurb.Bin087; assembly: GCA_002070905.1. Taxonomy (GTDB): domain Bacteria; phylum Bacillota_I; class Bacilli_A; order RFN20; family CAG-826; genus UBA1361. Next base: position 21,771 of record MWEF01000012.1, on the reverse strand, counting down.
AAGTTTATAGGCAATTAATCCGCGACCAAAAGCATTATTCGCTGAACGATTAATTGACCCTTGTGGTTTAGCGAAAGTATACAGATCTTGAATCATCTGGGCGGCTTCCACTCCTTTTGCGTCATTAAACGCCACAGCGGTGCCCGCGTCATTTAATAACTTACCCCCGTTATTAGCGAGAAACACTTGATAATACCATCCCGCATACCCGCCTGTTCCAATCCCGTCAAATAGTGATTGATTTGGTCCTGTAACAGGTGTATTAAGCCACTCCTCCCAACTTGTGGGCGGGGTCGTTACGATATCTTTATTATAGAAAAGGACGGAGGTTGTCATATTAAGTGGAACCCCATACTGACCACCGTTATACATTGTTGTCGCTAATCCAGACGCGAAAAACTTATCGTTATCAATGTTTGGGTTCGCGGCGATATCTTCATCAAGTTTAGCAATTGTATTATCGTGCGCATAATCACTAATCCGCGGTTGATCTAGATAAGCAAGATCAGGTTTACTGCGTGAACTGATCGCCGCATTTAGTGATTTGTTGTAGCTATCTTTGACAACCATTAATAATTTAACTTTAATCCCTGTTTCGGCACTAAATTCAGCAATTAAATTTTTATACGCTGTTTGGTCTGTTTGTTTTGAAGGCTGATACGCCCAAAAATTAATCGGCTCATCACTTCCGTCACTTTCACTTGTCGGCTTACAACCAGTAATCGTAGCGACTGTTAAAGCGATTAAAAGTGAAAACAAGATAGTGGGTATTTTTTTCGGTTTCATTTTGTGCACCTCGGTAAAATGTTATCGTTATCATTTTAAAATGTTCTTGCTAAATTTGCAAGTATAATTGGAATTCTATGTAATAGCTAGAGTGATTCTCTATGTAATATTGTCGTTTCAATGAATGTATGATTCGTCGGTAAATTATTTTTACTTTCAATAAGAGCAATAATCCGATGTGCAAGTGCTTTACCGGCTTCATAAATTGGTTGATGAATCGTCGTAAGCCGCGGGTGCGCTACTTCTTGCGTTCCTAACCCGTCAAATCCAGTCACCGCGACGTCACGCGGCACTTCTAAACCTTTTTCTTTAATTGCCCGAATTGCTCCAATTGCCATATCATCACTTGCGCACACAATAACTTCGGGCATTTTATCTTGTTTTAAACTATTTCCCACAACTTTATAGGCCGCATTTTCATTATTTTTGGCATATAAATAATTGAGTGTTAACTCCCCGCTTTTGTTCATAACTGCATCATTAAAGCCTTTTTCACGTTGGCGAATAAAGCGCCGTGGTTCATCAATCCCTAAATATGTAAGTTTACGATAGCCCCTACTTAGTACGTGATTAGTCATTAAGAATAAGCCTTGATAATTATCAATATCAACACTAGAGACACCTTCCACAAAGCCAAACACACACACAGGTTTAATTTGTGAGAGCGCAAATACTTTTGCTTCATCTTCACTACTTAAACCCATAAAGATACAACCATCGCAATCTTCATTGTTATACCACGTTCTTTTTAAAAGCAAGGAGAACCCTTGTTCACCAAGCACTTCACCAATCCCTGATACAACATGTAAAAAGAACGGATTAATCGCATCGATATCCGCAGGAATGTACACATAAATGATATTTGTCCGATTTTGGACGAGCGCCCGCGCTAAAACGTTTGGCTTAAAATTTTGCCGTGCGATTTCTGCTTCAATTATTGCGCGCGTCTTTTCTTTAACTAAATGTGGGGTATTGATGACACGCGAAACAGTAATGACCGAAAACCCAGTTGCTTTTGCGATATCTTTTAGCGTTGCCATATATTTTATTCTATCATTAATTACGATTTACACTAATTAAGTTAAAGTGTTAAAATTTAAGCTTTACGAATTTTAATTGTGACACCATCATTATTCATGGCCCCAATTTCAATACTATAGCCAATCTCGCTGCCATCATTAAAGGTGCTACGTTTTAATAAATATCTTTGCCAATCATCACTAGCAATAATTGTGCCTGTTTGGAAGAGTGCTGAGTTATCCGCGCGCACTAAATTATTGCCCCATGTTTGGGCACGACCTCTTCCATCTAAAAGATGAAGTTTCCGTAAACTTGAGTGCGCTAAGTTGTAACTTGGTGTGTTAGATGTCGCAAAATCCATATACGAACCAGTGTTATAGGGAACCATCACATCAGTCCAGCGTTTTGTCGCCCGATAATCGGTTGATATCATTAGTAAGCGCGCATCAACATGCCAAATCCGCACGCCTGGAACCGAATAGCCTTTTACTCCACCGTAGCCCGAAACACTAAGACTATCATGTTCATTTAAACCTGTGGGGGTGTAATATTCAATTAAAATATATTCATCATATTGGTGGCCATTCCACCCATCATTAATAATGACAAAGTCGCCAGTTGTCGCCGCGGGGCCAATTGTGATATCACTATTACCAACGGGGACGTATGGCGTACTCCAGTTTGCGACAAATTTTGAAAACATATTGTGATCGATAATATTATGATCCATCATATCAATGGCACCCGCGGGAGCAATCGTTCCATCATAATCATAATAATCATCAAAACTTAAGATGTGACCACTTTCATGAATATAAGTATGCGCGGATGGTTTTAAATAAGTATAACCTGGCGCTTCAACCATAAATTCATAACTCGCCCACGCATAAGCGCTGAATGGCGGTTTATTCGTATCAGGATAATGATTCCAGAAATATTGGAAGGCCCAAAAGACTGATTCATCACTTTCATGATCAACGGGCGCTAAATAGACAAAAAATACCGAATCAACATAGCCATCGCTGTTTACGTCATATTCTTTAAGTTTTGAAGCATAATACGTATTATAAACTTGTTCAAGCACATGATGGCTCTTATCCCAATATTGATGGCCATCCACTGGTTTTGCTAGTAAATCACTCGTTGAATAACCAAGGTCAAAGATTGGCATAATTTCACCAGTTAGATTTAACTTCCCGTAACTTGATTTATAGTAATATGAAGCAACTGACTCCCACCCCGTATCACTTGTCGCGCCAAAGAAGGCACGATTAATTGCGCCTTGGATAGTAGCGTCACTACCATAACTCGCTGGCGTGTCGGTAAATCGAAGCGGGACAACCATCATTTTTTGATTAGCGATTGAATCAAGATGCGCAAGCCCCATTGTATTGGAAACTTCATAATTGGGCACAAGCTGATTATTAAGCGAAATATCTTCCACTAAATAGTAATTGTCAAGCCTATCAGGGTTGGCACTAATCGGGTGCTCGTATGTATTCGTGCCATACGTCCCATCAAGCGGATAAGGATTGCCCCCTGGTGTTTCTGATGTTTGCCCACTATTGCTAGTCGTTGTACTTGTAGCACCTGATTGTGAGGAAGCTAAAACATCACCAAGCGTTACACAGCTTGTTAACACAAAAATAGGAACGATAAGTATTAATGCTCGCCGTATAATTTTATTGTTTCGCATACTAAAATACCTCTACTTCTATTGTCGCATAAGCGTTTGTTAATTGTATTATTTTAAACCGAAAATTAAGCGGAGTATTATCATTAAAGGTAAAACTAGTGAAATATTCATACCCAAATTCATCGCCTTTTTGGAATAAAGAGTCTTTATTTGCTTGCTTAAATAGTCCGTTAATATTTGTGCTCTCGCGCGGCTCTAATAGTGTATAAAGTTTATTCGTCTTCACTGGTGCATTATTATAACTACCCGTGCTATTGCTATGCGCAAGTAATTCCGTGCCACCAAATTCGCCTTCATAAGTATTGACATATGGATAGCGCACAACACTACCATTTTTCACTTCATACACTGTGCGGGCATCAACGTGATACACCTTTATTCCATTTGTCTTTGGTAATTTAAAGGAAGCATTAAGCGTTGAATCAAGTTCATTTAACACTGTTGGTGTGTAATATTCTAAAAGGATATATTCATCAACCGCCTTTTCATTCCAACTATTTTTAAGTAATAATAAATCACCTGTTTCACTAAAGGGACGCAGATTAAGCGTTGTGCTTTGCTTAATAGCGTAAGGCCTAGCCCAATCAAGCAACATCTTTGATAAACCAGTGTGATCGCCAAGCGTATAATCCATCATATCAAAGCCACCAAGCGGGGAATATGGGTCATCATAATTTGTATTGTAATAATCAGGAAGCCCTAAAAGATGACCAACTTCATGAATATACGTATGGGGGTCAGGCTTTTTATTGCGCCCGACATCTAAATAATAATAACTACTCCAACTATAAGCATTAGCCTGATGAGTCAGTGCTGGCTCTTTTTTATTCATATTTGCGGCGAATGCCCAGAAGATATTATTCACATCTTTTGGTTCAAAGGGATAACTATAAATTACATAAACACTATCAACCACGCCATTATTATCTAAGTCAAAAGCACTTAAATCATTTGTCTTGGCATATTCGAGCAGCGCTAAATTAAGGATTTCCGCTGTTTCATTTAATTTATCGCTATTACTTCGCACACGACTTTTAATCGCACTCACACTATATTCAGCGGGTAATGTATACCACGGAGCGACAGTGCCACTTAGTTTAAGCTTACCGTAACTCGACGCTTCATAATACCCCGCCACTGAATAAAAACGTGTTGTTCTATTTTCACCAAAGAAGGCATTTTGCAGATGAATATGCGCTGTTTCGCCATTATTTTTATCTAACTCATTTAAGTCAAAATCAGGGAAATTCACCGGCAAAACAAGGATCTTTTGTTGTCCGCTACTATTAAGCGGTACGATGCGCGAATTACCATTTGTATTACTTCGTAACACGTCTTGATAACTTTTAGCGTAAGCGCCTAGTTTATAGTAATCATCCGTTTCTATTAACGCGCAAGTATCAGTGTCGGTAATGCAATGTTTATAAGGTAAAAAGGCCACCTCCAAACTGCAACTGCTAAGGAGCAAGAGCGGTAAGAGTAAGGTGACCTTTTTTGTGTTTTTTTTCATTGTGCGTTCCATTTCCCTATGTTTTTATATTTTAAGGGAAACGCGCCTATATTTCAATGAACGCGCTTAAATATTAAGCGAGGGTTGGTGCTTTCCGGATAATGATTTGCACACCGTTTTCATCCATAGCACCAATTTCGACGCTGTAGCCAACTTCAGTGCCATCATTAAATGTTGTACTTGTTTGGATATAGCGTTTCCAATCATCAGCGGCGATAATTTGTCCTGTTTGGAACAATGATTGATCGCGGGCTGACGATGATGTGCGTAACCAGTTGCCAACACGACCAGTTACCCCTTGGGCATCCATTAAGTGGAGTAATTTATTTGTATTTTGGCCAACGCCTTCGGGATCGCGACTGCGGGAAGTAGTGTTGCTTGGTCCAATCACGGTGTAACTATATTCATCATTGACTATTTCATCACCCCACTCAGTGCTGACAAGACTATAAGTTCCATCAACTTCTTCATATAGATACGTGAGGAGCCGCGAATCAACGTGCCACATCCGCACACCAGGAATCGTAAAGCCTTTTATGGTTGATGAGCTTTCAAGAATACGGGTAGTATAACCATCACCACTGCTATCTTTTTCATTGAGTCCAGTTGGCGTATAGTATTCAATTAAAATATATTCGTCATACGTATGACCATTCCACCCATCTTTAATCAAGATAAAGTCTCCACTTGTTTCAGCGGGCCGTAAATAAATATCCGCATGACCTTTGACGACATATGGTTTGGTCCAATTTAGCCGATATTTTGAATAAATATTATGGTCAATAATATTATGGTCCATCATATCTTTCGCCCCAGCGGGTGCTGTTTTACGATCATAGTCATAATAATCGGGTAAGCCAAATAAGTGCCCAGTTTCGTGAATAAAAGTATGTGAGTCTGGTTCTTCAAAACTATAACCATCGCCTGTTTTAGCAAAGTTAAAACTTGCCCACGCATAAGTATTCGGCGTTGGTTTTTCGGCGCGTGGATAACGGTTCCAATAAAATTTATACGCCCAGAATGGATCATTTTCGCCACCACCAACGTGGTAAATATTCGCGATATACACCATCCAGAAGGCATCAACCCAGCCATCACCATCTTGGTCATATTCTAAGAATGTTTCAGCGGGGAGTGTATTATAAATTTCTTCAATTAAATAGTGTGTTTGATCCCAATAGTTTATACCATCTTCATCAACGAATTGTTGACTTGGGGAAACTTCTAAATTCGCAAATTGATATGTATTCATTGTCGAATAGAAATATGGGAGTAATTCACCCGTTAGCGTTAAATTACCGTAACTTGATTTATGGTAATAAGACGCCACTGATTCCCAGCCAGTCTCTTCGCTTGCGCCAAAGAAGGCGCGACTAATCATATCGTGGACTTCAGGGGTCGCATGGCTCACTGTATCCGTAAAGACAACGGGAACGACCATCATTTTTTGAACACCAACTGAATCAAGCGCTGTCATACCAATTGAGTGATCAAGAGCGCGGTTTGAATAGTTTGGTGTTGTGGCAAGTTCATATTGCGTCGTGTCTAGCGACACGGACACACTTTCGCTACTTTCTTCGCTACTTAAAACTTCCGTACTGCTTGGCACTTCTTCACTGCTTACAATTTCTTCACTTGCGGGTTCACTGACAGGTGTAGCGCTTGAAGAAATGTTATTACAGCCAACAAGCAGCATCGCTAGCAGCGGAATCATTAATAATTTAGTATTTCTTTTTTTCATAAGCATACCATCCTTTCATTTCTAATGGCTATGGCATTATAGCACGCTATCGATGCCATTTACATAATTTGCTTCATATACATTATATGAAACCGGTTACTAAAAGGGAGCAATAATGCTTTTGTTGCTCCCTTCAACCTTTTTAAATTTTAGCTATCACTACTATTGTCGTAACTTGCTTTAATTTTATCTAACGTATCAGCGACACAGAAGTCTTCAAGTAATGCTTCTTGTTCTTCGCTAGTTAAGATTCCGCGGCCGGCAGGAATTAAGCGGCCCGTAATGACGTTTTCTTTTAAGCCATGCAGTGGATCAAGTTTACCTTTAACTGTGGCATCGGTTAAGATGCGGGTTGTTTCTTGGAAACTTGCCGCACTTAAGAAGGAGTCACTCGCAAGCGCCGCTGCTTTAATCCCAAGAATAAGCGGTGTTGCCACTGCAGGACGGAGACCATTAATAAGCGCCTCTCTATTAGCGGCGGTAAATTGATGGGTTGTAATCCGTTGTCCGGGTAAGAGACTTGTATCACCACCATCCACAATATAAACGCGGTTAAGCATTTGATTAATAATAATTTCTAAGTGTTTATCACTGATGCGCACAGAGGCACTAATCCGATAAACCTTTTGGACTTCGTTAAGTAAGTAGTTTTGGACCGCGGTAATAGTGCTTACCGCAAGGAGTTCACGTGGGTGGACAGCACCTTCCGTAATGCGGTCGCCTTGTTTAAGCGTGTCGCCTTCTTTAACCCGTAATTGTTGTCCGTACTCTGTCAAATAACTCTTTTCTTCTAAATCATTTTTAATCGTAACGGTATAGCGGCGATCTTCTTCTTGCGTAACGCTAGTCACTTCGCCGGCAATTTCGGTAATTTTTGCTTTACCTTTGGGATTGCGTGCTTCAAATAATTCTTGGACCCGTGGTAAGCCTTGCGTCACGTCTTCAACTTGCGCAACACCACCGCTGTGGAACGTTCTCATTGTTAATTGCGTCCCTGGTTCGCCAATTGATTGCGCGGCCATAATTCCAACCGCTTCCCCAACTTTAACGCGTTCACCAGTCGCTAAGTTCGTGCCATAACAGTGTGCACAAATACCATGCGGCGCCTCACAACCAAAGAGCGAGCGGATTTCAACTTCTTTAACACCAGCTTTCTCAATATAAAGCGCAGCGTCTTTATTAATAAGCGTATTTGCTTCCATAATAACTTCGCCCGTTTTTGGATGAATGATATCGTGGACTGTATAACGGCCCGCAATTCTGTCACTAAGTGGCACAGCGGGGGTATCTTTTTCACGAATCCGAATTTCGGTAACGACAAAGCCGTGATCACTACCACAGTCTTCTTCGGTTACGATAACGTTTTGCGCAACGTCAACAAGTCGACGTGTTAAATATCCTGAGTCAGCGGTCTTAATTGCGGTGTCCGCACCACCTTTACGTGAACCGTGCGAAGCAATGAAGAATTCGCTCACGCTAATTCCTTCACGGAAGTTTGACTTAATCGGAATTTCAATTTCGCCACCCCGTGGAGAGGCCATTAAGCCCCGTAACCCCTTAAGTTGTAAGAAGTTTGTTGTTTTACCACGGGCCCCACTATCAAACATGATGTAGAGCGGGTTCCGTTTATCACGCGGGAATTGTTCTTTAAGTTTGGCTTCAACCTCATCTTTAACACCTTTCCAAATGTTAATGACGGCATTATAGCGTTCTTTTTCACTATAGAATCCACGGGCCGCAGCGCGGTTAATTTTCCGCACTTCCACTTCACCAGCTTCAACGAGTTCTTCTTTTCCTTCAATTGGAGTAATGTCATGGAGTGAAACGGTTAGACCCGCTTTTGTAGAATAGCGGAATCCTTGGTCTTTAATTTTGTCAAGAATCGCACTCGTTTTCACCGTGCCGTAGCGCGTAAATACTTCGTTAATAATTAACCCTAAGAATTCTTGGTTAATTGGTTTCCGGAGCGGTAAACTTGCCGCGTGTTCGCGAATGTTTGTTCCAGCGGGCACAAAGTATTCAATTTTATTCATTTGTAATGAGTCTTTATTTGGTTCATTTAAGTATGGAAAGTCACTTGGGAAAATCGTATTGAAAATAACTTTACCAACACTTGTTACAAGATAAGACTTATTCATTTCAGGGGTAAATAATGTTTTATTAAAAGCACTACCTGGGAGCGCGACACGGTTATGTAAGTGGACACTACTAGTTTGATAAGCAATCATCAATTCATCAATCGAACCAAATACTTTACCTTCACTTGCAGCGTATTGCATAAATTTTTGGGCCCCAACTTCGTCGCCTAACGCCCGTGCTTCTTCAGCGCGACGCACAAAGTCGTCATGCGATTCTTCAACGGTTAAGAAATAGTTACCAATAACCATGTCTTGCGATGGCGCGGCAATTGGTTTACCGTCTTTTGGCCCTAAAATATTTTTACTAGCGAGCATTAAGTTCAGCGCTTCTTCTTGCGCGGCTTTGCTAAGTGGGACGTGGACGGCCATTTGGTCGCCGTCAAAGTCCGCGTTAAAGCCCGCACACACAAGTGGGTGCAACCTGATTGCGCGCCCACTGACAAGTACTGGTTGGAACGCTTGAATCCCTAAGCGGTGCAGCGTTGGTGCGCGGTTAAGTAACACTGGGTGATCAGCGATAATTTCTTCAATAATATCGAAGACAATTTCATCGTGACGATCAATAATTTTATCGGCTTGTGTATGATTTGTGGCCCGTGAATCACGTTTAATGAGTTCCGCAGCGATGAAAGGACGGAAAAGTTGAATCGCCATTTCGCGCGGAATACCGCATTCATACATCTTAAGTTCAGGACCAACCGCGATAACACTACGGCCACTATAGTCAACCCGTTTCCCGAGTAAGTTTTGCCGGAACCGGCCTTGTTTACCTTTTAAGCTCGAGCTTAATGATTTAAGGGGACGCTTGTTTGCACCAGTGTAAGGTTTGCCGCGGCGACCATTATCAATGAGACTATCAACTGCTTCTTGGAGCATCCGTTGGCCGTTCATGAGAATGACTTTCGGGGCATTCATTTGCACTAGGGCTTTATAGCGGTTATTCCGACTAATAACACGGCGATATAAATCGTTAATATCACTTGTCGCGTATCTACCGCCATCAAGTTGTAACATTGGTCGTAAGTCTGGGGGAATCACAGGAATTACATCAAGCACCATCCATTCGGGACGGTTACCTGATTTAAGGAAGGCATTAATTACTTCTAAACGCCGTAATAATTTCTTCTCTTTTGTTTTACTTTCGGTTTTAAGTGCTTCATTAACTTCGTCAAATTCTTTTTGTAAATCAACTTCTTTTAGAAGTTGCTTAATGACTTCGGCACCTTCGCCAAATTTAGCGCCAGTATGTTTTGAAATATAACGCGAAGTGGCAAAGAAGTCGAATGTTTGTGTTACTTCAAGCCGTTCTAAAAGCTCACTCCCTTTTGCGTGTTCAAAACTGCCTTCTTCAATATTTTCTTGAATTTCTTTAATCGCTTCAGCGAATACTTGGCGCCCTGTTGTTTCGTCAATAAATTGTTTGTACGAAAGGACACTGCTTGTGCCTGGATCAGTGACGATATGGCTAATAAAGTAGACAATTTCTTCAAGTTGTTTCGCGGGGATATCTAAGAGGGTGGCAATCCGCGCTGGTGTCCCTTTTAAATACCAAATATGCGTACAAGGACTCGCAAGTTCAATATGCCCCATCCGTTCCCGGCGGACGTATTTAGAAATAACTTCAACACCACATTTTTCACAAACTGTGCCGCGGTGCCGAATGCGGCGATATTTACCACAGTGACATTCATAATCCTTACTAGGTCCGAAGATTCGTTCACAGAAAAGACCATCAAGTTCGGGTTTTTGGCTCCGATAGTTAACGGTTTCTGGTTTTAAAATTTCGCCATTTGACCATTCCCGAATCATGTCTGGGGAAGCAAGTCCAATTTGGACACTTGCTAAATCATTAATATTAAATGGTTGTTTTCTTGCCATAATTATTCATCCCCTCTTTCTTCATTTCTACTATAGACCACTGCTGTTTCTTCAGGATCGAACACTTCTTGTTCGTCACGCACCACAGTACTGCGCCGCGAGCGACGAATATCCGCATCTTGCTCTTTTGCCAGTTTATCTAAATCAAGGATTTCGCCATCTTTCATCCGTAATTCAACGTTAATCGCAAGCCCTTGCAGTTCACGCACTAACACTTTAAAGGCTTCAGGGATTCCTGGTGTTGGTAAATCATAGCCCTTAACGATTGCTTCATAAGTCCGTTTACGGCCGACGCGGTCATCACTCTTAATCGTGAGAATTTCTTGGAGAATATTCGCGGCACCATAAGCTTCAAGCGCCCACACTTCCATTTCTCCAAACCGTTGACCACCATTTTGTGCTTTACCACCAAGTGGTTGTTGGGTGACAAGACTATACGGTCCCGTCGCCCGCGCGTGCAACTTATCATCAACCATGTGCACAAGTTTAATTAAATACATAACACCGACACTAATCCGTTCATCAAACCGGTCACCAGTGCGGCCATCATATAAGATTTCTTTCCCGTCTTTATGCATCTTGGCTTCTTCCATCAGTTCAAAGATTTCTTCGTTAGTCATCCCATCAAAAACCGGGGAAGCTACTTTAACACCAAGTTTTTTACACGCCATCCCTAAGTGAATTTCAAGCACTTGCCCAATATTCATCCGGCTTGGTACACCAAGGGGGTTAAGCATAATATCAATCGGCGTCCCATCTTCCATAAACGGCATGTCCGCTTCAGGGAGAATGCGCGAAATAACACCTTTATTACCATGGCGACCACTCATTTTGTCGCCTTCACTAATTTTGCGTTTTTGGCCAATAAAGACACTGACACTAATTTCGACGTTTGGTCCAAGTTCATCTCCTGCTTCACGAGTAAAGACTTTAACATCAATCACCGTTCCGCCCCCGCCATGTGGGACACGTAAGGAGGTGTCTTTGACTTCACGCACTTTTTCATTAAAGATTGTTTGCAGTAAGCGATCTTCAGGACTTTGTTCACGTTGACCTTTCGGAGTCACGCGCCCGACTAAGATATCGCCTTCTTTAACTTCAGCACCAGGAATAATAATCCCGTTTTCATCTAAGAACGCTTTGGCCGCTTCACTCACGTTTGGAATATCGCGGGTAATGCGTTCAGAAACAGTTTTAATTTTCCGTGCTTCAATTTTATATTCTTCAATATGAATACTCGTATATACATCTTCTTTTACAAGCCGGTCACTCATAATTACCGCGTCTTCAAAGTTGTAACCATCCCACGTCATAAAGGCAATTGTGACGTTACGACCAAGTGAAAGTTCACCGTTAACCATTGATGGACCATCGGCTAAGACTTGACCTTTTTGTACTTTATCACCAACTTTAACAATTGGAACTTGGTTAAAGCACGTGCCTTGGTTACTACGCGCAAATTTTTGTAATTTATAAGTAAAAGATGTGTCATCAGCAAACTTCACACCGATATTTGCGCCGTCAACATAAGTGACAACCCCGTCTTGATGGGCAATAACAGCGGACCCTAAGTCGTGAGCAATTTTTGTTTCTAACCCAGTACCAACATAAGGTGATTCTGGCACCATTAAAGGCAGCGCTTGCCGTTGCATGTTTGCACCCATGAGTGCCCGCATCGCGTCGTCGTTTTCTAAAAATGGAATGGACGCGGCAGCGATACTTACAATTTGTTTTGGTGAGACGTCAATGTAATCAACTTTATCAGGACTAACTAACACGTTTTCACCTTGATAACGGGCGATGATTTCTTGCGTTTGAATAACACCATTTTTATCAACTTCGACGTTTGCTTCGGCAATAACGTATTCTTTTTCTGCATCAGCGTCTAAATAAATTGTTTCATTTGTAATTTGACCATATGGTTTTAAGACTTTCCGATATGGTGTTTCAATAAAGCCGTATTGGTTAACTTTAGCGTAACATGCGAGGTTATTAATAAGCCCAATATTTTGCCCTTCTGGGGTTTCAACTGGACAAATCCGGCCATAGTGCGAATAGTGGACGTCACGTACATCAAAGCTGGCGCGATCACGCGTCAGTCCGCCTGGACCTAGCGCACTAATACGACGTTTATTCGTCAATTCGGCCAGTGGGTTAACTTGGTCCATGAATTGTGAGAGTTGGCTTGTCGCGAAGAAATCACGAATCGCACTTGCCACTGCTCGCGTGTTAACAAGTTTTTGCACAGTAATCGTTTCAGTATCGGCAATTGAAGATGAGTCTTTCATTGCTTTCACCATTTTGGAAAGGCCAACGCGGAATTGATTTTGAATTAATTCACCAACGGGACGAACACGTCTGTTGCTAAGGTGATCAATATCATCGCAATGACCAATGCCGTGCATAATGTTTAAGAAATACGAGAACACCGCGGCAATGTCTGGTGTCGTGACTCGTTTTTCTTCGATATTTAAGTCTGTACCGACGATATTGATTGCTTGTGTGCGTTCATCATTGACAAACACTTTGACAATATTGACGGTATTATATTCATCTAAATCAGGGTTAAAAGGAATCGTGTAAGTATGGGCACCTTTTTCAAATAATTTAAGCGCTCGTAACTTATCAACATCCTCTTTTTTCATTTGGTGACCACGGTCAAACAGAATCTCGCCATCAACACTCACGAGTTGTTCGGCAAGGACAACACCTTCTAATCGTTCGTAGATCCCAAGTTTTTTGGCAAATTTAAAGCGGCCTGCTTTCCCAAGATCATAGCGTTTAGGATCAAAGAACTTTTGGATTAAGTGGTTTTTAACTCCTTCATCACTCATTGGTTCGCCTGGTTTTAACCGCCGGAAGATTTCATAGAGCGCTTCATTTGAAGTTGTAAAACTTTCATCTTTCCGTAACGTTAATTCAAGCGGAGTCATTTCTTCTTCCGTTTTGCGTTTATTCTTGGTGCGATTATCGACATCATAAACATCAAATAATTCGATTGTGTCATGATAATCAGTAATACCAAGCGCTTTTAAAAGCAGCGTAGCGTTCATTTTCCGTTGTTTATCAATTCGGACGGATAATAAACCCTTCGCATCATTTTCAAAATTTAACCATGTTCCGCGGGTTGGATTTAAATCAGCGTTATAAATAAATTTACCTGATTTCGTATCTAACTCTTTACTGAGATAGGCACCTGGTGAACGAACAATTTGCGAGACGATTACTCGTTCAGCACCGTTAATGACAAATGTACCGGTGTGTGTCATTAAAGGAATATCACCCATAAAGATTTCACTTTTAATAACTTCACCCGTTTTTCTAATCCCGAGCGATAAAGTAACGCGTAATGGTGCGCTGTAAGTAAAGCCACGATCTTTACATTCTAAGTATGTATATTTTGGGGTATCAAACCGGAATCCTTCAAAGCCGATTTCAATGTCTTTGCTGTAAGACTCGACAGGGAAGATTTCGTTAAACACTTCCGCGATTCCTTCGTTTTGGAACCACGCGAATGAATCAAGTTGGATTTCCACAAGATTAGGAACTTCGTAGGAGCCACTGATCTTGCTAAAGTCAACTCGGTCATTATGGAGTCTTTTTGTTTTATCGTTAATTGTTTTCATAAATGGCCTCGCTTTACTTGTATTTTGTTACTTCACTGCGTGATAAACGTAGAATCCCGCATCTTTCTGCACAAGTGTCACATTTGTGTAATGGTCACTCACATACTTTGCAGCGCTTTTAGCACCATGGGACTTACGTATCACAAACATAAGTATTCCGCCATCAGTGAGATAGTCACGTGCCGCACTAAGCAAGGGGTAATATACTTTCTTACCCGCATGAATTGGTGGGTTAATAACTATCAAGTTAAATGTATGTTTAGGTAGCGCCTGATAGTCACTATCTACATAAACATGTATATTGGTGAGATTGTTCTGTTTAGCGTTCTCACCTGTAAGACTGACAGCGCGCTCATTAATGTCGAACATTGTTACTTTAGTAGCGGGATATCTGGCGGCTAAATATAAGCCAAGTGTCCCATATCCACACCCAACGTCGAGAATGGCGCCCTTTACGTCTACGGTTTTAATAATACTTTTGAGTAGTACAATGGAACCTTCATCAATTTCTTTATTGCTGAAGACACCACGGTCAGTAGTGAATGTTAAATTCGTTCCTTGTAATGATAATTCTAACGTGCGAATTTCGTGTTCTAGCTCGTTATTATTGACAAAATAATGACTCAAATTCAACCTTCCTTAAACGCACGAAAACCCACAACGATAATTGTGGGTCTTCGCATCATGCATTTTTAAACTACTTAATTTCAACGTCACCACCAGCATCAACGAGAGCTTTTTTGTGTTCTTCGGCTTCAACAGGTGAGATTTTTTCTTTAATGTTGACAGGTGCGCTGTCGACTAATTTTTTGGCATCCATTAAGCCTAAGCCAGTGATAGCTTGGACAGCTTTAATGACTGCGACTTTACTTTGACCCCAGTGTTTGAGGACTAAGGTAACTTCTGATGGTCCTTTATCAACTGGACCTTCTTCTTCATGCGCTGCTGGACCCGCAACTGCGACGGCAGCGGTAACGCCGAATTCTGCTTCGACGGCTTTCACTAAATCATTTAATTCAAGTACGGTCATTTCTTTTAATGCCGCGATAATGTCTGTAACGGTTAATTTTGCCATTTTTATTTTCCTCCTTGGGCAATTTTATTTGTTTTCGGCCACCGCTTTAACTGTAGCGGCGAACTTTTGAATTGGTGCATTGAGCACCGATAAGAACATTGAGATCATTCCGTTGCGATCTGGTAAGCGTGAGATGTCACGGATTCCTGCGGCATCGACAATGCGGCTTCCTTCAAAAAGGCCACCTTTAATTTCGACGACTTCATTGAACCGTGCAAAGCGAGTTAGTACTTTAGCGCCAGAACTCACATCTTTACTAAATAAGAATGCGTTTGGACCAGTTAAGAATTCATGTAATCCTTCATGACCAAGTTCTTTAGCAGCACGTTCGACTAATGAGTTTTTATACACACCCATCACATTGCCATCAGCGCGTAGTAAGCGCCGTAATTCCGTAATTTGCGCCACACTTAAGCCGTGGTAAGAAAACACAATAAGCGCTTCATGATCGCGTGTTAAGTCGATTACTTCTTTAACAATTGCTTCTTTGGCAACGATACTTTTTTGATTCATTGTTCATCCTCCTTCCGTTAATTTGGTAATTGAGGCTTCAATAATCCCACAAGGATATTTCGTAATTTATATGTGTTCCTCGACAACATTATTAAGCTTATTTCCGCCGTTGTTTTCTTAGGTTATTGATAGCGTAGTTTGTGCTTATCGACCAGGGAATGTAATCTTGATCGATGGACCCATAGTTGTATGGATCACAGCATTTTTGATAAATGTTCCTTTGACCGCTGCTGGACGAACTCGAACAATTCGTTCAGTAAGGGCGACAAGGTTATCAACTAGTTTTTGTTCTTCGAAGCTTACGCGCCCGATTGACACGTGCATGTTAGCTTCCCGGTCGACACGATATTCAACTTTACCAGCCTTGATTTCATGGACGGCTTTCGCGACATCGGTCGTGACGGTTCCGGTTTTGGGGTTAGGCATCAGTCCTTTAGGACCGAGTAAACGCCCTAATTTCCCAAGTTCACCCATCATGTCGGGGGTGGCGACGATGACGTCGTAACCAAACCAGTTTTCGTTCTTGATTTTTTCAATCATTTCTTTACCACCAACGAAGTCAGCGCCCGCTTCTTTGGCGGCTTCTACGCTGTTAGTAATGACAAGCACTGTTTTTTCCTTACCATTACCGTGTGGTAATACGAGTGTGCCCCTGATTTGTTGGTCGGCATGACGTGGGTCAACGTTT
The DNA here is from genome assembly GCA_002070905.1 of Tenericutes bacterium ADurb.Bin087. GTDB lineage: Bacteria > Bacillota_I > Bacilli_A > RFN20 > CAG-826 > UBA1361. The sequence continues at coordinate 5,100 of MWEF01000012.1, read as the reverse complement.
AATCTAAATGAGACGTCTACGGTTGCATCAAATTTAGTTGTTGAAGTTTGTTTGACGAGCGCTACAGCTTCTTCAAGTGTATAAAGTTTTTCTTTATCAACTAAAGCGGCTGCCGCTTTGTACTTTTTCCCTCTTTTCATAATTCCTCCTCTGTGGTGTTAACGAGTGGGTTCTCTTCCACTATTCTTCGACTTCAATGCCCATGTTACGTGCGGTGCCAGCAACGATTTTCATTGCAGCTTCGACGTCATTAGCGTTGAGGTCTTGTAATTTGTATTCGGCAATTTCGCGTAATTGTGCTTGGGTAATTTTCCCAACCTTTGTCGCTTTTGGATTGCCTGAACCTTTTTTGATGTCCCCAGCAGCTTTCCGTAAAAGAATGCTGGTTGGTGTCGTTCTTAAAATGAAAGAATGCGACTTGTCTTCATATGCCGTAATAATAACGGGAACTACTTCACCGCGACGATCAGCGGTCTGGGCATTAAAGTCAGTACAAAATTTAGGCATAATAACACCCACTGACGCTAATTTTGGACCAGGTTTAGCTTCGCCACCGATAAGTTCGAGTTTTACGACTTTTGCGATTTTTTTACTCACGTGACTTTCCTCCTTCGTTTTTTAGATATGTCCGTGCTGTGGTAAGGGGAAGATCGCCTCTTCCTCCCACGAGCGTATTGCGTTCGCGTATAACGAGCAATATACGCATATGATTATACCAAAAATATATTTTTGGGCAACCTTTAATTGTAAATATTTACACTTTTGTTAAATTTCACTGATTATAAGTACGATATTTTATACTAATAAAATTAAAAAACATTTAGAAAATATGCATATATGGTAATTATCGCTGCCTTTTTCGTAAATTTATTATTGTTTGGTATAATGAAATTGTTAACAAATTAATACCGTGTTTTTAAAAATATTAGGAGGGATTCCAATGTTTAAACATAAGTCAAATATAATCTTAATATTACTCTTATGTATGTCTTTTTTAGTAAGTTGTAAAAACAAAGAAAAGTTCGAGTTTTTACTTACAGTTGATAACGATACTAAACAAAAAGGCCAAGATTTTATTATAAATATAAGCCTTAAAAATCGCTGCAGAAAAACTATAACCCTTCCTTTTTATAACCGCGGAATTACCCCATTCATATTCAACATTAAAAATTTTGTGTTTCCTGACCCAGATATGTTAGTAGACTATCCAGAACGACCAAACTTCCCTTCCGTCACTCTTAAAAACACTGAAAGTTATGAAGAAACATGGAGACTCGGTTCATTTGGATATAAAGTAAAAGAGACAGACGAATGGACTGAGTTGCCATTAGGAGAACATGAGTTATACATCACAACAACAATAAAAATTAGTGAAGATGAATTATTTGAATTTAAATCAAATGTCGTAAAACTAATTGTTGTTTGAAAATAAAAAAGGAGGAACAAAAATTTGGAAAAAATGATAAAAGTAAGAACTATTGTTAAATTAATTGCAGTAATCTTTTTAACAACTCCTTCTATTACATTAACATCCAAAAATGCTTTAATCAACAACGGAATTGTAAAAATTAGCAAAGCTTTAGATCCTGATTTGTATAACACTTACGATAAATTGCCTTTTGATATTGAAAATAAAAATGAAACTTTAAACTATGCCCAATTAAATTGTGATGATAGTACACCAAAGCACCAAAGTGATTCCCAAAATTCTAATTATATTCGTTCATATTATCCACCACCAAGTGCTTTTGGCGATTTACAAATATTACATCCTGCATTGAAAATAGAAAACTTAATAACTATATATATAGTTGCTGATCGCTATGTAGACACAGAACAAAATATTTTTTTCGATCATGCAAGAGCAATTGCTAATCATATAGTAGGAATTCATCCTTTCAGTGAATATAAATCATGGATTCAAATCTATGCTATCGGTACAATTTCAACGAGTTCATCTACAAGCGTTTTAGTCGGAAGTGGGTCGGGTACAAATTATAATGATATAAATGTTACACATGTGCAACCTTTCATATCCTACCACTTCCCTACAATTTCAAACCCAAGCATTCCAGATAATCAGTTTTGGCTTGTTGTCCAAAGGGGAAGTCCAATCGGTTATGCCTATGTTGATAACTCACCAAATGTAGGACTTGCTGTAGCCAACGAATCACCCGGAAGTTGTTTACATGAAATGGCGCACCTTTGGGGATTATGGGATGAGTATAATTCTTTAACAAACACAATATATCGTAATAAAGCGAATATTAGGTCAAATGTGGATTTAACAAATCCAACCACAGGAACTTTATCAGATGACGAAAGTTTAAATACCGCAATTCCTCCAGAATGGGGTTTGTTTATAGGAGCATTGCCTGGCACCAACAATCAATGGGTAGGCATTGAAAATATTGGCGTTTATTTAATTAATCCACCGGGTGCAGGAAGCACTAGTTGGTATAGGCCGAGTCATAATTGTGTTATGAATCAAGCTGATAACACTGGCCCCGGTAGTTTGTTTTGTCAAGTTTGTCAAGAATATATTTTCAGACGCTTTTCTACAAATAGGCAAATTTATCAATATTCCACCTCAAACAAAAAAACGACCATTACAGGACTTACAAATATAGGTAAGAACTTAACAAATGATTTAATTATTCCAGTAGCGATTAACGGTGGTTTGGTAACAAAAATTGGCGACGGAAATAGTGCTGGTTATAGTGGTAGCAAAATCACAAAAATTTCATTTGCAACTGGAACCCAAGTCAAAACGTTGTCTGATTATGCTTTCAGCGGTTCTACTTTTTTAACCGAGATTAATATTCCTAAAACAGTAAATTCGATAGGGAATAATGCGTTTTATGGAACAAATGGAGCTCCTATATACATAGACGGTAAAACAAATTCTCCAGCAACTTTTCATTATAATTGGAACTCTTCTTATAATCCTGTTTACATGAACAATATGCTCTGTCAACATACATCAAAACCATTAATTAAATTAAGTTCAAACAAACATGGGATGATGTGTACCACATGTCGCACGACAACGAACATAGCAAATCACAATTACACATATGATTGGAGAAGTTACACAAAACACTATTCAAGTTGTTTGTGCGAGTCGGGTCTTGAAGGACACTTTGTATCAAGTTCCGATTCAGGCTTTCCTTATAAAACATGCCTAAAGTGCGGCGGCCCAGCAAGTGTAGGTTTTGTTGGACCAAATAGCAATGTATTTTCACCATTCGGAATAACGGACGATACTGTTGAATATTTTGGTAATGGTAGTTACATATTATCCAATGGTGTTTATGTGATAAGTGACGCTGACCTAGATGCTTTCTACGAAGAAACCCTAGAATTAGAAAATTGCGAACACTGATAAAATATAAACTTAACAAAAAAATAATTATTCTTTTTTGTGACTAATACATTTAAAAAGGGGGCTGTTAAATAGAACATGGAAACTTTTTTTGTGTTCCACGGTTGATTTAACAGCTTTCATTACTTTTGTACGGAAGAATTTTCATCATAAATATGCAAAATTGATTTTTAATTCTTAATCTCTTTATAGTTCGTTTAAATTGATTATACGCAATAATTTTAAAGTTCTAAACTAACTTTTAAGGATATAAGGAAAAGCCAGGAATTATTACTCCTAGCTCTTCCACGTTCCATTTAACAGTTTTTGTGTGTCAATTTCGTTTTTCCACGATTTTCCACGTTCTATTTAACAGAACCAATTTTTCTAGGTTTCTGAACAGCCCCTTGTCCCATAAATTAGGTATTATTTATAATTCAACTTTTTCAATTAACGCGAAGTTAATATCTGCAGTTGTTACACGGCCAAAGAACACTGCTTCAATTTTAACATTTCCTGTTTCGCGATCAATTTCAATAATCCGTCCTTCAGTACCCACGAGTGGTCCGTCGATAACACGGACATAATCATCCACTGCGTAACGGTCATACATTGTTTTATCAACATGACCTAAGCGTTTTAAGATTGGTTCAAGTTCTTCGTATTCAACAGGGAAAGGTTTCGCCCCGCGACCTGATGAACCAATAAAACCAGTAACACCAGGAGTGTTACGAATAAGGAACCACATCTCATCACTCATTTCCATTTCTAAGAAAATGTAACCAGGATATAAGTTCCGTTTTTTAATAACAATTTTATTGTCTTTATTTAATACTTCTTCTTCAATTTCGGCTACGATGATGCGCGCAACAGTGTCAGCTTTATCACTTGATTCAAGCCGCCGACGGATGTTATGTACAACCGTGTTTTCTTGTCCTGATTGCGTACTTGCAACGTACCATTTCATTTCCATATTTTCTGCCATAACTTTTACCTACTTCTTAAATCCTTGGAAGACGCGTTCAATTTCGCCGAGTAATTTACCAACTGCGAGGTCTTCCACAAATAACATAAAAGCAGCAAAAAAGACAATAACTAACACAACGACAATTGTTGGGAAAAGCACGTCTGGTTTTGGCCAACGAACACGCTTTGCCTCTTTAACAACTTCGTTTGAATACTTTCTTAATCCCATAATCTTTCTCCTACCGACTTTCCTTGTGTAATGTCATTTTATTACACTTTGGACAATATTTTTTAATTTGGAAGCGTTCTGTTTGCGTGGCTTTGTTGACGGATGTGTTGTAATTCCGTGACAAGCAAACTTCGCATATTAAAAGAATCTTTTTCCGCATATATTATACTCCTTTTAAGTGTATAGTAAAGGAATAATAGCACAGCCATTACTTCCTGTCAAAAAGTATAACAAATTTTTAGTGAATGTCCGGTTATCTTGATTAATATCGCGCTGAATGTCCGGTTTTTTACAATGAATGTCCGGTTTTTATGTAATCAACATCCTGGAGCCCAAGCGCGGTATACCATATATCTTTTGCTTTACTAAGCGAATCTTTTGTTTTCAAATATTTAGTAAATTCTTTTGAAATCATATTTTTATCTTCCTTAATATTTTACCATAAAATGCGGATTTCTTTATTAAATTTATAAAAGTAGTGCCCGCCACTTTTCTTTAATTGAAACAATTGTTGCGTCTATTTTTCGCTTAGGAAGTTTTA
>MWEF01000011.1 GCA_002070905.1 Tenericutes bacterium ADurb.Bin087 | reverse complement strand
CATATGCCTTAAATTACTTAACTCCAGCCCAATTTAAACAAAATTATCTACTTAATCAAAAGTAGTGACTATCAAATTATTAAAGTGTCTACATTTAGTTGACTAGTGCACAATCCTAATAATATAACAACCGGTTTGTAAATACTATTAATATTTTATTCAATATAAAGTTAAATCATAATAATATGATATAATTTTGGCGTCTATGGAACATGAATTTACAAGTATTAGTAGAGAACAAACAATCGCTCTTGGTAAAAGACTAGCGACATTATTAAATTTAGGTGATGTAGTGCTTCTTACTGGTGACTTAGGAGCTGGTAAAACAACAATCACCAAAGGAATAGCGAACGGTTTAAACATTACAGAAAAAGTTAATAGTCCGACCTTTAATATTCTTAAAATTTATTTAAAAGGTGATAAACCATTATTTCATATTGATGCTTATCGTTTAGAAGATGATAAAAAAGATATTGGACTAGATGAATATATTGGTGAAGCAGGTATTACTGTTATTGAGTGGCCGGCCTTTATTAAGCATCTTTTACCCGAAAAGGCACTTGAAATTAATATTACGCATCGCGATTTAACTTCAAGAAATATTACCTTAAAAGGTGAAGGTCATTACGCGGACGTGGTAAACGCTATCGCGAAGGAGTTCAAATGATTACTTTACTGTTAGATAGTTCAAGTCATCATCTAAGTGTTGCGCTCGCAAAGGGTGACAAGGTTTTAAGTTTTGTTGAAGAAAAGGCTTTTCAAACGCAAAGTGAAATAATGGTTGAAAGAATTAATAAACTGTTAATGCAAGAAAACATATCACCTAATGAAATTAAAAGAATCGTAGTCGCAAGTGGTCCGGGCTCTTTTACTGGTGTAAGAATTGCGGTCACAATTGCTAAAGTATGGGCGTACGCTAAAGAAGTTGAGCTTTATGCTGTTTCTAGTTTAAGTGTTTATCGTCATGAAACTAAACCAACGCTCTGTGTCCTTGATGCGAGAAGGGAACGCTCGTTCGCTGGGGTTTACGCGCAAAATAACATCATTTTGCCGGACCAAATAATGCAAAATAGCGAAATATTAGCATTAGCGAAAAGTGAAGGTTATTTAATTTCAGGCGAAACAAAACACTTAGGTGTAGAACCCGCAAAGTTTAATCGTTTTGAAAATATGCTTAAAAGCATTAGTGAAGAAAATAGGGTCAAGGACATAGCAGCATTTAAGCCGCGCTATTTAAAGGGATAATAAGATGGAAACGAAAGAAAAGAAACTTATTATTCGCCCGATGACGATTGAAGATGTTAACGCTGTTGACGAATTAGCGTTTAGTGCGCTCCCTGATCCGTGGCCTAAATATACTTATGCGCAAGAGTTAAAAAATGAATTTGCATATCTATTTGTCTTAACTTACGCGGATGTGATTCTTGGGTTCTCACATTTTTGGATCACCTTTGACAGTGCCACTATTGTTAAATTTGCCGTGCATCCCGCTGCGCAAGGGAAGGGACTTGGGAGCTTATTAATGGCACACCTAATTGAAAGAGTGTCAATGCTTGAAGAAGTGCGTGCTATTACATTAGAAGTAAGGACGAGTAATGATAAGGCAATGCATCTTTACTTAAAATACGGCTTTAATGTTGTCACAAAGAAACGGAAATATTATGAAGACGGCGAAGATGCTTATTATATGGTGAAGGTACTAAAGGAATGAAAGAACGAGTAATATTAGCAATTGAATCTAGTTGTGACGAAACCGCTGTTGCTATCTTGCGTGGTGACAAACTTTTAATTAACGCTGTTAGTACACAAATTTCGATGCATCAACAGTATGGCGGAGTTATGCCTGAACTAGCGTCAAGGCTTCACACGGAAAACATTGTTTATACATTGGATACCGCCTTAAAAGATGCGAATATTAAGCTTGAAGAAGTTGATGCTTTTGCTGTTACTCGTGGTCCTGGACTTATTGGGGCGCTCCATGTTGGGTTACAAACCGCTAAAACATTGGCGCTCCTTTATCATAAACCGCTGATTCCTGTTCATCACTTAGCGGCGCATATATACGCTAGTGAATTTGTTAAACCGCTTGTTTTTCCACTGCTTGCCATTGTTGTAAGTGGCGGTAACACCGAGCTTGTCGTTATGGAAAAACATTTAGATTTTAAAACAATTGGTGAAACGCGGGATGATGCGATTGGGGAGTGTTATGACAAAATAGCGCGTGTCTTAAATTTAGGTTATCCAGGCGGCATTCCAATTGACCGCTTAGCAAAAACAGGGGAAGCGACTTATAAATTACCCAGTCCTGCTTTAGGTGGTAGTTATGACTTTTCTTTTTCAGGGTTAAAGACGCATGTTATTAATTTAGTTAATAACACTAAACAACGGGGTGAAGAAATAAATGTGCCGAACTTATGTGCATCATTTCAAAAAGTCGCAATTGATGCCATTATTAAAAAAGGATTAAAAGCGGCGAAAGAATATAAAGTTAAACAAGTTGTAATCGCTGGTGGTGTCAGCGCAAATTCCTATTTACGGAGTGAAGTACTCGCTAAATTCCCCAAAATTGGTGTTGATCCGGCGATACCTCCGCTCTGGTGTTGTACTGACCAAGCAGCGATGATTGCTAAGCTAGCATCATACTTATATGATGAAAAAGTTTTGGCGGGTTATGACTTAGGGGTTGATCCTAATTGGGAAATTGAAGATTTTAGAGAGTTTTAAGATATAATTAATAAAGAAGTCAAAGAGGTAACAATATGTTAAATATAAAAGCACTATATACCGCCTTAGCTAAAGGTGAACTTAAAGCGATTCCTGTTAAATTACAAGGATGGGTCAAAACTAATCGTAATAATGGTACTATTGGTTTTATCGAATTTAATGATGGTAGTGCCTTTAAAGGTGTGCAAATTGTTTATGAAAAAAATAAGATTGATAACTTTGCCGAAGTTGATAAATTTAGAACCGGGGCCGCACTTGAAGTCTCTGGAAAAGTTGTGTTAACACCAGAAATGAAGCAACCATTTGAAGTGCACGCGGATAAAGTTGTGCTTGTTGGCGATGTTGCGGAAGATTATCCATTGCAAAAGAAACGTCACACTCCTGAATTCTTAAGAGAGATTGCCCATTTACGGCCGCGCACTAATACCCATACTGCACTCTTCCGGCTTCGGAGTGAATTATCATATGCGCTTCATAAATACCTTTATGACCACGAATTTGTATATGTTCATACACCAATTATTACTGGCAACGACGCTGAAGGAGCGGGTAATGTCTTTAATGTTGTTACTGACCATAAAGATTCAAACTTCTTTTTTGGTAAAGAATCATCGCTTACTGTTTCAGGACAACTTCATGTTGAACCTTTCGCTCTCACATTCGGTAAAGTATATACCTTTGGGCCAACCTTTCGCGCTGAAGAAAGTAATACCACACGGCACGCTGCGGAGTTTTGGATGCTAGAACCCGAATTAGCGTTTACCGATTTAAACGGCAACATGGATTCAATTGAAGAGATTATTAAGTATTCGGTTGCTTATGTACTAGAAAAGTGTCCTGATGAAATTGATTTCTTTACGCAATTTTATGATAAAACTTTACGGAATCGGCTTGAAGCTTTAGTGCAAAGTAAAGTGTTACGCATCACATACACGAAAGCGATTGAAATATTACAAAAAGCCCAGCAAAAAGGGGTTAAATTCCAATTTGACAATATTTTCTGGGGCATGGATTTAGCCAGTGAACACGAACGATATCTTTGTGAAGTTTATACAAGCGGCCCAGTCTTTGTTACTGATTATCCAAAAGATATTAAGGCGTTTTATATGCGCTTAAATGATGATGGCAAAACAGTCGCGGCGTGTGACTTATTAGTGCCAGGTGTTGGTGAACTAGTCGGTGGCTCACAACGCGAAGACCGTTATGACGTTTTAAAACAAAAGATGATTGATGGTGGCAACCTTAAAGACTTAGAATGGTATTTAGACTTACGCAAATATGGTGGCGTACCTCATTCTGGGTATGGGATTGGGTTTGACCGCTTATTAATGTACGTAACAGGAGTGCAAAATATTCGTGACGTTCAACCTTACGCACGGGTATTTGGCTCGATTAAATATTAGAGGTGCAAAGTGAATACGAATAAATACGGACAAGATATCCCCTTAACAAAAGAAGAAATAGCAATCCGTGGTTATAAAAGACGGAACCTTGTTTTAGGCATCATCATTATTATTTTAATAATTATTATCGGAATTCAAATTGGTGTAATGCTTACCCGTTAGTGGGGGGCACTTGTTGCTTTGGTGTAACTTCAGGAATATTGACACCGCTTTCTTGTAATTCGGCAGGAGCGGCACTTAAATCACTTAATTTATAATCACGTAAATCACGGGTAAACATCTTTTTACCATGTTGAATAATGAAGATGGTACGCGCTAAGTACGATAATACTTGGCCGACAAACAAAATAATAATTACAATGCCAAAGAGTGCAAGAAGATAACTAGGAATTGCTTTAGCGCTAAAAAATGGTTTATGGAGTAATGGCGGCCAGTCACTAATGACACTGATGCCAAAGAAAGTGTTGCGCGGAGTATTTGCGTAATCAAACTTCCATAAGATTGTCGTAAATCCTTCACTAGTGTAATCAAATAAATCTAACCAGTGGCGATAAAAGATACTTACGGTCCCATAAATCGCAAACCAGACAAGCATCATAATAAATGTTTTTACAAATTGCCGATAAAATTCTAAGCGTGATTTACGATAGGAATTGCGTTTAAATTGTTTAAGCGAAGAAATATAACCTGATTCAACTTGGGTTGCCATAAGTCGCCCAATATCTTCGCCTTGGCGCGCCATGAATTTACTGATGCCTTCATATAAAAGTCCGCCCACAAAAAGCACGACAACAATCAGGAAAAAGAGTACGATTAAGAATCGTTTTTCACTCTCGCTTAGCTTTAATAAAAAATATGGATTCAAAATCATTCTTGGTCCTCTTTATGATCAATAATAGCTTCTTCAGGAAGTTTTGCGACTTCTTGTTCAGTAACACGGCGATAAGTAACACCATCCCCTTGCGTATAAGTAACTTGTGGTGGCACTTGTTCACTACCAGGTTGTTGCACTGTAAATAAGTTGATTGTTGTTGAAGGTTGCACAACTGGTGGCGGCGGTGGTTGTTGCGCCGCTAGTTTTTGTTCAGCTAGGCGTGTACTAGCCGCAATATCTAATTCGGTTGGTCCAAACACATTTTCACCTTTAAAGAAAGCGGGAATAGCGGAAAAAAGCGTATAGAAAAACATCATAATAGCGTATACCGCGAAAATTGCGAAAATAATTAGCCCAAATGGTAACGCTAAGATAAACAACAATCCTTGTCCTAATCTTTTAAATAGTCCCTTCATCTTGTTCCTTGTCTTTCTTTCTACTAATATATAACCACAAAACGTCGCTAATCACAACTGGAATAAAAGCAAAAATGATACCAAAATAAAATGGAAAGGGTGTGTAATTTTCAAATATGGCAATTCCCACAATTGCTAAGATTATTGCCGCAAGTAATGTTGACCACGCTAAATTGAGGTGTTTTTTGAAAAGATGAATGATTTGATAAAGCATTAATAAAATAACAATGAATAATAACGCTAACCCAATTTTGACAAAAAATAATGATATAACACATAGTTGAGCGCTGAATACTAAATTAACTAGATTGACATAAGGCCAATAATTCGTGTTAATTTCTAAGCGAAAAAGCGCCGCGTCTTGCGTTACAATCACAAGCGTTATCAGTGTTTGCATTACCGCTAAAAGCGTTAAGATAGATGGTAACACTAATGCGCCATATTCAAGATTATTAAAGCCAATAAACGTAGCAAACACCGCTAAAAAATTAATGTCATATATTAAGTTAATAATGGGAATAGTTATTAGAGTGGTTAAAAGATTAATACCGCTTACAACAAGTAAAATAATAATATCGGGGATGTTGTACTTAATTAAAAGGCCAAACGCTAATCCGCTTGTTAATATTGGAAGCAAGAAAAAGAGAGTGTTATCAATGTTACCAAGGTTTAAGACAAGCGCTAATGCAAGTGTACCAAGCAAATATACAGGATAGTATTTAAGCTCAATATTAATCGCGACGATGATACTTGCAAGTGGCAAAAAAAGCATGATTAATAAACTGAAAGCAAATAAATAACTGCTAACAAGCGCAAATATGACATTGATTGCTCCCATAAGGGCCCCTAAAACGAGTTGATGGGTGCGTGATAATGAGTTAAGTTTCATAGTCATATTTTAACATAAAAAAGGGCTTCTATCAGGGAGTAATTTCGCCCTATATTATGTTATAATATTTTAGATATGAATTTGTACGAAAATCTTAATTCCCAACAAAAAGAAGCCGTTACAACAAACGGGCAATATGTTCGTGTTATTGCTGGCGCGGGCAGTGGTAAAACACGGGTACTCACAACACGCATTGCTTATCTTGTTGAGGACATTGGCGTTCCTGAGAACCGCATTGTCGGGTTTACTTTTACGAACAAAGCCGCTGGTGAAATGACAAATCGGCTTAAAAAATATTTAGAACGGGATGATGTACGCGTCCGCCTTTCAACATTCCACGCTTTTGGTGCGCGCTTACTACGCGAAGAGATTGAAGTTTTAGGTTATTCACGGGGCTTTACGATATATGATGAAGAAGATACAAGTTCACTAATCCGGAATATAAGCGTTGAAAGAGGACACGAACGACGTGGTGAACTAACACGGGATGCGATTAGTTTTATCGGCGCAGTTAAGGAAAAGGGATTAGATGCTTACGAATATAAAGTTAGACCGCATGGTTATGTTAATGAAAAAGAATTCGTCGAAATTTGGAAAGAATATGAACGCAGACTAAAATTAGCGAATGCACTTGATTTTAGCGACTTAATTAGTAAATCGATTAAAATCTTAAAAGAATATCCAGAAACTAGAGAAAAATGGCGTGACCGAATTGACTATATTCTCGTTGATGAATTTCAAGATACAAATGATTTGCAATACGAATTAATTAAACTCTTAATGAATAAAAATACATCACTTTACGTTGTTGGGGACCCAGATCAGACGATTTATACGTGGCGCGGCGCTAATGAGCGGATCATTATGAATTTTGATAGTGATTTTAAAAATGCAGAAACAATTGTGCTTGAACAAAATTATCGTTCCACAAAATATATCCTTGAAGCTGCTAATAAACTTATTCAACATAATAAAAATAGAGTGGAGAAAAATCTTTTCACCGCCCAAGAAAATGGGGAACCAGTTAATGTTCATTTTGCGGAAAGTGATTCACGCGAGGTCAATTGGATCTATGAACAAATTATTTCATTACGGCTTAACATCAAAGGTTTTTCGTTTCGTGATGTGGCGATTTTAATCCGCGCTAACTATTTAACATTACCATTTGAACGGCATTTCTTGCATAAGAATGTACCATACCGCATTTATGGGGGGTTGCGCTTTTATCAAAGACGTGAAGTCAAAGATGTGTTAGCGTATCTACGAATTTTAGTTAATGAAAAAGACGATATTTCTTTTAGTAGAATCGTTAATATTCCGCGGCGCGGGATGGGTACTGTGGCCATGGAAAATCTTAAAATTGCGGCATTAAAAAACGAATATTCACTTTTTGAAACAATTCGTTATGTTGAAGATATTGGTTTATCAAACGCTTCGCAAGAACAATTAAAAACATTAATTGCCGCAGTTGATGAAACGCGCAAAAAGATGCAAAACGATAAACTTGAGCTGAGTACAGTCATCAATGATTATGTGCAAAAGGTCGGGTATTACGAATATATTAAAACCGAAAAAGATGAAGATAAGCAAGCAGATATGCGCGCTAACGTGCAAGTCTTAATTGCTGACATCAAACAATTTATGACTGATTATCCCGAATCGTCATTCAACGATTATTTAGAAAACGCTAGTTTACATAGTGCCCAGGACGAAGTTGAAGAAGGCGATTATATTACACTGATGACTGTCCATATGGCTAAAGGGCTAGAATATGATTACATCTTTGTCTCTGGTCTTGTTGAAGGCGTCTTTCCCAATAATCGCGCACTTTTAGATTCAGGACGCGCTGGTGAAGAGGAAGAACGACGCTTATGTTATGTGGCATTTACAAGAGCGCGAAAAAGACTATATTTAACCATGAGTTCACAATATAATTTTGCGATTGCCTCAGGCGGAAGAGCCTCACGCTTTATTGCTGAAGCTGGTCTAGGTCCGCCGAAGATTAAGCAATATCATCCAAAATATGGAACACCACTTAAAGAAGGAGCTAAAAGTAGTAGAAGTGACGCTCCGCGTTATCGTGCAAATTATGCTGAGTATGATTACGCTGGTGATTTCCCATTTGCTGTTAACGATATTGTGGAACATAAAACGCTTGGCCAAGGTGTTGTTACTGCCATATTTCCTTCACAAACAACGATTGAAATAAAGTTTGATAATGGTGAAGTAAAAAGGTTAATTGCGAGCCCAAAATATTTTAAGGAGAAGAAATAAAGATGGATTATAAGGCACGGATTATTTATTTACGCAAAGTTTTAAATAAGTATAACTATGAATATTATGTCCTTAATAATTCAAGTGTCACTGATGCTGAATATGATAGTTTAATGCAAGAGTTAATGGCGCTTGAAAAAGAACATCCTGAATTATTTGATAAAACGAGTCCTAGTCAAAGAGTCGGTGGTTTTGTCGCTAGTGAATTTAATAAAATCACGCATAGTTCAATGATGCTTTCGCTGTCTAACGCTTTTAGTGCGGACGATTTACGTGATTTTGATAGACGCGTACGTAGTGTTATTAAAAAAGAGCGCGTTGATTACGTTGTGGAATTAAAGATTGACGGGTTAGCGATTAGTCTAATGTATGTTGATGGCACATTAAGTTATGCGGCAACAAGAGGCGATGGCGAAGTTGGGGAAGATGTCACTTCAAACATTGTGACCATTAAAAGCATTCCCTTAAATGTCCCAGCGGATGTTAGTTTTGAAGTGCGGGGGGAAGTCTTTATGCCCAAAAAATCATGGGAAGAACTAAACGCACTTCGTGAAGAAACAGGGGAAGCACTTTTTGCTAATCCGCGCAATGCTGCTGCGGGATCAATTCGCCAACTTGATTCTAAAATTGCCGCTAGTCGTAAGCTTGATGCATTTTGGTACTTTTTAGTTGATCCACTGTCATTAAATATTGAAACGCATTTTGCTGCACTTAAATATTTACGAGAATTAGGCTTTAAAGTAAATGACAAAATTAAATTATGCAGGGGGATTGAAGAAGTAATTACGTATATTACTGGAATAACCGAGCAACGACATGATTTCCCGTATGAAATTGACGGCATTGTTGTAAAAGTAAACGATATTACAACGTATGATGAACTTGGTTATACCGCAAAAACCCCGCGCTGGGCGACCGCCTATAAGTTCCCGCCTGAAGAAGTTGAAACAGTGTTAGAAGATATTTTCTTTACTGTTGGTCGAACAGGGAAAATAACTCCAAATGCGGCGCTTGCTCCTGTTTTTGTTGCGGGTTCAAAGATTCAAAACGCGACATTGCATAACGCTGCTTTTATTAAAGAGCGTGATTTAAAAATTGGCGACCACGTCTTTATTCGTAAAGCAGGCGATATTATTCCTGAAGTACTGCGGCCATTAAAAGAGAAAAGAAAAGGCACCGAAAAAGATTTTGTGATGATTGAAAAGTGCCCAGTCTGTTTAGAGCCACTGACATTTAAAGATCCGCTGCATTTTTGTTTAAACGCGTCATGTCCAGCGCGTTATGAAGAAGGGTTAATTCATTTTGCTAGTCGGGGTGCGATGGATATTGAAGGACTTGGTGAGCGCATTGTTGAAATTCTTTTCTCGCAAAAATTAATTACGAATATTGCTGACATTTATGAGTTACACACTAAACGTGAAGCGTTGCTGCAGATAGAAGGCTTTGGTGAAAAATCAGTTGATAACTTATTAAATGCGATTGAGAAAAGTAAAGAAAAGTCATTGGAAAAATTAGTGTTCGGGTTAGGTATTAAAGAATTAGGCGCTAAAACAAGTAAGATTCTTGCGGAAAAATATATGAAATTAGATGCGCTAAGTAACGCAACTGAAGCTGAATTATTAACAATAAGAGATATTGGTCCAGTCGCCGCTTCGTCAATTGTTTCTTATTTCAGCAATGAACAAAATTTAGCGCTGATTGCGAAATTAAAAGCATTTGGTCTAAACATGAACTATTTAGGTCCGACTAAAAAAGATGATACTTTCTTTTCAGGAAAGACAGTTGTCATTACTGGAAAGTTTTCAAGTTATTCCCGTGATGAATTAACAAGTCTTTTAGAAATTTTAGGGGCAAAAGTAGCGGGTAGTGTTAGTAAAAAAACATCGCTTGTTGTTGCTGGGGAAGAGGCTGGTAGTAAATTAACAAAAGCGCAAGAACTTAATATTGATATATTAAATGAAGAACAATTGTTAAAATTAATTACGGAAGCATGATATATTACTAACGGAGTTATTTATGAATAAAGATGAAACAAAAAAGTTAGCGAACGAGATTCTAATAACGCTTACTCCCGAAGAAGAGGCGGCTTTTGCCAGTGAACTTGCGTATTTTAAGAAATTAGCAGCACTTTTAGAAGTACTGCCTAACATTGATGAAACGGCGCCGATGGTATTCCCGTTTAAGGTGACACAAACATATTTACGTGAAGACGAAGCAGAAGTTAGTCCTGGCGCAAAAGAAATATTAAAAAATAGTAAGAATGTTAAAGATACTTTTGTCGTTGTTCCAAAGGTGGTGAAATAAGATGAAATACCTTGGTTTAACAATGACTGAACTTCATGAGCTCTACGTCGCGGGCAAAGCAACACCGCTTGATGTTATAAATGAAGTAATTGCGGCTTTAGAAAAAGATCAAAACAATATTTTAGAAAAAACAATGTATGAAAAAGCGCGCGCCGCGGCGGCTAGTCTTACTAAAGTTGAAGAAGATAATGTGCTCTGGGGCATACCCTTTTTAGTGAAAGATAATCTCACTACTAAGGGCGTGGAAACAACAGGGAGCAGTAATATTTTAAATGGCTTTGTCCCACTTTGTAATGCGGAAGTGATTGAAAAACTTGTCGCCGCTAAAGCAATCCCAGTTGCTAAAACAACACTTGATGAATTTGGTATGGGCGGCCGTGGTGAAACGGGTCATAAAGGCACAACATACAATCCTTATGGTAAAGAAAGAACACGAATTGTTGGCGGCTCAAGTAGCGGGAGCGCTAGCGGGGTTGCTAGTGGCTATGTTCCTTTTGCAGTTGGCAGTGATACTGGCGACTCAATTCGTAAACCAGCAAGCTTTGCGGGACTCGTCGGTTTTAAACCAACATGGGGTGCCATTTCACGCTTTGGTCTTTATGCTTTTATGCCGACTTTAGATCATGTTGGTTTCTTTACACGCAGTGTCGGTGAAGCGCGCGTGCTTTTTGAAAAAACAAGCGGTTATGATAAAAAAGATGCAACATCAATGGCGAGAACTTTACAAAAAGAAGCGGGAATGGCAACTTTGAAGGGAAAACGGATTGCCGTTTTAGAACCATTATTTGCGCTAATGAAAAATAAATTATTAATTAATGAATTTAATACTTTAGTGGAACAATTACGACAAGAAGGAGCAGTCGTCGACTTTGTTCCGTTTGATAAAGATATTTTGGCCGCTATTTTTCCAACCTACTTTATTTTAAGTTGTGCCGAAGCTAGTATTAGTACGGCAAATTTAACGGGCATTGGTTTTGGTAACAAGAAAGACGGCGAAAGTTATGAAGAAATTGTTGCAAATACTCGGGGGCAAGGTTTCTCATCGCGCATTAAACATCGGTTAATGTTAGGGCAGTACGCCCTTAAAAAAGAAAATAGACAAAAGTATTATGATAGAGCGCAAAAAGCACGGCGTTTAATTGTTGAAGCAGTAGATCAAGTTTTAGCAAGTTATGACGTTATTATGTTACCAGCAGCGCCAAATCACGCTCCAACAGTCAACAAACCAAGCGAACCAAATAGCGAAATCGAAAATAACTATATGGCGATCGCTAATTTTGGTGGCAATCCCTCGCTTACATTACCGTTTTGTTTAGATGAGGGACTACCAATAGGGATTAATTTAACTGGCAAACAGTTTGATGACTTTAATGTTTTAAATATTGCCCTTAAAATCGAAGAAATTACCAAACTATATAACTTACATGCGGGGCTAAAATTATGAAATACGAAGTAATTATTGGTTTAGAAATTCATATTGAAACAAAAACAAAAACGAAGATGTTTTCAAGTTCATCAAGTCTTTTTGACGCGCCCGCAAACACAAATGTGAATGTTGTTGACATGGCTTTCCCAGGCACACTACCAACTGTAAATAAAAAAGCGGTTAAAAACGCGATTATGTTAGCGCATGCCTTAAATATGAATATTGATGAAGAACTTCATTTTGATCGTAAAAATTATTTTTATAGTGATTTACCAAAAGGTTATCAAATTACGCAACAACGACGACCCATTGGGAGTGATGGTTATTTAGATATTTTTGTTAATGACACTAAAAAGAGGATTCGCATTGAAAGGATTCATATGGAAGAAGATACCGCGAAGCAAATTCATCTCGCGGATATAACACTTATTGACTATAATCGCGCTGGTCTTCCGCTAGTGGAACTTGTCACAGAACCTGACTTACGAAGCGGAGAAGAAGCAATGGCGTTCGTTGAAGCTGTGCGTGAAATTGTTACTTTTCTCGAAATAAGTGATGGGAAGATGGAAGAGGGGTCACTCCGCTGTGATGTTAACATTTCACTTCGTCCTATTGGCGCTTTAAAGTTCGGGAATAAAGTGGAAATTAAAAATATGAATTCCATTTCAAATATCGGTAAAGCAATTGAAATGGAAATTATGCGCCAAAGTGCATTGTTAGACAAGGGCGCTAAAGTTGAAAGTCAAACACGGCGTTATGATGATTCCCTTAAAGACACTGTTGTCATGCGCCAGAAAGACGAAGCAGTGGATTATCGCTATATTCCTGAAGGAAATATTTTGCCAATCGCTTTAAGTAAAGACTTTATCAAAGAAACAATCGTGGCGATGAAAGAATTACCAAGCGCTAAACGTGAACGATATTTTGCTAAGTTTAAACTTAATGCTCATGAAGTAAATATCTTATTGCAAGATAAAGAATTAACGCATTATTTTGATGAAGCAGCAGCGAATGTCAGTAATTATAAAATGCTCATTAACTGGATAATCGGAGAATTTAGTTCATACTTAAATAAAGAAGGCAAAAACGCTAAAAGTGTTTCATTATCCCCGCAAAATACGGCTAAACTTATTAATTTAATTGATAATGGTACGATTTCTAATAGTCAAGCACGCGAATTATTTACGCATATTATTGATACTAATGAAGACCCAGAAACAAAAGCTAAAGCCCTTAACTTAGTGCAAGTAAGTGACACTGATTTTATTCTTGATGTCATCAATGAAGTTATCAATGAAAACTTAAGTGTGATTGATGATATTAAAGCAGGCAAAGATAGAGCAATGGGTTTCTTGGTTGGCCAAGTCATGAAAAAGACCAAAGGAAAAGTTAATCCAGCGCTTGCTAGCAAGCTCATGAAACAAGAAATTGATAAACGATAACGATAGTGATGTTTAGGTGTTGTCCTTGCATAACCACCACCATCAAAACAAGGAGAAAAAATGAACAAGAAAAAGATTATTCGGCGCATTACTGATAACGCCCTAATTGCTGCTATATATTATGTAGTTACGATTCTTTTGGGTGGCTTTGCCTTTAATGATGTGCAATTTCGAATCTCAGAAATACTTTTATTTTTAATCTTTTTCCGCAAGGATTTTGTCATTGGTGTGACGCTTGGTTGCTTGCTTGCTAATTTACATAGTCCGTTGCAGCCGTGGGATGCTATATTTGGGACAGTAGCGACTTTGTTTAGCGGTTTATTAATTGCGTTTAGTAAAAGAATGTTTTGGGGTGTAATCTGGCCGACAATTTTAAATGCTATTATTGTTGGATTTATGTTGCATTTTATTCTAAACTTACCATTATTTGCGACAATGGGCCTTGTCGCGCTTGGGGAATTTGTTGTACTCTTATTAGGGTATGGAGTATTCTCGCTTATTGGAAAGCAACCTGCCTTTTTAAATCTCATCATGGCGGATGAACGAAAAGAGGAAAACGATGTCTAAAAAAGAACCTGTCTATCTTGAAATTATTCACGAATGTAGCCAAAGTGGGGCGCGTTATGGCTTTTTACATACACCACACGGTAAAGTAGAAGTTCCGATGTTTATGCCAGTTGGCACACTCGCTAATGTTAAGACAATAACCCCTGAAGAAATTGTGGCGTTAGGAAGCGGTGTGATTTTAGCTAACACTTATCATCTTTCACTTAGACCTGGAACTGATATTGTAAAAAAAGCTGGTGGCATCCACACTTTTATGAATCATCACGGCCCAATTCTTACTGATTCAGGTGGTTTTCAAGTCTTTTCGCTTGCGGATAACCGCAAGATTAGTGAAGAAGGAGTCACTTTTAAATCGCATTTAGATGGGCGCGAACTTTTCTTTTCACCAGAAGAAGCAATTAGAATGCAAGAAGAAATTGGCGCGGACATTATTATGAGTTTTGATGAATGTATTCATTATCCCGCTGATTATGAATATGTAAAAGCAAGCACTGAACGCACTTTACGCTGGGCAAAACGTGGCAAAGATGCGCATAAGCGTAAAGATCAAGCTTTGTTTGGTATTGTCCAGGGTGGTGAATATCCTGACTTACGTAAATATAGTGCGCTTGAAACAGTGAAAATTGGGTTTCCTGGTTACGCTATCGGGGGAACAAGCATTGGCGAACCAAAAGATGTCTTTATTAAGATGATTGAAAGTGCGCTTCCATATTTACCAAAAGATAAACCGCGCTACTTAATGGGTATTGGCTCAATTGATATGATCTTACAAGGTGTTGCGCGCGGCGTTGATATGTTTGATTGTGTGTTACCGACACGGATTGCGCGCCACGGTTCGCTTTATACAAGGACAGGACGGCTTAATATTCGTCGCGCTGAATTTAAAGATGACTTTCGCCCAATAGAAGAAGGGTGCGACTGTTATACATGTCAAAACTTTACACGCGCTTACTTGCGGCACTTATACGTTAGTGAAGAAGCGCTTGCGCAACGTTTGCTATCAATTCATAACTTACGGTTTTTAATTAAATTAATGGAAGATGCCCGTGTTGCGATTAAAGAAAATCGGTTTTTAGATTTTAAAAGCGATGTCCTTAAAACGTTTGGCGATAAAAGAGGCTTCTAATGGATGTTAATCTTTTTGATTTTGATTTACCAAAAGAATTAATTGCGCAATATCCCGCTCTTTCACGGCAAAATGCACGTCTTTTGGTGTTTAACAAAGATAAAAATGAATTAAAAGATGAGCATTTTTACGATATTACTAAGTATTTTAATCGCGGCGATGTGTTAGTTTTGAATAATACAAAAGTTATACCCGCTAGGCTTAGGGGTGTGAAAGTGCCAACGGGGGCAAAGATTGAAGTTGTCCTTTTAAAAGCGCTTAAAAATGACGAATATGAAGTGTTAATTGGTAACGCTAAAGCCGTTAAAGTTGGAACTATTGTTGCTTTTGGTGATGGTAAACTTTTAATGGAATGTCTTGCTAAACATGGTGAAGGAATTCACACTGTGAGGTTTAAGTATGAAGGTGTTTTTCTTGAAGTTTTAGAGAAAGTAGGAACGACACCCTTACCACCATATATTGAAGATAAAAGTGAAAAATATGCGCGCTATCAAACGGTGTATGCAAAAGCGCCAGGGAGTGCAGCGGCACCAACAGCGGGTTTTCACTTTACCCCTGAAATACTTGCGGAACTTAAACGCAAAGGGATAGAGATTGTGGAAATTACATTACATATTGGATTAGGCACTTTTAAACCTGTGAGTGTTAGTGACACTAAAGATCATAAAATGCATTACGAAACCTATGAAATTAGTGAAGCAGCAGCAGAAATATTAAATAAAGCGTTGCTAGAAAAACGGAGAATCATCAGTGTTGGAACAACCGCGACAAGGACACTAGAAGCAAATTTTGCTAAATATCAAAAGATTGTTGCCACAAACGAAGCCACAAATTTATTTATTACGCCAGGCTATAAATTTAAAGTTATTAATGCACTAATTACGAACTTTCACTTACCAAAGTCAACATTGATTATGTTAGTTAGTGCTTTTGCAGGTCGCGAAAACACTCTCGCGGCTTATCGCCACGCAATAGAAGAAAGATATCGCTTTTTCTCCTTTGGTGATGTAATGTATATATATGGACAAGATTAATTATTACAATGTAGCGATTGAAGAAATTAATAAGTTTAAAGACAAAGGACTTAGACCAAAACTAGCGCTCCATGCTTGCTGCGCCCCGTGTTCTAGTCATACTTTAGAGTTTTTGACGCCATTTTTTGAAGTCACAATCGTTTACCAAAATAGCAATATATATCCCGAAGCAGAATTTATTAAACGGCGTGACGAAATTGAAAGATTTGTCAGAGAATTTAATATCAATAATAAACAGGATGTTAAAGTTATATTCTTACCATATAATCACGAAAGCTTTATGGCAGAACTTAGAGCACTTGCCGCGGAACCTGAGGGCGGGAAAAGATGCCACGCATGTTACCGAAAACGAATTGAAGCAGCGTTAAAACATGGCAGTGAAAACGGCTTCGAATATGCGACAACAACGCTTACAATCTCGCGTCAAAAGAACTCGCAAGTCATTAATGAAATCGCCAAAGAAATTGCGCCCTACTACCCAACTATCAAATATTTTTATAGTGATTTTAAGAAAAAGGCGGGATTATTACGTGTTCGTGAAATGAAAGAAGAATATAACTTATATCAACAAGAATATTGCGGCTGTGAATACTCTTTTCGCGACACTGTTTTACGAAATAAAATGAAAAAAGATAACGAAAATCATTAATTTTTCACGAATTTTGGACCAAAAAGAATAAATTGAAGAAAAAATGGAACCGCTTGCAAAAGTGGTTTTTTTCACGATTTAAGGCAAAAAGTTTAAATGTTTGAAAATGACTTTTTAGTTAAATTTTATGACCTTATATATAAAAATATATATTTTTTATCGTTTATGGTTGACATTATATTATGCTTTTAGTATTATTTAGCAAGTTAATGGTCGCGTTGAAATGCGAGGTTGCCGACACACCTACAAGCGTTGTCATGAAGTGTAGTCGGGGAATTCGTAGTTGAGGACCATTAGCGCCTGTAGATGTAAGGAGGTAAATAATTCATGGCAGGAAAACAAAAGATTAGGGTTCGGCTTCAAAGTTACGATCACGCATTACTTGATGAAGCAGTGGCAAAGATCGTCGAACAAGCAGTCGAAAGTGGCGCTAAAGTAGTTGGCCCCATTCCGCTCCCGACACAACGTGAGGTGTACACGGTCTTGCGAGCGGTCCACAAGTACAAAGATGCGCGTGAGCAATTCGAAATTAGAACACACAAACGGCTTATCGATATCGTCGATCCAAACAAACGCACAGTGGAATTCTTACGGAAGTTTGAACTCCCAAGTGGTGTCGACATCGATATTAAACTATAAGGAGGTAGAAACATGAAAGCAATTATTGGCCGCAAAATGGGTATGACCCAAGTATTCGCCGAAGATGGCAGTATCTACCCCGTTACAGTTGTTGAAGTCTTACCAAACGTTGTCACTCAAGTGAAAACGGTGGAAAAAGATGGCTATGCCGCCATCCAAGTAGGCTATCAAGATAAAAAACCGAGCCGGGTAAATAAACCATTAAAAGGCATATACGAAAAAGCAGGTGTCACCCCTAAATACGGTTTATACGAATTAAAGGGTGCAGAAATGCTTAGCTACGCAGTTGGTAGCGAAATTAAAGTCGACATCTTCAACAAAGGAGACGTCGTCGATGTAACTGGAACAAGTAAAGGGAAAGGCTACATGGGCGTCATTAAACGCTATGGCTTCAAACTTGGCAACGCCGCCCACGGTTCTGGTTATCACCGCGGAGTTGGCTCAATGGCTAGCGTTGGTCGTATTCAACGCGTAATTCCCGGAACAAAAATGCCTGGACATCACGGGGCACAAAAAACAACAGTCTTAAACTTACTCGTTGTTGATGTCTTACCCGAAAAGAATGCACTCTTAATTAAAGGTGCGCTTCCAGGCCCAAAATACGGAGTAGTAAAAGTTAGAAGTGCGATTAAAACACAATTACGCAAACGCGAAGTAAAAGACTTAGTTAATCGCACCGCGACAGAATAAGAACGGAGGATATAGTTATGGCAAAAGAAGTTAAGAAAACTATTACATATCCGGTCGTTAACACTAAAGGGGAAAAAGTAGGCACAATGAAGCTCGCTGGTGAAATCTTCGCCATTGAGCCACATCTTGATGTCGTCCACCAAGCGGTCGTGACTTACTTAGCAAACCGTCGCCAAGCGACTGCGAAAACAAAAACACGTGCAGAAGTACGCGGTGGTGGTAAGAAACCATGGCGGCAAAAAGGGACGGGTCGTGCCCGCGCTGGTAGTCGGCGTTCACCTGTCTGGGTTGGCGGTGGAGTCACTTTTGGTCCAACCGGAGAACAAAATTACCGATTATCAATGAATAAGAAAGCGCACACGCTCGCATTAAAGAGCGCGCTCTCTATCAAAGCCGCGGCAAAAGCCTTCATCGTCATTGATGACACAATCGAAATTGAAGGTAAAACAAAAGCCGCTGCGGAATTACTTAAAAATGTCGGGGCTACTGGCAAAGTCTTATTAATTAATGACGACAATAAGAGTTTATTACTTGCTACCCGCAACTTACCAAACGTGCAAAGCGTTGGTCAAGATAATGTCGCCGTTTATGACTTATTAAACGCTGACCAAATTGTCGTTGAAAAAGCAACCTTAGTTGCGTATGTAGGAGGACTTGAATAATGAGTAAACGTCCACGCAAAAAAGCCGAACAAGTCGTGCAAGTTAAAAAAGCCACGATTGAACAGTACAACCTCTTGCTAAGACCCGTCATTACTGAAAAGTCAATGGCGCTCATGCAAGACCAAAACAAAGTGACAATGGAAGTCCATAAAACTGCAAACAAAGAAAGTGTTAAAGATGCCTTTGAAGCGGTGTTTGGTGTGACAGTCACTGATGTTAAAATCATCAACACAAACGCAAAGAAAACACGGAGAGGTGGTCGCTACTTTGGCACAATCCCTGGCGTAAAGAAAGCCGTGATTACTGTCGCTGAAGGCCAAGCTATTGACCTCTTCAAAGAATAAGACGGGAAGGAGAAACATTATGGCAATTAGAAAATATAAACCGACAACTCCCTCACGTCGGAACATGACGAATCTTACATTCGAACAAATTACGAAAAAGAAACCAGAAAAAAGCTTAACCGTCGAACTTAAACGCACTGGTGGTCGTAATAACATGGGAAAAATTACCACACGTCATATTGGCGGTGGTCACAAACGTCGCTATCGTCTCGTTGACTTCCGGCGCGAAAAAGATGGCGTCGAAGGCATTGTTGCTGCTATTGAGTACGATCCAAATCGTAACGCTAACATCGCCCTTATTAATTATGTCGATGGTGAAAAGCGTTACATCTTACACCCTCAAGGACTTGCGGTCGGTGATCGCATCGTCTCGGGTGAAGCAGTCGACATCAAAGTCGGTAACGCTATGCCACTTGCCGCTATTCCTGAAGGTAGTGTTGTGCATAACGTCGAACTTACCCCAGGCAAAGGCGGTCAACTTGCAAGAGCCGCAGGCACAAGCGTGCAAATCTTAGGACGCGAAGGAAAATATGCTATCATCCGGCTCCAAAGCGGTGAAGTGCGTAAAGTCTTACAAGCATGTCGCGCAACCATCGGCCAAGTTGGTAATGAAGACTACAACTTAATCAACTTAGGAAAAGCTGGTAAGAGCCGCTGGAAAGGCATTCGCCCAACAGTCCGTGGCTCAGTGATGAACCCAGTTGATCACCCACACGGCGGTGGTGAAGGTAAATCACCAATTGGTAAAGACGCACCAAGAACACCATGGGGCAAACGTGCCTTAGGGGTCAAAACGCGTAAACAAAACAAGAAATCGACGCAATTAATTATCAGACGTCGCAAACAAAAATAAGGAGTGAGGAAACATGGCTAGAAGTTTAAGAAAAGGTTCGTTCGCTGATGATTCACTGTTAAAGAAAGTGGACGCATTAAATAAAGCGAACAAAAAACAAATTGTTAAAACATGGTCACGCCGATCAACCATCTTCCCATCCTTCGTCGGTCATACATTCGCAGTGTATAACGGACGTGAACACATTACAGTGTATGTGACGGAAGATATGGTCGGTCATAAACTCGGCGAATTCGCCCCCACAAGAAGTTATAAAGGTCATACAGGCCATACCGCTGAAGATAAAGCGGCCGCGGCCTCAACGACAAAGAAACGGTAGGTGAATTATGGCAAGAGTTAAAAAACCAAAAACAACCGCAAAAGTTGAAACAAAAGAAGTTAAAAAAGAAAAACCGGTCGTGACCGAAGCGCGCGCCATCAGTCGTAGCGTTGGTGTCACCCCGCGGAAAATGCGCCTTGTCGCTGACTTAGTGCGCGGGAAAAAGGTGAGTGATGCAGTCGCGCTCTTACATAACATTAATAAGGCCGCGAGTGTACCACTCCGTAAAACAATCGAAAGTGCCGCGGCGAATGCCATTAATAACCATGGCTTCAAAGAAGAAGGGCTCTACATTAGTGAATTACAAATTAATGATTCGATTAAATTAAAACGATATCGCCCACGCGCTAAAGGTGGCGCCTCAGGGATTATCAAACGGACAAGCACAATCGTTGTGAAAGTAAAAGAAAGCGTGTAAAGGAGGAAAAGTAATGGGACAAAAAGTTAATCCAAATGGACTGAGATATGGCATCTACCGGAACTGGAATAGTCGCTGGTTTGCCAAAAACAAAGACTTCGCTACTTTCCTCAAAGAAGACATGGACATCCGTGAACTCTTAACGAAAGAATTAAAAGAAGCATTACTCTCACACATCGAAATTGATCGCGTGAACACATTCGAAAGTGGCTATAGTGTCATCGTCAGTGTCCACGTTGCGCGGGTTGGTGTCGTCATTGGTCAACAAGGCGAACGCGTCAAAGAATTAACCGCTAAATTAGCCCAAGTCGTCAAATCAGGCGAAGTTAAAATTAACGTCGTTGATATTAAAATGCCAGACTTAAATGCCAGTTTAGTGGCGCAAGACATCGCGCGTCAACTTGAAGCCCGCGGTTCATTCCGCATTGTGCAAAAAAGAACAATTCAACGTGTCCGCCGCGCTGGCGCTAAAGGGATTAAAACATTAGTCAGTGGCCGCTTAAACGGGGCCGAAATCGCCCGTAGCGAAGGTTATAAAGACGGAATCATTCCGCTTCATACCTTACGCAGCGACATTGATTATGCACTCGCCGAAGCGCACACAACTTACGGCCGTCTTGGCGTTAAAGTGTGGATTTGTCGCGGTGAATATGACTTAAGTAAAGGGAGAGGAGAATAACTATGTTACAACCAAAACGTACTAAATACCGTCGCCCGCAACGCTTAAGTTACGAAGGCTTAACAAAAGGTGGCGCTAATATCGAATTTGGTGAATTTGGACTGCAAGCATTAGAAGGTGCCTACATTACAAACCGCCAAATCGAAAGTGCACGGATTGTGCTCGCGAGTTATACGCGTCGTGTTGGTAAGATTTGGATTCGGATCTTCCCACACTTAGCGAAAACGAAAAAACCACTTGAAGTGCGGATGGGTTCCGGTAAAGGGGCGCCCGACTCATGGGTCGCTGTCGTCAAGAAAAACCGCATTCTATTCGAAATCGGTGGTGTTAAAGAAGAAGTCGCACGCGAAGCATTACGCCTTGCAGCGTACAAATTACCAATCAAGACACGCGTTGTGTCAAAAGCGGAAAATAAGGAGGATTAATGATGAAGATTAAAGACATTCGTGCGTTAAGTACAACCGAATTAAAAGAAAAACAATATCTTTTAATCGAAGAATTATTTCACCTCCGTCGCAAGCAAGCCGTTGGTCAATTAGAACACGGCAAAGAAATTACTCGCGTCCGGAAAGATATCGCGCGTGTATATACTATATTACGCGAACGCGAACTCGGGATTAATTAAGGAGCAGTGATCATATGGAACAAACAGTAAGAAAAGCACGCGCTACGTTTGATGGCATTGTCATCAGTGACAAAAACGACAAAACAATTACCGTGTTAGTCGAAACATACAAACGGCATAAGATTTATGGCAAGCGCGTCAAATATCGGAAAAAATACTACGCTCATGATGAAGAAAACGTTGCCAAAGAAGGTGACTTTGTCCGCATTACAGCGACACGTCCCCTTAGCGCCCTCAAAAGATGGCGGCTCGTTAAAGTGTTACAACTTGCCGAAATGCAACTTGAAGACATCGTTGACGAAGAAGGCGAACTTCTCGAAGAGATAAAGGAGGCAAGTGATGATTCACGTTGAAACTAAAGTAAACATCGCTGATAACTCCGGTGCCCGAATCGGAAAAGTTATTAGACTCTATGGTGGTAGTGTCCGTCGCCACAGTAACATCGGGGACATTGTCCTCATCAGTGTCAGACAAGCTGTCCCTAATTCCAAAGTGAAAAAGGGTGATATGGTAAAGGCGATTGTCGTGCGCACGAAAAAAGGTGTGTTACGGCCAGATGGATCCAAAATTAATTTTGATGATAACGCTGTGGTTATTATTAATAACGACGGCAATATGATCGGGACACGGGTATTCGGCCCCGTGGCTCGTGAATTACGGGAAAAGGGAGAAGGCGCGATGAAAATTGTCAGCCTTGCTCCTGAAGTATTATAAGGAGGGCCCAGTATGTTAATTAAAAAAGGTGATAAAGTCATCGTCATCACTGGCGAAGACAAAGGTAAAACCGGAATTGTCCAACGGGCGTATCCGAAATTAGAAAAAGTTGTTGTTGAAGGGGTTAACATTCGTAAGAAACATAAAAAACCAACCCAACAAAACCCAGAAGGATCAATCTTAGAAGTCTACGCACCGATTCATGTCAGTAACGTGGCCTTAATCGATCCTAAAACAAAAAAACCAACGCGTGTTGGGATGAAAGAAGTGAAAGGCAAAAAAGTTCGCTACGCTAAAAAGTCGGGCGAAGTAATTAAATAGGAGGTGCAGTATGGCCGAAGATAAAGCAAAGAAAACGGTTGCTAAAAAAGACGCTCCCGAAAAAGCAGCTCCGAAAGCAAAAGCCGAAGCAGTAACAAAGACGACAACGAAAAAAGCCGAAGATAAGAAAGTTGAAGTCAAAAAAGAAACAAAAGCGGCACCAAAACAAGCCGCTAAAGTTGAAGAAAAGCAAGCCGCGCCTAAAGCTGAACCTAAAAAGGAAGAAGTTAAAAAGGAAGTAAAAGCGGACGTTAAAAAAGACGAAAAAGCCCCTGTTAAAAAGGTGGCAAAAGAACATAAAGTTGAACGTTATGTGCACGAAGTAAAAAAGAGCACGAATCGTGTCGTGCGGCAATATGAAGATGTTGTCGTTAAAGCCTTAATGGAAAAGTTTAACTACACAAGCGTGATGCAAGTCCCAAAATTAAGCAAGATTGTCATTAATATGGGAGTGGGTGACGCGACACAGAACGCTAAATTACTAGAAGACGCAGTGCGGGAATTAACCGTCATTGCCGGTCAAAAACCAGTGGTAACGATTGCGAAGAAAAGTGAAGCAAGCTTCAAACTTCGCGCGGGAACAGCAATTGGTTGTAAAGTCGACTTACGCGGTGAAAGAATGTATGACTTCTTCGAGAAGTTAATTAGTATCGCGCTCCCACGGGTGCGTGACTTCCGCGGAGTCAGTAAAGATAGCTTCGATGGTCACGGGAACTATACACTCGGGGTCCGCGAACAATTAATCTTCGCTGAAATTGACTTTGACTTAGTAAATAAAGTGCGCGGGATGGACATTGTAATTGTCACAACCGCGAAAACGGATGCCGAAGCATATGAATTATTAAAATTACTCGGTATGCCGTTTAGACGCTAGAGGAGGGAGAGATTATGGCAAAAACAAGTAAAAGAGTAGCGCAATTACGCACACCTAAATTTAAAGTACGCGCCTATAGTCGTTGTTCACGTTGTGGAAGACCTCATAGCGTTTATCGCAAATTCGGTGTGTGCCGCATTTGTTTACGTGAACTCGCATATAACGGCGAAATTCCTGGCATGAAGAAGGCCAGCTGGTAAGGAGGAGCAACTAGTATGAGTATGACAGATCCAATTGCAGATATGCTAACCCGCATTCGGAACGCTAATGCTTTAAGTCACGAAGCAGTTGCGATGCCGAGCAGCAAAAATAAAGTTAATATTGCCCGTATCTTAAAAGAAGAAGGCTATATTACGGACTACGTCATCAGTGGCGAAGTCAAAAAAGTTTTAACGTTAGTGCTTAAATATGGACCAAATGGCGAAAAAGTCATTTCTGGTTTAAAACGGATTTCTAAACCTGGACTAAGAGTAACGACAACAAGCGATAAATTACCACGCGTTTTACGTGGTTTAGGCATCGCGATTATTTCCACTTCACAAGGGGTTATGACTGATAAGAAAGCGCGCGCCTTAGGCGTCGGTGGCGAAGTCGTCGCCTACGTGTGGTAGGGAGGTAATTATGTCGAGAATTGGTTTAAAAGTAATTAAAGTACCAGCGGGAGTTGAAGTGAAACTTGAAGGTGATTTAATCACCGTTAAAGGGCCAAAAGGGACAAATCATGTTACCTTACCACGGCACATCACTCTTGATCAAAGTCACGTTGGTGAAATTCACATCAAACGGGATAATGAATTAAAACAAACAAAACAAAGCCATGGGACAACCCGCGCCCTGCTTAACAACGCGATCGTTGGTGTCCATGATGGGTTTACCATTCGCTTACAAATTGTCGGGATTGGCTATCGTGCCATTCAAGATGGTCACAATGTTAAATTAGAAGTTGGCTATAGCCATCCAACCGTGATTGCTCCTGAAGCAGGGGCTAAAATTACTGTGGAAAACCCTAATAACGTTGTTGTTACTGGCTATAATAAGCAAGCTGTTGGCCAAACGGCAGCGCTTATTCGCGGTGTCCGTCGTCCAGAACCTTATAAAGGTAAAGGAATTAAATATAGCGACGAAGTTATTATTCGTAAGGAAGGAAAGCGCGCAGGCGCCAAGAAATAGGTGAAAAGTTATGGTTAAACAAATTAAACGTAATGAAATTAGAAAACGGCGTCATGCCCGTATTCGCCGTAAAATCAGTGGTACGCATGATGTCCCACGGCTTGTCGTCTTCCGTTCGAATAAACATATTGCCGTGCAATTAATTGATGATACAAAAGGTGTTACTTTAGGCAGCGCTAGTTCATTACAAATGAAATTAGTCCATGGTGATAACGTTGAATCTGCCACAAAAGTTGGTGCAGAAATTGCTAATGTGGCGAAAAAATTAGGCATTACCAAAGTTGTCTTTGATCGCGGTGGGTATTTATACCATGGTCGCATTAAAGCTTTAGCCGATGCCGCCCGTGCGGCCGGGTTAGAGTTCTAGAAGGAGTAAAGTTATGGATAAAGAAAAGAATAATTTAGTAGAAGATACTGAAGAAGTTGAAACTGAAGAAGTGGAAACGCTTGAAAAAGATACCGACCAAACTCCGCAGGGTGATGCTCAGCGTCGGGGTGCTCGTGGTGGTAACCGCCGTGAAGGTGGTCCGCGCCGCGGACGCAAAGGCGCACCAGCCCGTCGTCCCAAAGAATTTGAAGAACGCGTTGTCGCCATTAATCGTGTTAGTAAAACAACAAAAGGTGGCCGACGCTTACGCTTTACAGCCTTAGTCGTAATTGGCTACGGCAAAGGAAAATATGGCTACGGGAACGCCAAAGCCGCTGAAGTCCCAGATGCGATTCGCAAAGCAATCGAAGTGGCCAAAAAGAATACCTTTACGGTTGAACTTGTTAAAGGTGACACTATTGCGCACGAAATCGTTGGAAAATTTGGAGCCTGTACCGTATTCTTAAAACCAGCACCAGAAGGTACTGGAGTTATCGCTGGTGGACCAGTGCGGGCAATCTTAGAACTTGCGGGTGTCCGCAATGTCTATTCTAAGGTCTACGGTTCACGGACAGCGCTTAACGTCTTAAAAGCGACGGATAATGGTTTACGCGGATTAAAACGAGCTGCGGATATTAAACGACTCCGGGGCACGGTGTAAGAGGAGGTCAAGGATGAAATTACACGAACTTACTTATACAGAAGGAGCAAAAAAAGCTCGTAAACGGCTCGGTCGGGGCCCAGGCTCTGGTACCGGGAAAACAAGTGGTAAAGGGGAAAAAGGTCAAAAGTCCCGTTCAGGTGGTGGCACACGCCTTGGCTTTGAAGGCGGACAAATGCCTTTATATCGCCGGATTCCCAAACGCGGCTTTACAAACTTAAATACGAAAAAGTTTGCCGTTGTTAATTTAGATGAATTAAATGTGTTTGCTGATGGCACTGTTGTCACCCCCACACTTTTAGTGGAAAAGGGCATCGTCAAAAAAGAACTCGCTGGTGTGAAAGTTTTAGCCCGCGGGGAACTTACAAAGAAATTAACAGTTAAAGCCCACAGATTTTCAAAACAAGCTAGTGACGCTATTGCTAAACTTGGCGGAACCGCAGAGGTAATTTAAGATGAAAAAGATCGCCGCGATTTTCAAGAATAAAGAAATTGTCGATCGTATCTTCTTTACGATCATGATTATGTTTGTCTTCCGAATTGGCGCCGCGATTACCGTTCCAGGCGTCACGCTTAGCGACTTTTCATTCCAAAATAACGATGCGTTTGGACTGATGAACCTTCTAGGCGGCGGTACATTACAACAATTTAGTGTATTCGCGCTTGGGGTCAGTCCTTATATTACTGCATCTATTATTGTCCAACTTTTATCAATGGACGTCCTTCCCGCCCTTACTGATCTAGCGAACCAAGGTGATTATGGCCGGAAGAAAATGGAAATGACAAATCGATACTTAACGCTGATGTTAGGAGCAGTGCAAGCTTATGGCGTTATTGTTACGATGGAAAATCAAAGTTATATTACGCTCAAAGAATCAAACTTTTGGACTTATGCTTACATTATTACCGTCATGCTTGCGGGCACGATGCTTGTGATGTGGCTAGGTGACCAAATTAGTAGTAAAGGCATTGGTAACGGGATCTCGATGATTATCTTCGCGGGGATCGTTAGTAGTCTCCCGCAACAAATTATCCGTGCTTATCAAAATTGGTTAAGTGATAAAGTTGGACAGGGGAGTGAACAATTATTCCTTGGTTTACTCCAATTTGGCGTATATGTTCTTAGTTTCCTCGCCATTATTGGTTTTATTACCTTTATTGAATCGAGTAAACGTAAAATTCCCGTGCAACACGCGGGTAAAAGCGGGCAAACCCGCAAGATGGCGCAAGCAAGCTTCTTACCAATTAAGATTAATAGTGCCGGGGTTATCCCTGTCATCTTTGCCTCAAGTATTATGATGGCGCCGTCAATCATTGCTTCCTTTATCAGTGGCTCAAATTTAGACGCTGAATGGTTAAAAATCTTTAACTCCAGTGCGACAGTGACAATGCCATGGTTTAATGAGAAGACGTGGCAAATGCCGTGGGGATTACTCATTTACTTATTCCTCATCGTCGTCTTTGCCTTCTTCTACGCTAAACTACAAATTAACCCTGAAAAACTCGCGGAAAACTTCCAAAAGAATGGTAGTTATATTCCTGGAGTTCGTCCTGGGGCAGAAACAGAACGCTATGTCGCAAAAGTACTTAACCGGATTACTGTGTTAGGGGCTTTCAGCCTTGCGGTTATTGCCGCGTTACCGATTGTCTTAGTGTTACTTAAAGTTGTGCCTGATCAAAGCTTAGCCTTAGGTGGCACGGGCCTCATCATTGTTGTTGGGGTCGCCATTGAAATCAACAACCAAATCGACGGTTTACTTGCGGGTAAATCATATGATGAAGGAAGTGTATTAGGAGGTTAGGCGTATGTGTAATATTATTTTATTAGGACCCCCAGGTGCTGGTAAAGGCACACTCGCCAAACAACTTATTAGTGTCTATAACATTCCGCATATCTCCACGGGTGATATGTTCCGTGAAGCAATCAAAGACGGGACGCCACTTGGTAGACTTGCGGCGCGTTATATTAATGAAGGACACCTCGTACCCGATGAAGTAACAATTAGCCTCGTAAGAGAGCGTCTCTCCCAAAAAGATTGTGTGAATGGTTACTTACTTGATGGGTTTCCACGCACCATCCCACAAGCGGAGGCGCTTGACACGATTGGTAAAGACTTAAATCGTCCGATTAATGCCGTGATTAATATCACCGCAGATGAAGATGAATTAGTGCGGCGGATTAGTGGACGTCGCATTTGTCGCAAATGTGGCGCTCCTTACCATGTCGACACGATGAAACCGAAGGTTGATGGGACGTGTGACAGTTGTGGCGGTGAATTATATCAACGCAAAGATGATACCAAAGAGAGTCTCTTAGTGCGCTTAAATCATTATTACGCTGATACAAGGCCGCTTGAAGACTTCTATGCCGAAAAAGGTGTTCTCTACGCTGTTGACAGCACTATTGGGCCGAAAAAATCACTTAAGGCCGCCCAAAAAATTATTGAGGGAGCGAAATGTGATTAGTCTCAAGTCACCCCGCGAAATTCGCTTAATGAAAGAAGCAGGTCGGATTGTGAACTTAGTCTTTAAAGAAGTAGAGGCTAAGTTAAGACCTGGAATGTCAACCGCGGATGTTGATAAACTAGCGCTTGATGTAATCGTAAAAGAAGGGGGCATCCCGACTTTCAAGGGTTATGGCGGCTTTAGTGGCAATATCTGTGTCTCGGTTAATGATACGTTAATTCACGGTATCCCGAGCAAACGCGAAATGATTAAAGACGGCGACATTGTCAGTGTCGATGTCGGGGTTACAAAAGACGGGTACGTCGCTGATGCGGCGCGAACATTCCTTGTTGGTAATGTTAGTGAAAGGGCCCGTAAACTTGTGGAAGTCACCGAAGAAAGTTTCTGGCATGCTGTGGACAACTTTGCAAAACCAGGAAATTATATCGGCGATATCAGTCACGCGATATATGAATACGCGTCAAGTCGTGGGTATACACTCACGCGTGATTACACGGGGCACGGTGTAGGGCGAAAACTACACGAAGCACCCGCTGTACCTAACGTTGGAACACCAAAAACAGGGCCGCGCTTAAAAGCGGGGATGACCTTAGCGATTGAACCAATGTTAAACGAAGGGTTGGTCGACCTTATCGTCTTAAATGACGGCTGGACCGTCAAAACAAAAGATGGTAAATTAGCAAGCCATTATGAAAACACCATCGTTATTACCGCAGATGGCTACGAAGTATTAACTATGGAGGATAATTAATGAGTAAGTCTAACGTTATTACCGTCGAGGCGAAAGTAATTGAATGTTTACCGGGAGTAAACTTCCGCGTTCAATTAGACAACGGACACATTATTTTGGCCCACGTTTCTGGTAAAATCAGAATGTATAACATTCGCATTCTACCAGGTGATCGTGTCGCAGTGGAGATTTCGCCTTATGATTTAACACGGGGCCGCATTACATATCGGTATCGATAAAAGAAAATGGAGGAAATCATTATGAAAGTAAGAGCCTCAGTCAAACCAATTTGCGATAAATGCCGGGTTATTCGCCGCAAAGGCAATGTGATGGTCATTTGCGAAAACCCCAAGCATAAGCAAAGACAAGGATAGGAGGAAAGAATATGGCACGGATTGTTGGTGTAGATATTCCAAACGACAAGCGGGTCGTCGTGAGCCTACAATACATTTATGGTATTGGCTTAACAACCGCTAAAAAAATATTAGCCGCCGTTAAAATTGACGAAAACGTACGCGTTAAAGATTTAACCGAAGAAGAATTAGGCGCGATTCGTCAAGAAATTACAAAATATCGTGTTGAAGGGGACGCAAGACGGCAAGTCGCCTTAAATATTAAACGATTAACAGAAATCGGTTCTTATCGCGGGATTCGTCATCGTCGCGGTTTACCTGTTCGTGGTCAACGTACAAAAACAAATGCGCGGACTCGTAAAGGACCAAAGAAAACAATTGCTAATAAAAAGCAAGCCTCACAAGGTTAAGGAAGGAGTGAAAGTTAGTTATGTCTAAAAAAGCACGCAAAACGACAACGAGACGGCGCAGAATACGCCGCGCTTATACTGCTTGTATCGCGCATATTCACTCAACCTTTAATAACACAATCGTTACAATCACTGATGAAGACGGCAACGCCATCAGCTGGAGTAGCGCTGGTGCCTTAGGTTTCAAAGGTAGTAAAAAAAGCACAGCATGGGCCGCGCAATTAGCCGGGGAAGCTGCGGCGAAAGTTGCAGTCGAACAAGGGCTTAAAACGGTCGATGTGAGAGTTAAAGGTCCAGGCCAAGGCCGAGAAGCCGCCATTCGCGCGCTCGCCTTAGCGGGACTTACGATTACCGGAATTGAAGATACAACCCCAATTCCACATAACGGGTGTCGGCCCCCGAAACGGCCACGCGGATAAGGAGGCAACATGAGTAATATTATCATCCCATTCAATCCCACTGTTTTTAAGGAAAAGAATTATTACGCAACGGATAATTACGGCAAATTCGTCCTTGAACCACTTGAACGAGGCTTTGGCCAAACGCTTGGCAATTCATTCCGGCGTTTACTATTAAGCGCTCTGCCTGGCGCAAGTGTGTTCGCGATTACAATTGACGGTGCGCGTCATGAATTTGCAACACTACCAGGTGTTGTGGAAGACGTGACAATGATTACGCTTAACCTTAAACAACTAATTCTCAAGATTGAAGACAAAGATACGACAATTAAACGTTTGGAAGTTGATGTTGTAGGACCAGCAGTGGTCACTGGAGCGGATATTACTCTTCCTTACGGTGTCGAAGTTATTAACAAAGACTTAGTCATCGCTAACGTCGCTGACCGCGGCCACTTCAAAATGACACTCTTTGCCCGCAATGGCAGGGGTTATGTCACTAGTGAAGCAAACAAAGCTGAACGGCAAAAAGTTGGTGGTGCGATTGGTGTTATTGCCACTGATTCAAACTATTCACCAGTGACAAAAGTTAATTACACTGTGTCAAACACCCGTGTTGGACACGATGAAAATTATGATCGCTTAACGCTTGAAGTGTGGACTAATGGTAGTGTTACCCCACAAGCTGCGGTCGCCCTTAGTGCTAAAATCTTAATTGAGCACTATAAACCATTCCTTGATTTAGAAGACGCGACAATTGATGTTGAAGTCTTCGCCGAACAAGAAGCACAAGCCCCAGCGGCAATGGAAGATAAGAAGATTGAAGAACTTGACATCAGTGTCCGTTCTTACAACTGCTTAAAACGCGCTGGAATTCAAACCGTACTTGAACTTGCAAGTAAAACCGAAGAAGAAATTCTTAAAGTACGTGCTTTAGGTAAAAACTCATTTAAGGAAATTAAAGACAAACTTAAAGAACTCGGCCTTAACTTCCGAGGCAGTGTAGAATAGAGGTAGAATATGCCAGCACAAGGTAGAAAAAACGTCCGGGGTAAAGCCGGGGTCCGCTTTAAAGCGGGATATACAAGAAGCAAAGACAAAGCAATGTTGCGTAATGTCAGTAGTGAACTTATTGTTTATGGCAAAGTTACGCTCATTGATAAAGTTGGTCGTCAAGTACAACGCGAAGTTGAACGTTTAATTACGCTTGCTAAACGCGGTGACTTACACGCTCGCAGACTTGCCGCGGCGCGCTTACGCGACGGCATTAAAAGAGCGGATGGTGTTAAAGCACTTGATGTACTCTTTAATGAACTAGGACCACGCTTTAAGGATCGTGTCGGTGGTTATACCCGCATGCTTAAGTTAGGCCCACGTCGTGGCGACAATGCCCCGATGGTCATCTTAGAATTCGTCGAATAAGACGGATGCTACTAAATTAAATTAAGCCTAGCCGCAAGGTTAGGCTTTTTAAATACGAAAATTGAGAGCACTTGAAAGTGATAATACTTTGCAAAAACGCTGTGTTTAATATAATATTAAAGTGGAACAAAGGAGAAAAGTATGCGCCTATCGATACACACAAAAGTAAGTTTTGGAGTAACGATCTTCACTAGTGTTGCTCTCATTATTATTGGAGCAATGATTGTTAAATATAATGTCAATTTAGCGGAAAGTCTTTTCTACTTAATTGGAATTATTATTGCGCTTGTTGGTTTTATTAATTTCTTAAATTACATTTCGGGGCGAAAACAGAAAGTGACAGTCGCGGAATACTCATTAAGTGTGTTGCTAATGATTGCTGGAATTTTAGTGGCCGTCTTTAGTGAAAAAATTCAAGCTTATGGATTACTCGTAATTGGGATTTTATTTGTGATGTTAGGGATATATGACATTGTGTTATATTTCCGTTCGAAAGCAACGATAACGCTGATTGTAGGCATTTTACGGATTGTTATTGGGACAGCTTTTATTGTCTCGGGGTTTAGTGAAGTATTGCTCGCGAATGATGAATTTTCACGAAAGCTATGGCTCGTCATCGGGTATGCTTCAATTGTACTAGGGGTTACTTTCCTTGTCCTTGATACGTTCCAAGTTACTGAATAGCTATGAATTACAAACATATTATTTTTGATTTAGATGGGACGCTCTTAGATACGATTCCCGATTTGCTCTATAACTTAAACACTACTTTTAGTGAGCTAGGATTACCTGGTAAATTTAGCACGGCGGAAATGGCCACCTTTTTAGGGAGCGGTAAAGACGAACAAATAAGAAGAGCGCTCAATGCAAGACGCCTTAGTCACGAAAAGTATTTTGCGAAAGTTAATGCCCTTTTGTCGGTGTATTACGCTAAAAACACGAATACTTATACCGAAATATTCCCCGGCATAAAAGAAACACTAGCGGAATTAAAAGCGCGCGGTGTTAAGTTATATGTTGCCACTAATAAGCCGGATCACGTCGCTAAAGATGTAGTGAGACATTATTTTGGTGATAATGTTTTTATTAAAGTGCGTGGCGATAAAGGAGACGGGATTATTAAACCTAATCCAAAATTTTTAAATGCGATTATTAAAAATATTAATGACCCACTTGAAACAATTATGTTTGTGGGCGATAGCTATGTTGATTATATGTCAGCGAAAAATGCTGGTGTAAAATGTGCGATTGTGCCGCACGGTTACGATCAAAAAGTGTTAAGCATTAAAGATAAAGGTGTAATCTTTTTAAAGAAAGTAACAGACATTATTTCTTTAGACATAAATTAGGAACATAGAGTGCGTTAATTACCTGTGTTCGTGATAAAATATTACTATGAAAATACTTTTATACAACTCACTTACAAAACAAAAAGAAGAATTCATTCCGCTGCGTAAAGGCGAAGTATCAATGTATGTATGTGGCCCAACAGTTTACGACTATGTCCATGTTGGCAACATGCGTCCTGTTGTCGTCTTTGATACATTACGCCGCTTTTTTAATCATGTTGGTTATAAAGTGATTTATGTTTCTAACTACACTGATGTTGATGATAGAATCATTGAAAAAGCGCAGAAAACTAATAAAAAAGAAACGGAAATTAGTGAATTTTATATTGAAGCTTTTGCAGACTCGGCAACTAAAATTAATGCCTTAAAACCTACATTTACCCCAAAAGCAACGCAGCATA
This sequence comes from Tenericutes bacterium ADurb.Bin087, assembly GCA_002070905.1. Lineage (GTDB taxonomy): Bacteria > Bacillota_I > Bacilli_A > RFN20 > CAG-826 > UBA1361. The sequence continues at coordinate 1,052 of MWEF01000011.1, read as the reverse complement.
TTGAAAGTATGATTGCTTTTATAAAAGTGTTAATCGCTAATGGTGCTGCTTATGAAAATGATGGCGAAGTATTTTTCCGTGTGTCAAAAGTTGAAACTTATGGTGAATTGTCAAATGTCACACAAGATGAACTTCAAGTTGGTGCGCGAATTGATGCTAATCCAAAAAAAGAACATCCAAATGATTTCTTACTATGGAAGAAAACGGATGACGCAGGAATTAAATGGGATTCACCGTGGGGTGCAGGAAGACCCGGATGGCACACAGAATGCGTTGTGATGATTAATGATATATTTGGTAAGCCTTTAATTGATATTCATGGCGGCGGATTTGATCTTAAGTTTCCGCATCACGAAAACGAAATCGCGCAAGCGAGGGCTTACGCTAATACGGGGCTTGCTAATTACTGGATGCATAACGGCTTTATTAATTTAAACAATCAAAAGATGGCAAAGTCCACTGGTAACTTTGTGACCGCTAAAGATTTTATTGCCGAGTACGGCGCTACATCATTACGCTTATTACTTTTATCTACTCATTATCGGAGCCCAGTAAATCTTAGTGCGGATATAATTGAAAACACTAATAATGAAGTACTGCGCCTACAAAGAACTAAGCAAGCACTTGTCCGTCATTTTGCGCTACATCCGCTTAAAGTTATAGATGATTCACTACTCTTAAAATTTGAAGAAGCTTTAGCTGATGACTTAAATACACCAAACGCTTTAAGTGAATTATATGCAGTTGTTAAAGACTTAAATATCTTACTTCGAAACCCGTTAAAAGAAGAAGAAAAACTCGCTAAATTAGCGCACGCATTTGAAGTAATGCTTGACGTTTTAGGACTTGACTTAGGTGTTAAAAATCTAAATGAAGAAGACACTAAATTACTAAAAGACTACGAAAATGCACGTAAAAACAAGGATTTTGCGCGTAGCGACGCCTTACGCGAAGAGTTGCAAAAACGGGGTATTTTCTAATGAATAATAATAACCAAAGAACACAATTAGCCTACGGACGAAATAACGTTTTAGCGTGTTTAGATGCGGGGA
>MWEF01000010.1 GCA_002070905.1 Tenericutes bacterium ADurb.Bin087 | reverse complement strand
GTGTTCAAGTGACCAAAGCTATTAAATGCAGCGTGGAATTTAAAAAAAGTGTCCACGTTCTATTTAATTGAGCCTTGTTAAATTTATATGTTATTATAAGAGTACACCTTGAGCGGCACTAGGCAGGAACCAATCAAAGCTCGGGGTGGGCGACACTACTCGTTAGTGTCGTTTTTTTATTCGTAATTGTGATTTTTAATGAAACTTCAAGGTTAGTCATTTATAATTAAAGTGTTGAATTAATCCTTGACTAAAGGAGGAAAAGTTATGCATAAAAATTTCATTTATGGTGCGGATATCTCTTCACTCTTAGCGGTGGAAGAGTTAGGTGGTACTTTCACTAATGAAGCTGGTGACAAAGAAGATTTATTTGAAATCTTAAAAAGTAACGGCTTTAATTTAGCGCGTATTCGCCTTTTTGTGGATCCTAAATCAAATAAAGGTGTTTCTTATGGCGCGGGTCACAATGATTTAGATACCGCGCTTAAGTTAGCAAAAAGAGCAAAGGACCATAACTTTAAAGTATTACTTAATCTTCATTATAGTGATTTTTGGGCGGATGAAAATCATCAAACATTACCCAAAGCATGGGCTAAACTAGATTTTGCGGAGCTTGAATATGAGGTTTACGCCTACACAAAAGAAGTTGTTAAAAGCTTTAAGGATGAAAATATAACACTTGACTATATTCAAGTTGGTAATGAAGTTAATAAAGGCATTTTATGGCCACATGGTAGGCTATTTCGCCGCAAAAAGGCAACGCAGACAGAATATGATGCCTTAGCGATATTACTTAATGCAGGTATTAAAGCTATTCGTGAAGTAAGTCCAACTATTAAAATAATGATTCATTTAGGGCAAGGATCTAATCCCGAGATGTACGCTGATTTCTTGCATCATATGGAACCAAGGTTATTTAAGTTTGATGCGCTTGGTTTATCTTATTATCCGTATATTCACGGCCAACTTACAGAATTAGAAGCAACACTCTTATTTGTTAGAACATATTATCCTTATGAACGCTTTATTGTCGAAACTAGTTATCCTTTTGAAAATGGGGATGAGACTACTATTGTAAGTAAAGATAAGTTTCCACCACGCAGAGGCTTCTTAGCCTACACCCCGTTAGGACAAGCACGTGTGCTTGAAGCTATTATTGATGCAGGCCTAAATGAAAAAATAACGGGTTTATGTTACTTTGAACCAGGCTGGTTAAATGTATCAGGTTTAACTTGGGCCACTAGTGAAGGGCTTAAATATTTAAAAGAAAAAAATATCGCTGCAGGTGCGACTTTATTTAATCAAGCACTCTTTTCAAGAAGCGGTAAACCTAATCCTGGGCTTAGTGTAAAACTAAAAATGCCAACTTTTAAAGACAGTAAAAAATAAGCTAATTAAAGATGACCCTCGTTAATTCGAGGGTTTTTCATTTGTAAAAAAGCTTTTACTAACTACTATACGACAAGTGTATTCATCCATAAGTAGTGTATAATTACAAGAGTAATTAACTTTATAAAGAAGAGGTGTGATGATATGGATATATTATTAAAGACGAATAATCTCTCCAAGAAGTTTAAACACAAACTAGCGCTGAATAATGTTAACATGACGATATATCGTGGTGATATATACGGCTTTGTTGGTGAAAATGGTGCCGGGAAGTCAACACTGATTCGGGCGGTAACAAATATCATTCGGCCGTCAAGCGGCAGCTATACCTTAAATTTGCCACAGCGACTTGGGGTCGTCGGCGCGATTGTGGAAAGTCCAGCTTTTCATCCCGGGTTAACTGCGCTCCAAAATTTACGCTATCAAAGTGATTTATTAGGGTATAAACAAAGTGATGAAGAGTTAATGGTATTACTTGATAAGGTTGGCCTTGAAGAACAGCGCAATAGTAAGAAAGTTGTGCGCAACTTCAGTTTAGGGATGAAGCAACGCTTAAGTATTGCGGTGACTTTACTTAGTAATCCGGAATTTATTTTACTTGATGAACCAATGAATGGTCTTGATCCCGCAGGGATTAAAGAGATGCGCGACTTAATCTTAAATTTAAATCGCGCAGGAACAACGTTTTTAATTTCGAGTCACATTCTGACCGAATTAGATAAAGTGGCAACGCGTTACGGTTTTATCAGTCACGGTGAACTTGTCGAAGAAATATCTGTCCGTGAATTACACCAAAAAGCTAAGAGTTATACTGAAATTAAATTAGGAACTAAACTTAGTAAAGAAGCGCGGGCCTTGCTACATGAATTTACTTTTAAAGCCGTTAATGAAACAACATTACATTTTGTTAAACTTGAAGAAGCACAAAAAGCCTTAAAGCTTTTAGTCGCCCATGATATTAGTGTTGCTTCATTTGAAGAAGTACACGAGACAATTGAAGATTATTACTTACAAAAAATTAATAAAGGGGTTGGTGCTTAATTATGAAAAAGTTATTAACTGCTGACTTTAGACGTATTTTTAAAGGGAAAGGCATTTATGTCTTAATGGTTTTAGGGTTTATTTTCCCGGCAATTAGTGCACTAGTGATTCGCCTTACGGGGCTAGCGAATGATGTTGAAGAATTAGGCGACTTAGCCGCGGAAGTGTTTAATCCTGTGGGGATGTATGCCGCTAGTTTTAGTCCAACACAAAATCTTGGTTTAATCTTGCTAATTGTTGTTGGTGTGTTACTTTCGGGCGAATTTACAAATAATACAATCCGTAATAAAATTGTTGTGGGTCATTCTAAAACCGCGATTTTCTTAAGTTCGTTAATTACAGTCTTAACATATATTTTTGTGGTGGTATTAGTTAATAGTTCCTTTACATATCTGTTTAATAGCATTAGTTTTGGCTTTGGTTTACAACCATTTAGTGCGTACTTTAAACGTGGATTAGTTGCTTATAGTGGGATTTTTGTCCTATACAGCCTTAGCACAGTCGCTACTTACCTATTTAAAAACCTAGCGGGACCGCTTGGGATCGTGCTAGGTGTTTATTTTGTATTAATGATGATTAGTACTTTCGTCTTTGCGGCTAATGGGGGTGAGGGAGTAAAAGCTAAATTATTATTTTATCTTTTTCCCTTTTTATATTTAGCGGGGATTGCCGCGCCGCTACAGCTTGAGTGGCTGTGGGCAACCTTAACGAATATTGGCTATTTAGCAGTGTTTACCGCAGCGGGTATTTTAATCGCTAATCGCACCGATTATAAATAATTATTCAGTAGTTTCGTCTTTGGTATCAAGATTAATAACATCTTTACTAATTGTTTTAGTGTGTTTATGCAGAGCATATAAAGCAGCACCAATCATTCCCCCAGTTTCGTTAAATGCTGCCCTTTTTAAATTAATGTGAGGATGAAGTTGGGTAAATGTATACTTTTTTACCGCCGGTAAAATATCATCAAAGAATTTATCCGCGCTTTTCATCACTCCCCCACCAAGAATTACCACATCAGGGTCATAGAGTGTATAAATATTTGCAATAGCTTTACCAAGATTTTCAACCCATACATTGCGAATTGGGGTAAAGCGACTCTCCATAAAAACACTAGCAACGTTATGAATATTAGTGCCGAAACGTTTCGCATGGTTAAATAAACTTTTACCCGAGCAACATGCTTCAAAACTGTTTGCGTTCATTGATGGATTTGGACGTGGGGCTTCAGCGTCAATCATCATATTGCCAATTTCTTGGGCAAATCCGCGACCACCAGTGTATACTTCTTTATTGATAACAAGTCCACCACCAACACCAGTGGATAGTGTAATATATTGAACAACTTGATAATCAGCGCCAGCACCACATAAGGCTTCAGCGTAGGCGGCACAATTTGCATCATTTAATAAATATACAGGTTGTGTTATTCCTTTGCGTAATATTTTTGTAAAATCAATATTTTCATAACCTAAATTGGGGAGAAGATGGATCAAAGTCGAATCAGGGGCCACAATACCTGGAACACCAATCCCAATTGCAATTGCTTCGGGGGCATGAAATAATGCCGTTTCCAGTAAATCATTGATGTCTTGCGTAAAACGGAATTCGCTTTTTTCGGGGGTTGCTACTTCTTTACTGAAGTAAATAGTACCATCTTTATCAACGACAGCGGCTTTCATTGTTGATGCACCAATATCAAGGCCAATCACTTTTGTTAACATATTAATCGTTCCTTTCTGGGGTCGTAATTACTAATTCCAAGTCACCTTCAATTGTTAAAGGGTGCTTTGAAGTAGTGAGAATAAATGCGTCACCTCTTGCACAAGGGTTCCCATTAATTTTACCATATCCTGCGGTTACTACTAGTAAATGGTAATATGCAACATTTTTAAAAGTATAAGTATTTGTTATCCTTAGTGTATTTATGACAAAATAATTGCCTTGATAAAGTTGATGTTTGCGGGTCATTGATTGCGGGGCGAGCCGCGGTTTTATACTTGTATCAGGGATATTTGTAACAGTAAGTGCTTCTTGAATATGCAGTACTCTTTTAGTGCCATTATCAAGCCGATCATAATCATATACCCGATAAGTTAGATCAGAAGATTGCTGAATCTCTAGAAGCAACGTTCCGCTTAAAATTGAATGGATTGTACCTGGCGAAACTGGGACAAAGTAATGATCATCAATATATTCATGCTTCAATAATTCATCCCATTTATGATTAGTAATTAATGCGCTAAATTGTTCTTTGCTTGTAGCGTGATGTCCGAGAATTATTTTTTTTGTTGGCGGTGCTTTTAAAATAAGCCATGCTTCCTCTTTGCCGTGTTTTTCCCCACATTTTTTAGCGTAAAAGTCATCAGGATGCACTTGAATTGAAAGATTGTCAGTGGCATCAATGATCTTCACTAATAAGGGGAAGTCTGCACTTTGATCATTACCAAAAAGATGACGATTTTCGTTATATACTTTACTTAAGGGAAGTCCCGCAAAAGGACCATTTGCCACAGTTGTGTCCCCATGCGGATGAGCGCTTATCAGCCAACATTCACCGATATTACCATTTGGCAAATTATTAAAGTACTCGGCAAGATTTCGCCCACCCCATATTTTTTGTTGAAAGATTGGCGCTAGCTTAATGACACGTGTATCACTTTTCATGATATTGCTCCATAAAGGTAGTAATCCGTTTTTTCACTAATAAGAATTTATTAAGCGCATCCGCCTTTTCTTTAGCGTAGATGGAAATATATATTTTCATTTTTGGTTCAGTGCCCGAAGGTCTAAAGGCAACGGTACCATTTTCAAAAATCAGACGATAAACATCAGATTTAGGGAGTGTTAATAGTTCCATATCTTTCTCACGATACTTGATGCCAGTTAAATAATCTTCAATACTTAATATTTCGATACCTTTAAAGATATGTTCACTTTGTGTGCGAATATCGTGCATAATGTTTTTAATCGTTATTGCTCCTTTAATACCCACAAATTCATAATTTAAAAGTTCATCATTAAAATATCCGTATTCTTGATAAATATTTTCAATAACGGTGTCGATGTCTTTACCGCATGTGTAATGATAATGAAACATATTTGCCGTCATAATTAAAGCTTGAAAAGCGTCTTTATCGCGAACCAGAGGCGAAAACAAGTAACCAAATGATTCTTCGTAGCCAAAATAGAAATATTTATCTTTAGGTAATAATTCAATTTGTTCCCCGATAAATTTAAAGCCCGTTAAAGTGAGCACTACTTTAATTCCATGTTTTTCGGCAATGATTGAGCCAAGGCATGGTGTTACAATCGTCGTCATCATTACTGCCCCTTTTTGTGGTGGATTTACTTTGATTAAGTAATCAAGAAGCAAGGCACCAAGCATGGAGCCACTGAGATAAATATATTTGTCTTGATCACGCACCGCTACTCCAAGGCGATCCCCATCAGGATCAGTTGCTAAAAGGAGCTCGGCATTTGTTTTGCGGCCTAATGCTTCAGCGCGGCTAAATGCCGCTTTTGACTCAGGGTTAGGTGATTTTACGGTTGAAAAACTCCCATCAAGTGTGCGCTGCTCTTCAACTTCAAAGACAGTAAAATTGTAGTCACGCAGTACTTTAGCGCCATAAGCATATCCTGTGCCATGGAGGGGCGTATATACAACTTTAAAGTCAGGGTGAGTTTGTACTTTGGGATGGAGTGCATTTAAAAATGATAAATAACTTTCATCATCTTTCGCACTTAGCTCACTAATTATCCCTTTATTTACAAGAACAGCATAATCTTCTAACTCAAAAGCAAAGTAATCTTCTTTAGTGTCCATAAAATAGGAAACTCTATCGGCAAGACTTGGAACGAACTGACAACCATTTTCATCATATAGTTTATAACCATTGTAGGTACTTGGATTATGACTTGCGGTAATAACAATACCAGCCTGTGCTTTTTTAGTCCGCACGGCGAATGATAAGTGCGGTGTTGGTCGCGGACACTTAAAAACGAAGGACTTAATATGATAGTGCGCTAGCGTTTGTGCGGCAATTTCGGCAAAACGTTGGCCAAATTGTCTTGTGTCGTAGGCGATGATTACACTTAGCGGATGCTTATATTTCTCTAATAATAAATAGGCAAGTCCAATCGTAGCACCTTTAATCGTAAAGTCGTTAATACGATTTGGCCCAACTCCCATTAAACCCCGCATCCCGCCAGTACCAAATGTCAATTTAGCGCCAAAACATTCAAATAATTGTTCACTAGAAGCATTTACTAGTGTACTTTGATAATCAAGCGGAAGCATTTTACTATTTAACCATCGTTTAATTTCAGCTTGCATACCTTATCCTCTCTACTTGCACTTATGCCCATAATGAATTAATGGTGAGGCTGTTGTGTATCGAAATTGCGCCCCACCATTAAAACAAAAGAGAATTAAGCGAACTTATACCCTATTTTCCAAGTTTGCGTTTTTGGCGCACCACTACATATAAGCCTGCACTTGCAATAAGTAATGTTCCAAATAATAACATGTGGATTGGTGAAAGTGCAGATGGAAGCGTATTATCGTATGTTCTAACACCTGAAAGCGGATATGGTTGATTTTCTGAGTTTACTAAAAACTTAACCCAACCTTGGGCGGTGCCATATTTATTCCACAAAAACATATAGCGTTCGCGAGCGGCAACAATATTAGTTTCAGTTGTTAAGGAATCAACGAAGATGTTTTTAGCACTACCTGATAATGAATCGTATTCAGTAGCAAAAGTGCTCCATGGTAAAAGATTACCAGTTAATGCTTCACACATTGCTGCTGTTTCATTTAAAAAGTAAACCGCGTAGTTAATTGCTTCTTGCATTGGATCAATATTGAAGGTTGTGGGAAGATGGCTAATTGCCACTGCACGATCTCCATCAGGAGTGTAGTAATTAACTAATTGTACATTTTTAATGTAAGAAATGCCCCACCCACCAGCGCGGTTATCAGCGAATTCTAAATAGTACTTTTTAGTATTGTCAAGTGTGCTGAGATCGAGGAGATGGTTATCAAAGTTAGTGCCTTCTTTGTCAGATAAGTTTTCACGACGAACAAAGCGTAATTTTTCAATGTTGGTGCCGACTTCTTTAACAGAAACGAAGATTTGTTTATCATATTTTAAACCACCCGCCCAGTCAAATTTAACATAATTGTTGTCACCTAACGTAAAGGCGCTTGAGCGAAGAATGCCAATTCCGCCATCACCTTTACCATTTTTATCACTACGGGCTGAACTATCGCCGCCATCACGATTCCACCCCATATCTTTATCACCTTGGACAGCGGAATCATTCCAAGCAGTAAGGTCAGGATTGAAACCGCCGTTTTTAATTGAATTATCAGCGGTGTCAATATTTAATACTTCAGGGAGAATATTAGTCGCGGTTTGATCTTCACTTGGTGTTGCTGGCGCAGTTTTATAATACGTTACAAAACTATCTGCTGATAAAACCGACCATTCCCATGAAGAAGTATCACAAAGTAGGATGTATAATTTTGTTCCTAAGGCTGTAACTGAACTTAAGTCAAAGTAATATTGGAAAAGAAAGGCCTCAGCATTAGTGATGGTATTGCCATATTGCGCTGTTGCTTTAGTAGTATCATTGAAATGACGGTTAGCGAAGCGGGCAATTTCAGTGTGGTCACTAGCTTTTCTAACTGACATATAAGCAAATGATGGATGTTTACCACCACCCAGTTTGAAGCTAATCCACCCGCTTCCTCCAAGTGTGAAATCGCTGGAACGAAGATAGCCCATACGCTCTTCTGACATGCCGCCATCCCATTTAATTGGCCCATCACCAGAATTTGGACCAGATGAGATACCAAGCTGGTAACTACCATCGCGTCCATATGGATTAGAACCAAAATAGGTATGATTATGGACTAATGATTGATGAAAGGCAGCCATTCCGTCTTCATTTTTCCAAAGGCGGTATACTTTCCAACCAGTTAAATCACCAGTTTCGAATCCGCCATTAATGACTTGATAAGGTGCGTGGTCTGCTTTTACTTGCACGGCATTGGGTTTCGATGCAAAAACACTTACGAACAGAGCGAAAGCACCGACAATAAGCGAAATTGATATACGTTTCTTCATATTATTTCTCCTTTTGTGTTTATTTCTATATAAAATAAACCCTTTTACAATTTCATAATATGTTTATAAAAATTCTTTGTCAATATTAATTAAGATTAATTTATTGAATTTAAAGATTAAAAAAGATTAAATTAACTTTATAACTTTTGGTGATAAATTAACTGCTTTTATAGTATTATTAATTTGTAGGATAAAAGTTAAATATTTTTATGCCACAAGACGATAAATATTGACAAAAGTGTCCGAAAACAAAACCTTTCATATATTTTGTTTGGACAATGATATTAGTTAATATTTAAAAATTAACCCACAAATTAGTTAAAAAAGGACAGAGTATGAAAAAAGTAACACTAAAAAGCATTGCTGAAAAAATGAATGTCAGCACAGTTGCCGTTCACAAGGCACTTAACAATCACAAAGGTGTCAGTGAAGAACTTCGCAAAAAAATTAAAGCCTACGCTTTAGCAGTAGGATACGGGGTAAAAACTACACGCCAAGTAATGGATAATAAACGTTTTATTTTTGTGATTAATAAAGACTTTTTCTTAACCCCGTCAGAGCAATATTATTCAAATATCTTCTATTATTTGAGTGGCGAACTTTCAAAAGTTAATAGTATGTTACAAGTCGTATTTAGCGATGATGTTAATCCCGTTGAAAAATTAAAATCAGCGATTAATACTTTAAAACCCGATGGTGTCTTTTTCGCAGGTGAATTAAGTGCTGAAATTTTTAAATATGTTGAAAACATTACCATACCATCGTTATTTATTGATTTTTATTCACCGCTTTATTCATTAAACTTTATGTATAACAACAACTATCAAACGGCCTATAAACTTGCGAATTATTTGATTGAAAAAGGTCATCGTAAAATCGGCTTTATTGGTAATATTAATAAAACGGATGCAGTGTCTGATCGTTATTTTGGCTACTTAAAGGCCGTTAATGAAAACGGATTACCTGTTAACCCGCATTGGCATATAAATGAGAACATTGAAATAAGCCAAGTCATCTTTGATTTACCAGTTCAGGATATGCCTACTGCCTTTATTTGTCACTGTGATGCGGCGGCACAAAAACTCTATTCACTATTATCATTTAATGGTTTTAAAGTGCCAGATGATGTTTCAGTAGTAAGCTTTGATAATACTCAACTTTGTGAAAATTTATTACCAAAATTAACATCCATTGGCCCAGCGCGCGATTCTTTTGCCAAAAAAGCTTATAGTGCAATGATTGACATTATGAATAAAAAGCATGTTACGCAGCAAATTAGTGTTATTTTAGTGGAAAGAGATTCTGTAAAAACGATCATTCACTAGCTATAAATTGATGTGCCGCAGATTAATATATTGATTAATTTTTTGATTAAAACAAATTAAAATGTTAACAAGTTAATATCTTGTGCTATACTGAAATCGAGGCATATGATGGTGAATAAAAAACGTCCCTGCAGCTTATTTATAATTTTGCTGTTGCTAGTGACGGGCTGCAACAATGTTTCAAGTAGCGCCACGACAAGTGATGGAAGTAGTGAACATATTTTAAGTAGTGAAACTGAGACACTATATAAACGCGAAAGATATGTCGAAAAAGGTATCTCACGCATTAACTCTTTTCCTAATTTACCACAAAACTATAAATATATTGATTATCATCACATCGCGCACGAAATAGATGCCCTAGTATTTGATTTTGCAAATAATCCTACTGCTAAATTACCAGCCTATATTGCTAGTGAACCTGCAACCTGGAATCCAATGGGTTATTGGTTAGATCAACCGCGGCAACCATCAACTTATAACCCACTAGAAACTGGCTATCTAAAGCGAACTTTTGGGTTACCTACTTACGTTGGTGATAACCGAGTGTTAAGTTCCGGCAGTGAAGCGATGGTAACGATTGGTGCAGTGTTAGGGAGTACGTTTGCTGGTATTAATAAACAAAACATTAATTATGGCGACTTAACTTATGACTTTGCCGAAATGACATTTGCAAGTTATGACACTGGTTGTAAATTAGTGCATAACTATGGGGTTCAAGGGCAAAGTTTTTGGTATGATTTATTTCCACAAATATTATTTGCGCGCTTGTTTGATTATTATCGGGATACGCCATACATGCGTGAGATGGTGCTAAATGGTGCTAACCAGTGGCTAGCGGCATTACCGAATTTTAAAAAAGATGATGCACCTAATTACGAGTTCGTTGGTTATAACGTTGTGTTACAATCACCAACGACGACTGGTAATCATATTGAACCGCCAAATGGTGGTCTAGCATTTATCTTTTATTCAGCTTACGAAATAACAAAAGAGGAAAAATATTTAGCGGGCTGTAAAGAAGTACTTAATTATTTACAAACTTACAATAAGAATCCTAACTATGAAGCCTTGACTGATTATGCACCATATGTCGCTTCAATCTTAAATCAAAAGTATGGCACAAATTATGATATTGGAAAATTTATCGATTTCGTGTTTGATAATGATTCAGATTTTAGACCGGGGTGGGCGGTACTTAATGATACTTTTGCTTCTTATCCAATGCATGGGTTAGTTGGTCAAGTAGGCGATTACGCTTTCTCGATGAATTCATTCCATTTACCAACGACATTAATGCCGCTTATTAAGTATGAGCCGCGTTACGCAACAGCATTAGGAAAATATATGTTAAATGTCGCTAGTAATAGTCGTGTTTTCTTCCCGAAAGAGCATGCGCTTACTAATCAAACAATGAATATTTACTTACCATTTGACCCAAGCGGTTACCTAGTTTACGAGGGCTTTAGAAATAATTACGCGGGGATAAATGGATACGCAATGGGAGATGCGACAACACTCTTTGATCAACCAAGTGATATTAGTTTATATAGTAGTGTGTTGCTTGGGGGAATGGGTGCATTAGTGGCACCAACAGACATTAACGGCATCCTCAAAATTAATTTAAATGCGACTGATAGTTTTGGTGATAATCTTTATCCAACGTATATGTTTTATAATCCCTATGCCGAAGAAAAGATTATAACTTTTGAAGGATTAGCGACAAGATATGACTTGTTTGATTTGACATCAAATTCGGTATTTGGCCGCAATTTGCAGGGAAATGTGCGTATTTTATTAGAAAAAGAGCGAGCTTTAGTGCTTAAAGTATTACCCGCAAATAGTTACTTAAAAGTAGAAGGTGATACCATTTTCTGTGGTGAAAATATCATTGCTAAAAAACGTCCCGCTGTAGAACTGCTTAACATTGAAACATGGCAAGAGTTAACGGAAGCAACTCCAATTGAAATTAAATACACTGGTTTAGAAGGTGACGATATCGTGAATATGAAAATCGCCTTTGATGATATCTTAGTGTATGATGGTGAACCTATTGAGACATTCTTTTATGATAAAAACTTATTGCCACATACTGATTATACGCTGAAAGTTGTAATTGAAACTAAAAATGGCTTACAAGATTATGTGACAAAGAAAGTTATATGTAGGTAATAAGATGAATAAAAAGATAATATTGTTACTTTTTGGATTACTAATATTCACAAGTTGTGCTATCCCTTCAAGTAGCGAAAATGCAAGTAGTGAAAGTAGTTCTGAACAACTTGGCACAAGCACGAATAGTGAAGATATTAGTAGCGAGAATACTTCGGAAATTCCAAGGTGGAATGGGGAAAGTGTTTATTATTCTGCCTATCACATTAGTCAATTTGGAAGCGCAACTCCAGCAGGTGTCGCAAATTATAATGAAGATGAAGATTATGTTTCGATTTGGAATATTGACGCTAGTTTGGATAATTATGGTGGTGTGCAAACACCGCTTCTATATTTAGATTTTTCCAAAGCTGTGACTTTTGAGATGGATGTTGTTAATGCTTACTCCCAATACATTATCAAATTAGCGGTAGAAGGGGAACTTGAGTATTATTATGTCCTTAGTGACGAAAGTACACCAGGAATAATTTCCGTTAATGTTGTTGATGCAATGCTTTGTACTAAATATCGGCAGCGGAATACTCAACCAGACCCTGGTTATCAAAATGGGTGGAAATATGAAAATGAATTTAAAAATTGCACGTTCCATATTTTAGCGAAAGGGCCTGATGGTGAACGGCAAACCGCTGAATTAAATTTACGCCATATTGCGATTTATAATAACATTGAAGCCATTACTGGCATTGAAATTAATTCTTCCGCGATTATTGATCATAAATTAACGCGGCTTGTTGATAGTGACCCTGTTATCTTAACCGCTGCTGTTTTACCAAGTACGACAAATCAAGCAGTGTGGTGGGAGAGCGCTGATGAAAACATAGTGACAATTGACGAAGTGGGGAAGGTTAACTTTGTCGGTGTCGGGCGGACAACAATAAGCGCGAAATCACGTGTGGACCAAAGTAAGACTGCCACCATTGCGGTTGATGTTTTAAGTGGTTATGAAAATATTAATGACTTAAAAGTAGCGTTAGCAAGTTTAGATTATGAAGGGAGCAGTGCAGATGTCGCATTATTTGATAAGCTCTTTAAAACAACATGGCAAGGCGCTATGTATTTAGCGATAAATAATGATGAAGAATGCCAGTTTATTCATCCTTATGTTGTAGATAATTCTCATGTTTTAATCAACACTTATAGTGAAGGGTGGAACTATCCATTTGCGACCTCGCGTGCGATAAATGATAAAGCATATATGCATTTACCATTTGCGGAAGGCGGAATTAAGACATTATATCGTAAACTCGGTGGGGCGTTATTTAAGGTTGATAATCCGGAAGTTTTACTTGCCGCTTTTGCTTATCACAGCGATAACTTTGGGTGGATAAAAGAACCATCCTACATTGAAGAAGGCATTGTCATTAATAATGAGGGTTTTCCGCAAAAGTATACGCTTGATGTTCGTGCGGGTATTAATATGATTAACGACGTTGCGCGTAGTTTTATGGATTCACAAAATTGGATAATCCCTGATCGCACTAAACAAAATATTGACCCAGTCGTGCACGCTTTAAGTCCCGCATCACTTACGATCGAGAATGAACGACTAATTATGAAACAAAATAAATATCCCGAAGCGAAATATTGTTTTGGCGGGATTGTGACCACAAATATAAAACATCCAGTTGTTGGCGCACATCTTCAAATCTTTTTGCAAGTTGATGAATTAAACAAGATGAATGATTATGTTAAAACAATGTGGGAAATTAAAGTATTGTATTATGATTCTGATAGTCGTAATATCTCTCCTAATCCGATTAAAATAGCCGCGAGCAACGAACCTGGGTTTCATGTTATTGATTTTTATGCTCCGCATCCTGGCTTGCGCCTTTATTTAGTCGTTAACGGCAGTGATATCGGCGCACAATTTCCCGATGCGATGATGAAAATTCACTTTTTAAGGATGTATTGGTTAGCGTAATATGGAAAAACGATTAATTATTACTAAAGCGCAAATTACACCAAGTCGGCCCGACTTTAAGGTGTTTGGTGTCTTTAATCCAGCGGTAATTAAAGTTAAAGATGAATATGTTATGCTGGCGCGTGTCGCGGAAACATTTGCCGCGCAAAATGATACACAAATGGTGATCCCTGTTTATCGTAATCACGATTATGTGTTCTTGAAATTTTCGAAGACTGATCCAGATTATGATTTTAGTGACATTAGGGTCATTCGTAATCATCGGCAAAATTACTTAACATCGATTAGTCACTTCCGGATTGGGCGAAGTAGAGATGGTTATAATTTTACGTTTGATGAAAAACCATTATTACCAGATTCGATTTATGAAGAATTTGGGATTGAAGATCCACGGATTACGGAAATTGATGGTAAGTACTACATTGCCTATACCGCTGTTAGTGAATATGGCATTAATGTGCGGTTAATGGTGACCACTGATTTTAAACACTTTAAACGGTTAGGCAATATCTTTCATTTTGATAATAAAGATGTTGTCTTATTTCCCCGCAAGATTAATGGTTACTATTATGCCTATCATCGGCCTAGTACAAGTGAATTTGGCCAGCTTGATATGTGGGTGGCGCGGAGCACGAATTTAATCCATTGGGGTGAACATAAAGTCCTAACGCAGGCCCGCATTGATTATACGCATAGTGTGCGGCTTGGTGCTGGTGCGGTTCCGCATTTAAGAGCGGACGGATGGCTTGTTATTTATCACAGCGCTGACACGCAAAATCGTTATCATTTAGCCGCGCTCCTTGTTGATAAGGATGATCCAAGCAAAATACTAAAAAGAAGTAAAGCGCCGCTAATAACCGCAACTGAACCGTTTGAGAAAGAAGGACTAATGCCTGAAGTTATCTTTACATGTGGTGCGGTATTTGAAGAAGATGAGGTTAAAGTATATTACGGGGTGTGTGACGAAAAAATTGCGGTCGCAACGCTGACGTATGATGAAATTGATCGCAACTTAGGAGATGTCTAATGAAAAGGGTCATTAAAATAAGTGTGTTACTTAGTTTACTCGCATTAAGTACTTCGCTTACTAGTTGTTTTAATAAGCCAAATGTTGATGAAATAAAAATCGCCCTTGATATTGAAGATGATGGTCGCTATGATGATTTATTTGCGCTTTATAAAGCACAAACAGGGATTACAGTTAAAGCAACGTATGGGCAAGATGTTGGTAAATTAATTGGGACGAAAGATGAACCCGATATTATTAAAACAAGTACCGTTATTATTGAGGTAATGCGTCCTTCTTTACTTGATTTAACAAGTTTAATTAATAGTGACGCTAACTTTAAATTAGGTGACTATTTAGAGCCAATTATTGATGCATTAACATTTGATAATAAAGTATATGCCCTTCCGACTTCACTCAATACTTCACTCCTTTATTACAATAAAGCAATGTTTGATGAGCATGCATCCGCAATTAGAAGTGCATTAAATCTCGGTGCTAATGAAAGTATTTATCCACAAGCTACTTGGACATATGATGATTTTCAAAAAGCAGGTGTAGCGATGACAAATGTCAGTGGCACGCCCCCCTATACATTTGGTGCGGAAACACAACTAAATTGGTGGGGTGAATGGTATGTTTATGTGCAACAAATGGGCGGGACTTTCTATGTGCCTGGCACTAATAATCATCAAGTTAATTTGACGACGCCCGAAGTTATCGCCGCCACCACTTTCTTTCGCGATAAAGCAATGGGACCAGTGGGCGTTAAATTTAGTCCGAATGCAAACGAAATGGCGAGCGCTAATTCGTTTACCGCAGGCAATGTTGCGATGATCTTCGGTGGACATTTAGGTGACTGGTTCTCTTATGATGTGCTTGGTCTTGATTGGGATATACAGGTCTTACCAAAACCGATAGAGAGACCTACCGCTCCTGGTGGCGAATTATCGGCGGATGCCTTTGGTATCTCAGTCCGCAGTAAAAAAGCAAAAGAATCGTTTAATTTCTTAAAACTATGGGCGGGTAAAGAAGGCGCGCTCAAAATGTATGAACACGGTAAAATTGGTGCGCTGAAAGAAATGCAAGCATATATTGCTGAATTACCAAGTGACAAGCAAAAGCATGTCAATATTGATGCCCTTTTTGCGGCGATTAGTGAAGCAGTTGTGCTCCCACAAGAGAAGGATTTTGCCAAAATAATGCGCGAATTTGTGATGAGTGAATTATATAAATTAATGATTGATGGGCGTGGTGCCGAAACTGATGTTGTCAAAGTGTTAACGAAGATTCAAAATAACGTTAACAATTATTATCAAAATTTATATGGAGCAAACTAAATGATAGCGAAGAAGAGCAAGTGGCAACAATTTAGACAGAAGTTTAGGAAAGACTATCGTTATTTCTTGCTTTTCACGGGGATTGCTTTAATTGGCTTCTTACTCTTTTACTTTTATCCGATTGTGAGAACGTTAGTGTTATCGTTCACGAATAAGAGTATATTTGACACAAACACTGAATTTATTGGCTGGGAAAATTACTTGTATGCAATAAAGCATGACAAATTATTTGCCTTATCAATTAAACAATCAATGATTTTTGCGGTAATAAGTGGCTTTTTTGTCCTTGTGACGTCACTTATTTTAGCGTTGTTACTGAATAGTAAAGTTAAAGGTATTGGCGTATTTAGAACTATATATATGCTACCTTTTATTATTCCTAGTTTTGCCGTTGGGGCAGTGTATAAAAACTTATTTAACCCTGGCACAGGCTTAATAAACCAAATTTTGAGTTTATTTGGGGTCACTAATCCGCCCTTATGGCATATTTCACCTGATTCTGCGCTCTTAACAATGATTCTGATTAGTTCGATGGGCTTTGGTGTTAAAATGCTTGTTTTCCTTGCGGCCTTGCAGAGTATTCCTGAACATCTATATGAAGCGGCGAAACTTGAAGGCGCGACGCGGACGCAACAATTTTTTAGGATTACGTTACCGCTTATTACCCCGATGTTATTCTTTAATGTTATTTTAATTACAATTGATGGATTACGGGCGTTCTCGTTAGCGTTTGTGATGGGAAATGGTCAAGGCTGGCCAAGTAATTCCACGCTTTTATTCCCAATCTATATGTTTATGACGGCCTTTAATATGCCGTTCCGCTTAGGGTATGCGGCAGCAATGGCATGGTTATTCTTCCTTGTCATTTTAGGATTTACACTAATTCAATTCTTTATGTCTAAATTTTATGTTGAAAAGGATATTACATTATCATGATCAAGGAAAGCGCCAGAAAACATAGTATTAAGCATAAAGAAAATGCCAGAAAGGCATTCATCTATTTTGCCTTATCCTTTTTTGCCTTTATTGCGCTTATCCCGCTTTATTATCTGCTTATTACCGCGATGAAAGATTTAAATGAAGCGGCAACGCAAGCGACGATGGTTCCGCAATCCTTTGCATTATGGGAAAACTTAAAGTTTGTATTAACACATCCTGATTATAAAATTGTACGGATGTTCTTAAACACCATGTTCATCTTTGTATTAAAAACATTAGGAACTGTCATTACGTGTTCGTTAGCAGCGTATGGTTTTGCTTTCTTTAAATTTCCTGGCAAAAACATCATCTTTTTCATTTTATTATCAACGATGATGATTCCAGGCGAACTACTTGGCATCCCAATCTATGAATTTATGGTGAACGCTGGCCTTAAAGAAGTAGCGTATATCCCGCTGTGGATTGGGGCATGGTTTGCGACTGATGTATTTGTGATTTTTATGTTTAAACAATTCTTTCAAACAATACCAAAAGCCTTAATTGAAGCGGCTAGAGTGGATGGTTATGGTGAGGTGGCAATTTTCTTTAAAATTGTGTTACCACTGAACATACCCGCAATTACAACGGTTATTCTTTTATATTTCGTCGGAACATATAACGACCTCTATGGCCCAGCACTTTACATTAGTGATAAAACAAATTGGGTAATGGCAAATAGTATTTCGATTTTTGAAAATTTGTATCGTGAAGGTGGTTCAAGCTCATATTTAATTCCGTGGAACTATGTTTCAGTGGCAAGTCTTATTAGTTTAATACCAGTCGTGCTCTTATTTAGTTTTATGCAAAAGAAATTTTTACAATCAGTCGCGGGAGTGGGGATTAAAGGATAGTATGGAAGATATCAATAAATTACTTACAGCGCATCGGCTTAATAACAAAATCATTAAGACCCAAAAAATTACCTTTCGCGGTGTTAAAGGCGAAGATGTTTATAATATTGCAGCGCCTTTTGTGTGGCAAGGTAAAACGTATTTAGCGGGTCGTGTTGAATCGCGGCATCAAGAAGCTTCACGCGTTGTTTTCTTTGCAGAAATAGACAACGATCTCTATAGCGCTACCAAATATCAAATTCTTAACTTCCAAGATCCATGCGTCACCACGATTGATGAGCACCTCGTTATCGGCGGCACAGAAATATTCACTGATGATAAGGATAATATTACGCATTGGCACACAACATTTTATAAAGGAACAGGACTAGATTCTTTAGAAAAAGCGCTTGTCGCTCCTTATAAAATGAAAGATGTGCGGTTGTTAGAAGATAAGCATGGGATCCATGTTTTTAGTCGCCCCCAAGGCGGGAAAGCGGGACCAGGGAAGATTGGGTACACCTTTGCCGCTAAGTTTAGTGATATCACCACTAAAATGATTGATGAAGCAGTCATTATTCCCAATCAATTTAGTGACACAACATGGGGTGGAGTCAATGAAGCTTTTGTACTGAAAAATGGCTGGCTTGGCATTTTAGGTCATATTGCCACCTTTAGCGCCGGTAATGTTCGCCATTATTACGGAATGACGTTTGCGTTTAATCCAAAAACAAAAGTAGCAACACAAATGAAGATTATTTGTGAAAGAAACGACTTTGCCGCGGGTGAAACAAAACGTCCTGATTTAGTGGATGTGGTGTTTGTTGGTGGTATTATACGTCACGATGATGGGTTAGCAACATTATATGCGGGTTTAAGTGATGCTGAAGGGCATTATGCAATACTAGAAGACCCGTTTATGGAATACGAAAGGTTACCGCAGGTATGAAACAAAAGGTGATGATTGGTTTTTGTTTACTATTACTCACGAGCTGTGCGGCAAAAGTTTCACAATCACAAACGACAGCACAAGTTTCGAGTGAAGTAATGGAAGTTAATGATTTTACACTGAGTCCTATTGTTGATACTTTTGATTTTGATGCGTTAAACGATCTCCAGTACACCTTTGATGTTGACGCTGGTGAAATATCCTTTTTAAGTGGTCATAACATTGTGGCAAGTGATTACGATATTATTAGTCAAAGTATTTATATTAGAAAACATTATCTAGCATACCTTTTACCTGGTGAATATGAACTTAACGTCCATTCGACAACTGGTAAAAGTAAAATCACGTTTACGATCCTTGATAAACATAATGAATATCGTGTGATCAATCATTCCTTTGAAACGGGCGATTTATTTGGTTGGTACGCTGATACCATCTTTAAGGGCGAGCGCAACTTGTTAGCGTTCACTGATGATAGTGTAATTACTAGCGGCGACCCTTATAGTGAACCATACACTGTTGACGGGGATTATCTTGTAGGTCCGATAACTGGTGAAAGTAGACCGACTTTTGAAGAGAAAATGGGCACCTTACGCTCGTCCACCTTTACTTTAGGTGGCAGTGGCTTCATTACTTACCGTTTGGGTATTGGTCGCGTTGCCGATTTAGCACATGTTTCCATTCATCGCGCTAAAGATAACGTTGAAATAGCCCGTTATAGTCAGCGTAATTATCATATTCCTAATAGTCCAACAAAGTACGGAGCAATGGCGCTTTATAAAGCGGATTTAAGTGCTTATGTAGGGGAAAAACTCTATGTAGTTGTCCATGATTGTGGCGGTCACAGTGATGAATGTATTACATTTGATGCGCTTAATACATATTATGAAACTGAACCTCCACTCGAGACGAGTGAAGCGATTAATGAAATTCCTATTTTTCCACTCAATTATGCGCCAAATCAATTACCGAACGGTGACTTTACACAAGGTTTAGATATGTGGCAAGTTTCGCCAAATTTAGGGTGGCAAGATACTTCAGCGTTTCATGTGGAAGACGGGATACTTAAAAGTAACGTAAATGGAGACGTGGGGCGCGGCTTAATTCGCTCATCTTTATTTACAATTGATGGATCAGGATATGCTTCGCTTAAACTTGGTGCCGCGAAAGGAGCACGCTTTGACAAAGATACATATGTGTCAGTGCGGTTACATGGTAGTAACAAGGAAATATTTAGATTTGCTAACGAAAAACATGACGGGACAAATATGATTGAATACTTTATTGATTTAAGTAACTACATTGGCAAAAAAGCTTACTTTGAAGTCGTCGATAACGCGACTAATAGTTGGGATGTAATCTTTGTATCAGATATTAAAACATATTACGGATCAGTACCTGATTTAACAACCGCGAATCATGCGCGTAATTTAAATTATTAGGAGAATGAAAGTGGCACAAAAACGTTATTTCACGAAAATATTTGTCTTACTCATTAGCTTTTTTGGTGTGCTAAGTTGTAAAGCAACGAGTTCAAGTAGCGACACAACAACTGCTTCAATCGTAATAAGTGAAGGAAGTAGTGATGTTAGTAGTGCATCAAGTGAAAGCTCAAGTTCGGAAGTTGACACTAGAAGATATCAAGTTACTAATGGTAATTTTGAAACTGGTGACTTAAGTGGCTGGGAAGTAATAAGAGGTGATGCTTTTAGTGACACAGATGTTGTCGATTTTGAAAATGTTAACCCAAGTGTAGCCTATAATAAAGCGGGTTATTACTTTCTCTATAGTCAAAATGAAAGTAGAGAAGGTATCTTACGTTCTAGTTCTTTCGTTATTGGTGGCAGTGGCATCATTACTTTTAAATTAGGTGGAGCCTATCTTAGCGCTTTAACTTATGTGTCCTTTATTGACGCTAGCACCGAAGTTGAATTATACCGCGTGAGCAATCAATTATTTAACGTACCAAATAGTGGTGACTTAGCGTATCGTGTCGAAAATATGAATGACTATTATATTGATTTAAGTAATCTTTTAGGTCACGAAATAAAAATCCAATTAGTGGACCAAAGCACGGCAAATTACGGTTATTTAGTTGTTGATCACTTTGTCACATATTATGAAAACAGGCCTGATTTGTCAGCATATACTAAGGCATCTGATGTAAAACCAGTATTTAGTGATTACGCTGGGACACCAACGGCTCTATATAATGGTGACTTTAATTTAGGACTTTCTGGTTATACTGTTATTGGTGAAGAGGGCGTCTTTAAAACAAGCCATATTAATGCTTCTAAACGCCTAAGTAATCGCGCTGACGAAACAAAAATTGGTGTGCTTCGCTCGAGTGCTTTTAAAGCAACTAATCAACTTTTAGCGTCTATTCGTTTAGGCGCGACTAAGCATCGTGATGTTACGTATGTTTCGCTTAAAGAAGTTGGTACGAATCATGAAGTGTTCCGGTTCTTTAGTGATCGGTGGAAAGACACCGATGAAGAAGCAACCCATCTCTATTACATCGATTTAGTGCCATATAAGCATAAAGCGCTTTATTTTGAATTTGTGGATAATTCACGTGGTGATTGGGGCCTTTTAACAATTGAACAAATTAAAACGGATTATACATCGTTACCCGCTATTAATGATGAAATAGCGTTTAACTTACTTAGTTTTGACACGAATGATTATACGTATACTGTAATGCGTAATTATGTTGATCCTTTGTTTGAAAGTATAAGTGACGAAACAACGCGAATTACTGTGCAAAAAACATTTTACGCAACACTTGACGGAATTTCAAATCACAAAGGGAATTGGCCAAGTGTTGTGCAAAGCAATAAGCGGAATGGCACAACCTTCATTATTACTGGCGATATAAATGCAATGTGGTTACGTGATTCAAGTGCACAAGTCTTACCATATTTACAATTTATGAATATGGATAAAGATGTACAGATGATGATAAAAGGATTACTTTTACGTCAATTTGAACTGCTGCGTCGTCAGCAATATGCGAACGCCTTTAGTCATGATGGCAGTGTATTTGAACTTAAATTTGAAATTGATTCACTAATGTATCCGCTCTGGCTCGCTGGTAAGTATTATGACATTACACACGATGATTCAATCTTTGATTCTTTCTTTCAAATTACTTTAAGAAAGGTATTGGAAACACTTGAAAATGAACGGAGTCATGATGACGCTAATTACCGGATAACGAATGAAAGTGATCGCGCTGCGGGACCGCATGAAGTTAATACAGAAAGCGGCTTAATTTGGAGTGGCTATCGCCCAAGTGATGATGTTAATTACTATAAATTCTTTATTCCTGGCAATATGTTTGCGGTCGCCACACTAGAAAAAATAGCGCTATTACTAGATGAAATAGATCGGTTTCCAATGGAAAAAAATATTGCTATGACAATGGCTAGTGAAGTAAGAACGGCAATCGAGACATACGCTACATATCATCATTCGCGTTACGGGAAAATATATGCGTTTGAAGTTAATGGTTTTAGTAGTGATGTTAATTCCGCTGATGGAAAATTACTGATGGATGCGGCGAATATTCCAAGTCTCTTAGCTATTCCGTGGTTAGGATACGCCGCTAACAATGATCCGACTTATTTAAACACGCGCGCTTTTATCTTAAGTAAAGACAATCCTTACTATTATGAAGGTACATATGCGAAAGGGATTGGCGATCCCCATGATAGTATCGGCGGCACTAATCCGCATCCTGATATTCCAGTGCCATGGCATATGGCGCTTGCAATGCAAGGCTTAACGACTGATGATCAAGCTGAAATTGCCACAATGATTGAATATATGACAAATACCACAGCGGGGACGTATGTGATGCATGAAGCATTTAACGCTAATAATCCGAGTGAATATTCACGTGAATGGTTTACGTGGCCATGTGCGCTTTACGCTCATTTATATTTGACTAAAATATTGAATATTAATTTATTAGAGGAGGAGCCATTATGAAAGTAAAAAGAGGACTACTTATTTTAACGGCGGTCATCGTTAGTAGTGCCATTAGTTTTAAGGGTGAAGTACCAATTAAAGTCATTGGGACGATGGAGTATGGCGTTGACCTTGCTTTTGGTCGTCGTGTTGTCTCAAGTGGCCACACCGACAACCATCTTAATATACACGCTGTTGATGCAAATCGTGATACACGCTATGCAGCAGTGCGTGATGATAATGCCTTTTTCTACATTGATTTAGGTGGTGTGGAACGTGTTGGTAAAGTGGTAATTGATTGGGAAGCAGCGTATGCTAGTGAATATTTACTACAAATGTCAATGGATGCTGTTACGTGGACAACAGTGGCCACTGTTACAAAAACAAATAGTGAAATGGATGAAATTGTTTTTCCTGAGTGGGTGGAAACACAATTTGTGAAGTTTCAAGGTGTGAGGCGAGCGCTAGAATACGGCTATTCATTTTATAGTTTTGAAGTGTATGGTCCTAAAAGCCTAGGAGTAGGTGGTGACGTCATTTACGCATCAAGCTTTGAAAACGCTAGTGAATTACCAGCAGCGGCAATTCTAGATGACAAAGCGCATACACGCTGGGCGTCCACACAAAATGATAATGAAGGGTTGATTTTTGACTTTAAAGCACCCGTGACTTTTGACTTAATTAAAGTGCGGTGGGAAGTATCCTTTGCTCGTATCTTTAAAATTTATAAACATACTGAAACTTCAGACACTAGTCCAGCACGTGAAGCTGATGGCTGGGAATATCTTACTGGTACAGAAGCGGGTCTTGGTGAAGTTGATACATTCAAACTAAAAACGGCAGCGACAAGTCGTTATGTTAAAGTTGAACTAATTCAACGCGAGACTAGTGAAGCAACGAAGAAAACAGGGCGTTATCCGTGGGAATCAACGTTCTCGATTTATTCTTTTGATATATATAAAGAATCAGAATTAAGGGCAGTGAGAGTTGGTCATCCAATGGAATTCTCTAAAAATAGTCCAGCATGGGTGGCGATGAGTAATATTACTTTACATGATGAAGGACTCATTTTAGCGCCCCACGGTTATCCTATTGCCGCGGATGGCGTTGTGACGAATATGGAGAGTATTGCCGACGGTAATATTCCTGGGTTTGAAAGTTACGCAACGTATAACCCAGCAGTGATTTATGACGAAGATAACGATATATTCCATATGATTTATCGTTCAGAATTACCCGATAATTATGCAACGTATTTTGGAACACGTTATGAATTGGGTCATATGTCAACTTTGTCTTACGCTTATTCGTATGACGGCATACATTATACGCGCGGCGCTAATAATCCAATTGCGTGGCCGACAATTGCTGAAGAACATGGTGGTGGTTTAGAAGATCCGCGCATCTTTAAAATTAAAAATGATCCACGTCGTGGGGGCTTAACAACTTATTACATTACTTACACGATGTATGACTATAGTATTACGCGCGAAGGAATGATTTATACACATGACTTCATCACTTTTAATAAAGTAGGTCGGTTAGCGCCTGACTATAATGAAGCTTATAAATCAGGAACATTTGTGACAGATCCCGAAGGGAACGCAATTAAAATTAGTGATCCGCGACCGGGTAAATTTGGCGAAGTGTATATGATTTATATGAAAGATGGTGGTTACACTAGGATTGGCTTTACAAATGATGTTACACGAATTGAAGCAAGTGATATTATCGATATCGACACTAGTAGCTTTGGGCCAAATGACATCGAAAAGTTAACCAAAGGTAACGAATCATGTATGGCGCTAACAAATATCTATGGAGCAGATGATCAAGATATTTACTTAATGTATGGTGGTGGGGTGTTAAGTGACGCAAACATTCAATATCAACAACCAAACGCTAGCGGATGGTTTTATGCGCTGGGGGTCTTGAAAACAACCCAAAGTAATCCATTTGAATTAACGAATGTCACATTAGATTTAGATGAACCTACGATGTATCCAACTGATACGAATAAGATTGATTACGGATTATTTAACAAATGCATGTTTGCGGATACGATGCTGCGTCATAACAATAAATGGTATTTCTATTATGGTGCAGGTGATATGTATGTTGGATTAGCAACCGCGCGCGGTGATTTTAGTGCAGGGGCCGCAACGTTTACACTTAGTGGCACTAATTTAGAAATTGCCACTTTAGCGCTTAATAAGCGGTACGCAAATGATAAGAGTGACTATGAAATTGAATTTGTCATTGAAGGTCACCATTTAAATGGTGATATCTTATTTGCGCCGATAAAAAAGACATACAATGTCCCGCACTTTAGTAAATTACCGCTTGGTAAATATGCAAATGGGATTCCGCTTAATCACACAATTGATTTAACAGATGCTCTTTTTAGTGGCGACTATTACTTAAGTGCGTATGTTATTAATAAAAATACTGCGGAAGTTATTAACTTAACGTCATATTATTTAGTTATTACCCCAACGATTACACATCGGGCACGATAAGGAGGCAATTTATGAAAAAGATTAGTAACATTTTCTTAATCATCGCAAGTGCAGTCTTGATGTTATCTAGCTGTAGAGAAACATCAAGTAGTGATGCGCTTAGTTCGGATACTAATGAATCTTCAACAAGTGCTGTAACGCAACTAAGTACCCCAACAAATATTAAACTTATTGAACGGATGCTTAGTTGGGACACCGTAACTGGGGCGACTAATTATATCGTGTTGCTAAATGATGAAGAACTAAGTAGTGACACAAATAGTATGCTCTTACCCGCTACTTGTTATGGTGTCATTACTGTACAAGTTAAAGCGACTAATGAAACAGTTTCCTCCGCTTTTAGTAACATCGAAACATTTGAAGCCTACTTAACATTAGCGGTTCCTAAAAACTTACGCCAAGTGGAAAAGACGATTTATTGGGATGAAGTAACTTTTGCCACTGGTTACATTGTCAAAATTAATGACGGTCTTGAACAATATGTGGCGCAAAATATGTTTACTTATGCAAGCGATGATTCCTTGCGCCTGCGCGTTTTAGCGACCGCGAGTGATCCTTATTTACGTTCAAGTGCATATAGTGAAGAGTTTTATACCAAAGCGCGATTAGATAAACCACATAACATTCGGTTCTACAATGGTTTTATTCGGTGGGATGATGTTGAAAAGGCTAGTTGTTATCGCGTTTGGCTTAATGATGTGGAGTCGATTGTTGATTCCAATCGCATTGAAGTTGGCTATAACGCTCCTGGGGTAGTCACCGTTAAAGTGCAAGCAATCAAACTTGATCAAAGTTATTTAGATTCAGAAATTGCCATTGCCGAAATTACGATTCCTAAAATTACTTTAGAGACGCCAACGGAGCTCGTAGTAAATAATAATGTGTTAACTTTTAAAGCAGTTCCATATGCACAAGGGTATCAAATTTATGTTGATGGAATTTTAAAGGCGGGAGTAAACACAAATAGTTATACATTTAGGCAAGAAACAATTGATAATGCAACATATGTGCAAGTTAAAGCTACCTCAACTGTGAATTATCATTCAAGTCTAAGCGAAAAGTATTATTTCCATGTTGAAATGATTAGCACCGAAGCCGAGTTACGCAATATAGTGGCGAATGGTTCTTATCGTTTAATGGCAGATATCAGTTTAACAAGTGCGTGGACACCATTGACATTTAATGGTTTCTTTGATGGCGGCGGCCATGAAGTGCGGGATATTACAATTGCTAGTACAAGTAGTGCAGTTGGGTTTTTTAGCACAGTTGATGGTGCGGTTATCACTAATTTAAAGCTTCGTGGTGAATTAACAAGTAACACTGATAGTCTAGAACCGTGTATTGGTGGTCTTGCTGGTAGTATTAAAGACGCTAGTATAACTAATGTTGCAATAGCATTTGATATTACTGTTGTGGCTAATAATGGTATTGCTAAGGTCGGTGGTGTAGCGGGCGAGAGTACCGCTACGAACTATGAAGCTGTTCATTTTACGGGCAGTATTGACAACGCGAACGCAATCAGTGGCCGCTTTGTTGGATTATTGCGCCAATCACATAAAGCCGTAACTATTAGTCGCTCATCAGGAAATGGCGCTATTACCGTTAGCGGTGGTGAACAATCGCCCACTGGTGGTTTTATTGGTCAAATGTTAGATAACTATACACTCATTAAAGAATCAAAAGCGTGGGGGACGGTGTCAGGACCAAATTATGTTGGTGGTTTCATTGGTTATATGGGTTATGGTCGTATTCAAGATTCTTATTCGCGCGGTGAAGTAAAAGCAACCGCAACGTCATTGGTTCGCCTTGGTGGGTTTATCGGACGCGTTGAAGGTTATAATAATTTAATGACTAATTGTCTAGCAATGGCTAATAGTCCGCTTGTCACTGGTACAGATATTTTACAAGGTGCTTTTACTGGTGTTACACCAGGCGGGACACACGCCACAATTTACCATAATTGTGCTTATAACAGAAGTTGGAACTATTTTGATCCAATCGGCAATAGTGATACAGGAAGAAGTGATGGTATTACAGGATATACTACTAATGAACTTATGACGGAATTACCATATGACCCACTTATTTGGGATTTCGGTGGTTCGATTCCGCGTTTAAGATGGGAAGTATAATTAGCAGGCAAATTAATAGCCGTTGCAATAATAGTTTTGTGTTGGAACATTAATTCGTTTTATTAATTTTTTATCGTGGAAAGGCAAAATACTTCTTAATATTTTTGCAAAAATAATAAGTTGAAAACATAATCATAGTTTGCCACACTAATTGACCTTATAACTAAAAATGATGTTAGAAATCGTTAGCAGTACTAGTGCAAATCATTGAACAAAAAAATACTTCGTTCATTACCAATTGTAAATATCTTTTTAATATCATTAGTAGCGGTGAAAACACAATTTAACTTATGCCCATTATAAGCGAATTATTAGGTTTTACGTGTATTTTTACCGAATGAACAACTGTTTATTATTTTCTTTTTTTGATAGTTAATTGTTGCTTAACAATGATGTTTATGGTTAAATAAAATATAGATTTAGAAAGGAATAAAAAATGGACAAGAAAAAATTATTGAACGTAGCCGCAGCAGGATTATTCCTAGTTGCCCTTATCCTCTGGTTTGTGGTTCCCGTCGTGGCCCAAGCTTCACCAGAAATTACGTACACCTTCCGTGACTTAACATTTGGCAAAACGGAAACTGTTTTAGGAGTTGAATTTGTCGTCTTTAAATTTAGCTTCTTAAACTTCTTAGTCCCCATCTTGCTCGTTGTGGGTATCGCACTAGGTGTTAGTCGTGTTGTTGTGAAGAAATTAGAAAAGAATAAAATGCTTGGCTTTGTGCTTTTAGCGCTTGGCTTAGTCGCTGTTGTCCTTGTTTTCTTAACCAAGAGTTTCGCGGTTATGAATGAAAACGTTGACAAAGCTGAATTCTTTAAAGACTTCAAATTTACTGGTGGCGCCGTTGTCACTTTACTCCTTGCCGCTCTTGGTGGAGTTGCAGGTGTTGGTGCGGATCTCTTAAAATAGGAGCGAGCCTATAATTAAAATGAAAGATAACGCCTTACCGCGTTATCTTTTTTAATACTTTTATCCGTTATTTACCGCAAAACGCACTTAGTTTCGCATTTTAGTCGTATTACCTTCAACAAGAGTGACATCAACAATTTTACCTGTTACTTCGGTGTTTTCACTATCTTTAATCTTGGAGAATAAACTCACGAGTGATAAGTGCGCTGCACGTGGTTTATCAGCGTCAATCGTTGTTAATTTAATGGGATAGATGATATCACTTTGTAAATTATCAAAGCCAATAATATTTATGTCTTCTGGGACATTTATTCCTTTTTCACTTAAGTAGCCAATCACTTCATAGGCGATTTGATCATTAAAACAAAAAATGGAGTCAATCTTTTTCTTTTTAACATCAAGCATGTCCATTAACTCACGGGTTGTTTGTTGCTTTTCATTAAGAATAATATTTGCTTCTGGCACAATTACCTCATTATTTTTAAGTGCTTTTAAGAACCCGTTAAGTCTTTCGTTATTAATGTTAAGCTTGCGGGTCACACCGATATAGGCAAAGTTTTCACCCCCTAAATCAAACAATTTATAACCCGCGAGTTTACCACCACGATAGTCATTTGAGGCGACGCTATCAATCCCAAGAGCATCACCTGTGCGCCCTAAAAGCACAATTGGCACATTATGATCTTCAAAAAGTTCAATAACTTCTTTGCTTGGCACTAAATAAGTAATAACACCAACGATGCGCATCGAAATAATTTCACGGGCTACTTCAAGGGATAAAGAACCATCGTGACTACTTTCAAAAAATACCATCGGTCGATAATTAGCCTTCGTAAGTTCATTGTTAAGATGATTATTCATAATTGCATAGTAAGGATTAACAATGTTATCGTAAACGACAGCAATAACTCGAAGTTTTGCCCCACGCATTAAGCGGGCTTGGGCATCAGGAATATAGCCGAGTTCTTGCGCTATAGCGTGGACACGCTCTTTAGTAGCATCAGAAATACTTTTGTGTCCGCGTAATGCGCGTGAAACACTATTAACGGTAATACCTGCGCGTTCGGCAATATCTTTTAAAGTGACACGTTCTTTGTTATTTTTTTCCATAAAATAATTATGGCATAGATTCATCGTAAAATAAATTAGATTAAGCGTTAGCGTTTCCCTTTGTTTACAAAAATCTATTTTCATCTTATAATTAGATTAACGATAACCTTTGAAAAAAGATAATAGGGGGCGCTTATGAAAATAAAACGAAACATTCGCCATTTAATGTTTTTAGTGTGTATGATGGTCATTTCAAGTTGTACACTTTTCCCTGTGAGTAGTGAAAAAGATTCATTACCATCTACTTCGAGCACAATCGTAAGTAGTGCAGAGCCCGCTAGTGAAGATGATAGTGAAGCTTCAAGTTTAGAAAGTAGCGCACCACAAAGTAGTGAAGCGCCGACAAGCGAAGCACCGCCAAGTGAAAGTGAAGTGCCAAGCAGTGAACCCGAACCAAGCAGTGAAGAAGTTTCAAGCAGCGAAGAACCGAGTGTCAGCGTTGAACTTGAGATGAAACGCAGTACATATACGAACTCTGTATACTTTTATGATTTCCCTGATCCTTCGGGAGTATATGATCCAATCCAACGCATGTGGTTTTTATATGCGACAGGTGGTCAATATTTACGGTCAAGTGACGGTGTAACGTGGGGCAATAAGGGCTGGGTATTTGGTCACTTGCCAAGTTGGGGGACAACAGGCGCAGGACTATGGGCACCTGATGTCCAATATATTAATGGCCAATACGTGATGTATTATTCGCTTTCAACATGGGGTGATCCAAATCCTGGGATTGGTTATGCCACGGCCCCAAAACCAAACGGACCATGGACAGATCATGGTAAGTTATTTTTATCACTCGAAATTGGTGTTAATAATAGTATTGACGCGAATGCCTTTGTTGATCCTAACACTAATCGCGTTTATTTAGTGTGGGGTTCAATGCGCGGGAACTATTTAGTGGAACTTACGCGTGATGGTTTAGGCTTTAAAGCGGGCAGTGTCGAAAATGCTGCTCTTAGTAAAATAAGAGTCGCTGGCTTAGAGACAGAACACGGCTGGGATGCTGAAACTTATGAAGCAGCGTATATCCGTTATTGGCGTGGTTATTATTATTTATTTTTATCGATGGGTACGTGTTGCGAAGGACTTAGTTCAACTTATAAAGTGGTCGTAGGGCGCGCCCTTTCACCATATGGTCCTTATTACGACGATACTGGGAAAGATATGCGTAATCGATCCGCAGGTAAGCTTGTCTTACAAAAAAATGATACGTTTGTCGGTACTGGTCACAACTGTGTAATTGATGATGTTAATGGGGAACCGTGGATTTATTATCATGCCTACCACGTTGATAAACAAAGTGCACGGGTATTGTTGCAAGATAAATTATTATTTGACGAAAATGGTTGGCCATATGTTGAAAATTACACGCCGTCCACGACTGAACAAATTGGACCATATTATCACAGTGTAGTAGAATAAAGGAGAGGAAAGATGAAAAAAACACGGATTTTAGTAGCGCTTACTTGCTTTAGCTTACTTGTTAGTTGTCGCCAGCCTTCTAGTAGCGAAACACGTATAAGTGAGAGTGAATTTGTAAGTGAGATCAGCGATGATTCGCTTGTCTCAAGTGTACCGCACCAAGAACTGACGACCGTCTTTTTCCAAAATCCCATTTACAATAATGATTTTCCTGATCCAAGTATTGTCCGTCACACTGACGGCTATTTTTATACATACGCCACTGGGGCCCGTGTGATTAAAAGCGCTAATCTAGTCGATTGGGAGCCACTTGGCAATGCGATATCACGCCCAACATGGGGCTCATCAGGGGCCAATATTTGGGCACCTGATGTCCAATATATTAAGGGGCAATATGTAATGTATTATTCATTATCGCGCTGGGATGATCCAAATCCGGGGATTGGGATTGCGACCGCAACTCATCCCGCGGGACCGTGGGAAGATCACGGCAAATTTTTCCTATCAGAAGAAATAGGGGTTAATAATAGTATTGATCCGATGGTTTATGTTGATGAAGATGAACGTGTTTATATGTTTTGGGGTAGTTTTCGCGGAATATATGCGCTTGAATTAACCGCGGATGGGCTTAACTTTAAAGATGGTACAGTGGAAGAAGCCGCGGCAAACAAAGTCCATGTCGCGGGCTTTGAAACTAATCGAAACTTTGATATTTCGACCTTTGAAGGTGTTTATATTGTTAAAAAAGATAACTACTATTATATGTTTTTATCTACTGGCACATGCTGTTCTGGTGATTATACATATAACGTTGTGGTTGGCCGTAGTGAAAGTATTGTCGGTGAATATGTTGATTCTTATAATCGCAGCATGAAAAATGCGAATGTTGGCCATTCTGTTGTCCACCAAAATGATTTCTTCGTTGGTGTTGGGCATAACTCGATTGTGAAAGATGACGCTGGTACGTACTGGATTCTCTATCACGGGTTTGATGCAACAGCGGAAACGCGCAACGCGCGCAAATTGTTGATTGATAAATTATTATGGGATGAGCAAAATTGGCCAAGTACGTTAGGTAATGTGCCAAGTAATAACTATCGACCAGGGCCCGAATTATACTTGCCAGAGTAATAACTACGACACTTTGTTTTAGATTCCCCTTGACTAATTAGCCGCATCTTTATACAATAAAGGTGCAATAAGATTAACGATAATCTAAATGTAACTACAAGTACAACTATAATTCAAAATTACTATATATTGAAACTAGTGCTCCAAAGTTGATTGCTAAAAGAACTATGATGAATAGTTTTCTGCGCCTTATTAGATTTACAATAACGTTGAATATAAATCAAAGAAAAAGGAGACTTGATTATGAAGAAACGTCGCTATATATTGCTTGCGTTACTTTCTTTAGTCGTGCTCGGCTCATGTAAGGGCAATACTTCAGAAAGTGAAAAAGTAAGTGAAGGGAGCGTTAGCCACACGTCCACTGGTGATTCAGTGCCTGTCGAAAGGACGATTACGTGGTATGGAGCTGATGACATTGTGATTACGATTGGGGATGAATTTACCCTGCTTGATGGGGTGCGCGCCGTTGATACAGTTGATGGTGACCTTGAAGTAGTCGTTGCCGATGATGACTATTTTGATAGTTATTACGTATCACAATATACGATTAAATATGAAGCCACAAATAGTGCTGGCACAAAAAGTACAAAATACCGGATGGTGCAAGTTGTCAAAGGATGTAACGTCTTTAATGGTAACTTTGCGATGGGTAAAACATATTGGCGGTTTGATACGCCAGGCGGCCAAGGGACATTTAATGTTGTAAATGAAGAGGCGGTCTTTAGTTTTACTGATACGGGTAGCGAAGCGTGGTCCTTGCAACTTTATCAACAACCAGGGATTACTTTTAATGCGGGTCGAACTTATGAAATGACATTTATTGCTAAAAGTGAAAAAGGACGTTCAATTTCCGCCGGTTTTGAAAATTATAACGGCTTTGCGATGTTAATTCCAGGCTATCCCGCAATGGTCTTAACGAGTGAATTTCAAACATATTCGGCAATTTATACAGCGGACGCTGATTATGCCTCAGTAAAACCAGTGCTCTATTTAGGGCGCGGTTTAGATATTGATGGGACCGCAAGTAAAGCAAATCCGCTTGATCTTGTCGTGGATGATATTAAAGTCCGCGAAATTATTTTACCAGCGGAAGAAAAAAGGCCAGTCTTTAGTAATGCCGGCCCCGTTACTGTCTACACTGGTGACCAATTTGAAGCTTTACCACCCGTGACAGCAGCGGACTATAAAGGCAATGATATTAGTGATCGCATTGAGCGAATCGGGGCGATTCCTGATTCGATCGCTGCCGTGACACGGATGCTTGTTAGTTATCGTGTGACGGACGAAGAAGGTAACTTTAACTATGTTAATCGTTCGGTTAGTTATCAACTTGCGCGCGATAATCCGTATAACTTAATTAATGGCGAATTTAATAATGGACTCCAAGGCTGGGTCCGCGACGTTAACCAAACTAATGGTACTGGCGCCGCCGACTTTATTGATAATGAAGATGGAACGGTGACGGTTGATATCACTAATGGCAGTAATGATAACTGGCACATTCAGTTTTATCAAAGTAATGTTAGTATTCAAGCGGGGAAAATTTACCGCGTTACTTTAATTGCTAAAGCGAGCGTCGAACGGAAAGTAACAATTGAAATTAGTAACCCAGCGCAAAGTTATTCGCGAGTGGCGACCAAACTTATTTCGCTAACAACGGAATATCAAACATTCTTACTGGAATTTAAATCAACAGTGACCTGTTTAGCGAAGTTTAGTCTCTTACTTGGGGCCCAAGGCGCTAACCAAGTGATACTTGATAAATTTGATAATGATATGATTACAGCCGACGAAGCGACAACGATTGACTTACGTGATTATGAACCATATGAAGTTATTAATGGTGACTTTAAGTATGGGTATTATGGCTGGACACAAGAGATGACGCATGGTGCGGAAGTTAACTTTATCGCTGATCAAGCTAACGAACAAATTAAAATTGATGTTATTACCCCAGGGACCGCTAACTGGCACGTCCAAGTTAACCAAGACGGCAAAACATTTACGGAAGGCGTGACTTATGTGATGACAGTTAAAGCAAGCGCTTTGGCCTCAACTGTTATTACGATGGAAGTAACAAATAATAATGGTGAAACAGTGCTTGCGCGGAACGATATTACACTGACAACAACGTTAACTGATTATACGATGGAATTCACACCATCACAAACATTCACACTTGGTAAATGTGCACTCTTACTTGGGATGAGTGATGTAACGACAATCACTGTTAAAAATGTGATGATTGGAATTAAAGGATAATGAAAAAAATTGGATTTACTCTTATTTTCACTGCCTTACTAGTGGGCTGTACTCCTCATGTTTCGAGCACAGAAACACTACCGCCCACTAGTGAAGATGTGGTAGTGAGCGAAAGCTCCGAAGAATTACCCACAACTTACGATAATCCAGTGTGGGAACCCGTTTTAGCCGACCCCGCGATTATTCGGGGGGATGATGGTATCTTCTATGCTTATGGTACACAAGATAATGCCCTATGGGGTGATTATTATGGTGTGCGATATACGCCAATCTTAAGTAGCGCTAATCTTGTTGATTGGGAATATCGTGATCAAGCTTTTAAACCGGCGACAATGCCGACATGGAATGAAACTTCAGGGGCAGGGTTATGGGCCCCAGATATCGTCAAAATTGGCGATACATATAACTTATATTATTCACTATCTGCCTGGGGCGATCCTAATCCAGGAATTGGGGTTGCGACTGGCCCTAGTCCGCTTGGCCCATTTACTGATCAAGGTAAAATCTTTGATAGTAATGACATTGGTGTTTATAACTCAATTGACCAAGCAGTGTATGTTGACACTGATAATCGTGTTTACATGTTTTGGGGCAGTTTTAGCGGCATTTACGCCGTGGAATTAACTAGTGATGGTTTAAGTGTTAAAGGCACAATTGAAGAAGCTAAAGCCAATAAAGTGCTTGTCGCTGGTGTCGATAATAAGCGATGGGACATTGGTAATTATGAAGGTGCTTATATTATTAAGGAGCATGGTTCCTACTATATGTTTTTATCGACTGGGACATGTTGCGAAGGCCATTATTCCACCTATGAAGTGCGTGTGTGCCGTAGTGAAAATATTTTAGGACCATATTACGATAAAGCAGGTAATTTAATGACTTATCGGCAAAATCTTGGCACACCAGTCGTGCGCGCGAACGATGATTTTGCGGGTGTTGGTCATAATTCAATTATTAAAGATGATGCGGGTGAGAGTTGGATCGTTTATCACGGCTTTGATAAATTTGAAGATCCTTATTACGGTACGACAAATCGCCGCGCCTTATTAATTGACAAATTAGTGTGGGACAGTGAAGCGTGGCCTAGTGTTGAAGGGTTAGGCGCTTCACGTGGGGCAACGCGCCCTTATATTGTTGCGCGCTAGTAATATAAATTTAAGATTAGGAAAGGAACAAATATATGAAAAAGAAATGGACACTATTAGCACTCCTTGCATTAGTGCTAACAGGGTGCGGAGAAACTAGTCAAGCACCAAGTACCCCAGGAGGGAATGGCGATGAGAGTGTCGAAGTATCGCTGCCGACATTTGAAAATGTTGCCTTAACCTACGGGAACCCGATTACGGGCGCTGACGGAACGGCGATGCGCCGTTTAGTTCGTGAATTTAATCAAGCTTAC
Source organism: Tenericutes bacterium ADurb.Bin087 (assembly GCA_002070905.1). GTDB lineage: Bacteria > Bacillota_I > Bacilli_A > RFN20 > CAG-826 > UBA1361. The sequence continues at coordinate 4,882 of MWEF01000010.1, read as the reverse complement.
GAAGGACAAATAACGGTCACAGAATCATTTATGCCTGAAACCGATTTCTATGAATCACTCGTGGCGACGATTCCAATGAAACGTTCGTTTGATATTGCCTTAATTCATAGTTATCGCATTCCATCATTTGCCAATAAAAATTTATTATTCCCGCTTAATACACTGACGGCCTCAACGGGTGTTGATATCTCCCGTGATAACTATATTCCAGATGTATACGATGCGATGATTTGGGATAATAAACAATACGGAATTCCGCTTGATGTCCATAGCATCATGCTCTATTACAATAAAGACTTACTTTCACAATACAGTTTAGAAGTCCCGACTAATCGCGCTGAGCTTATTGCCGCGGCTAAAAAAATGCCACAGACAAATACGGGAGGATGGGGCTTACCATTATCTACAACATGGCCAAGTGAATATATCTTTACAACTGCGCTTTATCAAAATGGCGGCAAAGAAATTGATAAAACTTCACTAATGCCCGCCTTTAATAACGCTGCAGGTGTCGCCGCCCTTAAAAGTGTGGCGGACTTAATTCACGTGGAAAAAATTTCGCCGCTTAATGTTAATGTTGACGCTGATTTACTCATGTTCCAACAAGGGAAAGCAATGTTCCATATTAATGGGAACTGGATGCTAAATAGTCTTGTTGATTCTGGGGTTAATTTTGGTGTTACTTCACTCGCTGATATGTTTGTTGATACTCCAACAGCAGACAGTAAAAAAGTCGCAAGTCGCAGTCATACCTTTGTCTTACCGCAAGGGCGAAATGAAACACTTAAGCAACAAGCGGCGTTAGTGTTTATTAAATATGTCACGGAAAACGCCTATTTATGGGCCGAAAGTGGTGGTCATATTCCCGCGAGTAATATTGCGCGCAATACTGAAGAATATCATGGGCTCATCCATCATAAAAATTATGGTGACGTGAATATGTACACATTAAATGAAGCTTCACCCTATTATTATGAAGCTTTTGCCCCTGTCTTTAGTCGTGTGACAACAGCGATGAGTGATGCGACTTATGATGCGCTAGCGCTGCTTAACGCTGCTGCGGAAGAAGGCGAACAAGCAGTGTTACTTGCTCAACTTGAAGGTTAAAAGAAAGCAGCAATACAAACGATGAATGCCAAACAGAAACTAAAGCTTAAAGAAGGCGCAAAACGCTACTTAACGGTCGCTTTTTTCCTCGTACCGTATATTGTTTTATTTGCAACCTTCTTTATCTTTCCGCTTTTCTTTGGTGTTTATATTTCCTTTTTCCGCTATAACGTCTTTGATCCAAGTGCGAGTAAATTTATCGGCTTGGATAATTATAAATTAGCCATTTCTGGGCTGACGATTGGGACAACAAATGTGACTTATTACGCTAAGATGTTTTGGGGTTCGTTAAAGAATACCCTGCTCTTTGTTGGTGTTTCAGTACCGCTTTTAATCATTATTCCAATTCTCATTGCGATTTTAATTGATATACAGCCGCGGTTTTATAAAATCTTTCGTGTCATCTTTTTCTTACCAACGATTTTGTCAATTTCGGCGGTCGGGATTATCTTTAAATGGCAATTTGATACACAATATGGTTTTGTCAATGGCTTAATACGCGTGTTTGGCGGCAAAGAAGTCGCGTGGCTTAATTCACAGCCTTATGCCTGGATTGCAATCATCGTGACAACAATATGGTGGACGATCGGGACAAACACAGTTATTATTGGCGCGGGTTTAAAAGAAGTTGACAAACAAATGTATGAAGCAGCCGAAGTCGATGGCGCGAGTTATCCGCGCGTAATTTGGAGCATTGCCTTACCGAGCATTAAAAATCAAATCTTTATTATCGTGTTTACTACGGTCATTGCAAGCTTCAATATTTATGGTCAGCCCGATATCTTAACCGGTGGTGGTCCCGCACCAAGTGGGACCGTCGCGGCGGGGACACCAGGCACAACCACAGTGGTGATGATGGTAATTCGCGGGCTCATGACAGGTGTTAATCGGCAACCAGGACTTGCCGCAGCAATGTCTCTTATCTTTGGTTTCTTTATTCTTATTATTAGTCTTGGGCAAGCAGCCTATAACAAATATCGGGAGAAATACTAATGGCAATTAAAAGTGGAGTAAAGCGCCGTAAACGTGTCGCCTTTATCATTCTATTAGTGCTGAGCATCTTATGGGTGTTACCGCTTTTATGGGCATTAGGGACATCTTTTAAGAGCGCTAATGATATGCGGACGAATGTGATTACCATTATTCCGCGTGAATTTACCTTTGGTAACTATCAAAATTTATTTGAAAATAGTGCCGTTTATCCGATCTTTAAATGGTTGCGGAATAGTGCGCTTATCGCCATTATTCATACGCTTTTATATTTAATTATTGCATCAATGGCAGCGTATGCTTTCGGGGTGATGCGCTGGAAAGGCCGGAATTTAGTGTTTGGGTTATTACTCGCCACAATGGCGATTCCCACGGTCATTAATTTAACCCCGCTCTTTACGATGGTGATTCGCTTTGGATGGCTTGATAGTGAAGCATCATGGAAATCGATATTTGCACTGATTGTCCCTGGATTAGGTGGTACTTTTGGCTTATTTATTATGCGGCAATTCTTTATGAATATTCCCTATGATTTAGTCGAGAGTGCGCAAATTGAAGGGCTTGGACACTTTGGGGTGTATCGTAAAATTGTTTTACCGCTGGGGAAATCCGCAATTATGGTCGCGGGCCTCTTTGCGTTCATGGGTAGTTGGAATGACTACTTATGGCCAACGCTGACCGCGGCGGTCCACTTTGATCCTAATTGGTATACGTTACAAACAGGCTTAGCGACAATGCAAAGTCAAAGTAACTATGATCCTGGGCAAGTAATGGCCGCGGCGATTATCTCGATTATTCCTGTATTAATTGTTTATATGTTCGTACAAGATAAGATTATTGAAGGTGTGAGTCACACTGGTATCAAATAGAGGAGAGTGTTTATTATGTATCGAAAAGAATATCCGCGTCCAGCGTTAGTGCGAGCGCAGTGGCAAAACTTAAATGGGAGTTGGGATTTTGCGTTTGATGATGGTAATGTTGGTTTAAAAGAACAATGGTTTAAAAACGGAAAGTTTTCACTCAAAATTAATGTCCCTTTTGCATTTCAAACCCCTCTAAGCGGGATTAATGATCAAAGTTTCCATGATTATGTATGGTATCGGCGCTTCTTTAAGGTAATAAAAGAAGAAGGGAAACGTTATATCTTACATTTTGGGGCGGTTGATTATGAATGCAAAATATATGTCAATCAAAAACTCGTCAGTGAACATATTGGTGGGCAAGTACCGTTTAGTGTTGATATTACAGACTTTTTAACATTCACTACCGAAGAACTTGTTGTGTGGGTCTTTGATCCAAGTACAGAAGTGCATATGCCACGTGGTAAACAATATTGGAAAGAAAAGCCCGAAGTTATTTGGTATAACCGTACGACAGGTATTTGGCAGACAGTGTGGCTTGAAATCGTTCCCGAAGCTCATGTTACGCAGATGCGAATTACCCCATTATTTGATGAAGGGAAAGTTCATTTTGCGTTAACGTTTAGTAAAGCGGGTGAAAAACTTGCCATTAAAGACACGAGCGGGAGTGTTAAATACACCGCTAAACCAACGGCATTAAAGCATGAGTTTACTATCCAAGTTTTTAATGACCAAAAAGATTACGAAACGAAAGCATGGTCACCAGAAAATCCGTATTTAGTTAGTTTTACACTCGCTTATGGTGATGATCAGCTTTCAAGTTACTTTGGGATGCGGAAAGTCCATGCTGCTAACGGGGTTACTTATCTTAATAATAAACCTTATTATATGAAGCTTGTCCTTGATCAAGGCTATTGGCCACAAAGTTTAGTGACACCCCCAAGTAAAGAAGCGCTTGAATATGATATTAAAATGGCAAAAGCGATGGGCTTTAATGGGGCGCGTAAACATCAAAAATGTGAAGATCCTTATTTTGCTTATTACGCTGATAAGATGGGTTTCTTAGTGTGGGGCGAAATGGCGAGTTCGATTCGCTTTAATGAAAAGTCCGCCTGGCGTGATAAACATGAATGGCCACAGATTATAGCGCGTGATTATAATCATCCGTCAATTGTCGCCTGGGTCCCACTTAATGAAAGTTGGGGTGTTGACGATATTGCCCATGATAAGCGCCAACAACAACACGCTATTGAACTATATAACTTAATTAAAAGTCTTGATCAAACACGCTTTGTTGTTGGTAATGATGGGTGGGAACAAGTCATTACCGATATCTGTGCCATTCATAATTACAATCACGGCAAACATGATGACAAAGAAGCCATTGCCGCCTTTAATAAATCAATCAGCACAAAAGAAGACTTATTAAATTCGCGACCGGCGAAGCGGCCGATATACGCAAATGGGTATAGTCACCAAGGTGAGCCAATCCTGTTAACCGAATTTGGGGGTATTAGTTATCAAATGACGGAAGATAAAGGATGGGGATATACCGCCGTCGGTGATGCAAAACACTTACTAAGTGAATATAAACGCATTATTTTAGCTATTAAAGAAAGCACGGCACTCGCTGGTTATTGCTATACCCAACTAACTGATGTTGAACAAGAAATTAATGGACTTTTAACTTATGACCGGAACCCAAAACTTCCAGTCGAAAAAGTAAAGGAGGTGAATGACTTAATTCAAAAATACAAATGATTAGCACATCTTTTCGCCAATGTAGGAACGAGCACTACCCATAATTAAGCGGCGAAAAACACAAAAGATTACTAATAAAAGTTTTGATGAAAGGAGATTAACTATTCTTAATCAAGTTAAATAGTAAATATATATCAAAAAGATTCACAAACTAAGTGAATTAT
>MWEF01000009.1 GCA_002070905.1 Tenericutes bacterium ADurb.Bin087 | reverse complement strand
GATAATTCACTTAGTTTGTGAATCTTTTTGATATATATTTACTATTTAACTTGATTAAGAATAGTTAATCTCCTTGCATAGATAATAAAGATGCTTCGGCTCCAATTCCCACAAAAAAGGATTCTTTTTCTATATCAAACACAAATCCACTAAGTAACGAAAACGCTCCTAAATCCCCACTCCCCTCTATTAAAAAATGTATTGTTTCATTACCTACACCTAATTGACTATTTAAATTAAGTAATGAATAGTCAACAAATGCTCCAATATAAAGTTTCCCTTTTTTTATGTCTAGTTGGCTCCCTATATTTCCGCTAATTTTAGACATAGTTATTGCTGCTTCACCAAAAAAGAAACCTTTTCTAAATGAAGCATTTGCTATGATATTATTGAAAGTGCTATATTTTTTTTCCGCTGGAATATAATAATCGTGATTGTTTACTAATGGATTATTATTACAATACACAAATAGATTTAAACCAGTTACTGTTGCAGGATTTAAATAAGCAACATCGTCACCACTTAACCATCTTGTAAAGCGTGGAACATAATACCTACTCTTACAATAATAGAAACTAGTTTCATCATCGTAATAATATCCTTTATATCTTATTTTATTAATCGTTCCAATATTATTTGGAGAACTATCATTCATACTGTGCAATAAACCATAAGCAGTGTAATTATAAGTAACTACTTTATTGCCAGTTTCATCATAGATCCCATTTATATTACCGAAAACATCGCGATCATAGAAATATTCTTTTAATGTTGTCCCTTCTTCAATAGTAAAGCCATATATTCCACTTTTATCATACCGATAGCGGATTATGATATTACCTCTTCTTTCAAGCATTAACAAATCATTGAAGTATGTAAAATGCGTGGTAACACCATTTACGACCTTCTTAACTCTTAAACCAGCATAATTATATGCATAACTATAATTATAACTATCTTCGCTATCAACATAACTTATTAATCTTCTACCTTGCCATGAAAGATTCGCGATATTTTGTTTGACACCATTAACCATATTATAAATCGAACTTGGTAGTAATGAATTATTTACATAATCAATGTACTCTTCACCAGATTGAATTAGTCTTTGTAATTTCGCAGATGCGCCTTCTTCATAATAATAATCAATAGCGTTAAAGCCAGTAATTGCTGTTATATTACCTGCACTATTATAGTTATAATAACTGCCGCCTTGTGCCCATGTTTCCTTAATTAAAAATCCGCGTTTGTCATATTCAAATGTCCGAGTATGTACATTATTTTCATAGATTTTTTCTAAATTACCAAAAGCGTCATATTCGTAGTCGCGTGTTTTAACACCTTGAATCCAAGTCGTTACTTCTTTGGTTGGTAATTCACTTATTTTTTGAGTTTCATTTGGGAGATAATACGAATATTCTTTTGACATAATGCTTATGTCACCACGTGTGATACTTTGATAGCGGACTAGTCCAAACCCGTCACCTTGTGTACTTGTCGTTATCCCATTTAATTTGTTTTTAAGCGCATTAATACTTGCTTTGCTCATAAAGAGATTGTTATACACTAAAAATTCAATTTGACCATAAAGCGGATAACTTGTATTAGCTTTATTACCAATAATCGGTGTTGTATTAGTCTTTCTACCTACTGAAAGATTAATATTACTAAAACTTTCCGATAAAGAAATATCATGAATTGTTTCGGTATTATTAAATAAAACACGGAACCGATAGACATTGGGATTATATGAGTCTCCGCTTACTGTTTTGCTCCATGTCACACCGACATAAGTTCTTTCATTAATATTATCAAGTCCACCTATTGCATAACTTGTCCCATTTACTACTAAGAAAAAGCGCCTTGTATATGTTGATTCACGGCGTTCAATACTAAAAGATAATTCGTTATCACTTGTTGCTTCAAAGAGACACTGCCGTTCATGATCTTCTTCCCGTGTAAAATACATCGCGATAAAGCCACTATCACTGAGGCCAGTGTGATACACTAAGGCATCGCCCTCAGCGACATACATATAACGCTTTAAGCGGTTATTAAAAGCAAAACCAGGATCTAATTCACTCTCAAGTAAATTGCTCGGAGTATAAGATACATCATTATTACCATCTAACCCAAAGACACTTTGATGCAATGGGAATACTTTGTAATTACTTGGAATCGTATCTAAATAAGCGTAGTCATTAACCCCACTATTTGTGGTAGTTAATAAATTATTATTTAAATATCCAGAATGTAAATATAGTTTACGACTCATTTTGTAATAATTTAAAATACCCGCAACATCAGTGTTAGGGTTATTATCAATTACAATTCCCGTAATCAGCGCATCTGCTTCAACAAGCGTAGTTAAAGCATAGTTTAGCCCCGCTCCAATAATAAGTGAACTATTATTTGGAAAAATAAGCGCCGTCGAATTTGTCACTAATTTATAAGTATATTCACCATTTAATCCTAGAATATATTCGCTCGGACAAGGACTTGAATTATATCGTTTCCATGAAAAAGACACAAAATTCCAGCCGCTTCGATATCTTGATTTGCTTGTAACATAAGCGCGCTTTATTGATTGTCCCGCAAATTTTATATCAACATAAACGTTTTGTTGGTCATCTGTATTAATTTGTACAATTGTATTTTTACTGGGCCCATCAAAAATAGATATTAAGCCATAATCATAATAAATATCATCCACTTTAAACCAAAAACTAATGGTAAAAGCGTCATTGTTAAAAATAGGATTAGACGTATAATTATGGATGTATTCAAGATATTTATTTGCTCCACTATTAAATTTAAAAGCATTAAAGCGTCCGTCATAATGAACATTATAATCTTTTATATTAGCGCTGATTTCTTTTTTGATAATCTCATCATTAACTGTTTCAAAACGAATTAGATTTGGTATTATTTTATCGCTTAATACCCCATAATTATTTCCGCTAAGTTTAGTATGAGTAAAAAGATTAGCGAAATTAGCATATCGTGTTGTTGAATTTTGGATTTTTGCATATATTTCTTCAGTATTAAAATCATACAATCGATAACTATCATTTAATTCAACATTTTTCATTACATCGTTGTAATAAAGGACATATCCCGATAATTCATTTAAACTGTCATATTTAAATGCTATTTCATCGTTATCTTTCCCAACGACTCTAGCAATCATGTTGTTGTTATTGTAATAATAGTTTTCGCTGTATTCTGTCGCTTGAATATTACGAATTAATGTTACTTGTTCTAATTCATTATATTCATAATCAAAAAGGTTTGTCGTAACTTCATTATCATCTTCATATTGAACTTGACTAACTAAATCTTTAACGTTATAAACAAATTTATATTTCCCGTTGGGGTAATTTTTAGTCATTAAATTATAATTATCATAACTACTAGAAACTTTTTCATTTTTATAAAGATACTTAGTTAGTTCGTGCTTCAATGTACTATTTGCATTTTCGAAACTAATTTTAGATAAATCAAAGCGGTTAGTGTAATCAAAATAATAACTATAAGCAGGTGTTGTTATTTTCGTTATGCGATTTGCGAATTTATTGTTCATATATTCGATACTATATGTATATAAAACGTTATCGTTATTGTTATTGTCCTTAATTGTCCGTGACACAAGACGATAATGATTATTATACTCATAGTTCCAATTAATACTTTGATACGTAACTTTCATAACTTTTTGTGTATTAGCTGTATAGTTATAAATTATTTCTTTCCCGCAAGCATTAATAACTTTCTTTGGTTTGCTATTATCAGAACTATAGTAAGTAAAACCAGATGTTACTAATTGTAAACCATGCCCATCTGTCATTGTCTTACTATTAATTTGTCCTGAATTATTAAATATATTATTCAATCTAACACCTTGTGTTGATGAACTTGTCTGGAGTGGCAAACCCTCTGTTGTTTTATAGCAATTTGTGCCGCTATTTCCTAAACTATAATTATTAATCAAGTTGCTATATGCATCATATTCACTATTTGATGAAATAATACCACGCGTTTCTTTGCTCACATTCCCGTTTTCATCATACTCATAACTTGTTACAATTGGATAACTTTTTACAATAATATCAGTAATATAAGATTTTGAAATAGGGTGATCTCCGCCCGTAAATATGATTCTTACTTCATCAAACATTTGTTTTGCTGTTATTTCAAGCACATGTAATTCGTAAAAATTATTCCGTGTGCCGTATGTTTTTGTTGTTTCCTTGACCACTGCACCATCCTTTATTAACTGTAATTTGTAATAAAGTAATGTATAATCAGTATTATTTCTAACCCAAAATGACACACTAATCGTTGTATTTACATCACCATTAATACTAAATGATTGTGATATCTCACTATTGCGATTAACATCACAAACATAATTAATTCCTGGCAAAAATGGCATAGTTTCAAGGGTTGACACATTAATTGTTCCACTTGTTGTCCAATAATTAGTATTACCGTCTTTAAATGAACCGTTTTTAATATAATTATCATTTGTAGAATTAATATACGTGCTTAAGCCGCTGATAGTTCGCTCTAATTGATGTGTACTACCTTTATAATCATAACGAGCGTAATTCCCGTCAGAATTAATAACGTATTGTAATAAATTCCCACTATAAAAATGATAAGTTACATTTGTACCATTGCTGGCTTCAACTTTTACTTCTTTACCATTTCCCGTACCATTATCAACATAAGTAAATGTTGTTTTATCTAAATTATAACTGGGAGTTTGGGGATTTATTATTTCTAGTGTTTTCCGTTCAACCCGGCTCACTTTGTCGGCTGTAATTATAACGTCCGTAACAATATCATCATTTACTGAAGTTACTTTATAGGAAGAACTATTGTTTATAATTTCTATTTGTTTTAATTCGTATGCAGTAGAAGGGCACTTAGGGTTAACAATAGTAATGTTCGACAGGTAAACATTTTGTACATAATTAATGACATAACGATATGGAGATACACTACTAGAGCCGCCAGGAGCAGTATAGTAATAGTCTAATTGAATGTAATTATCTGTGTTAATATCCCTAGTAAAAGTCAGCGTTGAACTTCCTGTATGATAGTTAATTATTTCGAAACTATCGCCAACATACCTAATTGTGTGCGTTAATATTCCATTGTACCGAATTTCATTTGGAAAAATTCTAGTCGGATTTAACAAATAACTAAAGCCATTTTTAAGTTTTAAAATATAATTATTACCAATTTCTTCTATCGAATTAAATGATTTTGCTCCTAAATAATCGGTCTTGGTAGTTATTTCTCCATCTTCATCTTCGATATCACGCGTACGTTTATTAAATATTTCACTAAACCCGTCAGGATATTTTAATGTTAAAAAGTCACCACTAGCGTCAACTGTTAAATTATAAGTAATACTTAATCGTACACCATTACCAAATCCAATATTACTACTTCGTTCCGAATAAATATATATTAGCGATATATCAATTGGACGCAAATCACCAAAACTTAAAAGCGGTATAACATGAATAAAATCTTCATGTCCTGGTTCAACATTAACAAATATTGTCCCAGCTTCACGGACATCAGAGTTAACATATTTACTAAGCGGATAATTAAGTCCTCTCCCCATTTTTAGGTTTCCCCCTTATATTAACTTTATATATGTACCTAATATTTTCGTCATATGTTTTTCACTACTCTCGAAAATTTCTAACACATCAACAAAGCGCTTAAATTTATCAAACAGATATTCTTTTAATGCTTTATGTATCTCTTCTTTTTCTTTAAATGACATATCTTCTTCAAAGATTACCGCTAGGTCGATATCACTTTCTAAGCGTTCAATCTTCCTTGCAAATGATCCGTAAAGATATACTTCTTTAATCTGACATTCTGCTTGTATAAACTTTTTTGCTTGATTAATCACTGCTTTGATGTCCACTAGCGAGATTGGTTTTAAGTTTTCTAGATAAGAAAGCGGTAGTCCGTTATCATTAGTAAATATATAACTTAACAGTTTCTTATATTCAATAAGTTTTATCGTCTTACTTTCATCTTCAATTGCTTGTAAATTACGGGCATCTTCGACGGAAATATATATATTACTTATATCGTTTTGCATTAAATAAAAGTTTAAAATTGTAAAAATATAGAAATAATTGTAAGGGAAGTTAGCTTCTTTAAATATTTGTGAAAGTATAAGCATTAACTCTGCAATGTCATCAGTGTTTACTATATTCATCACTAAGGCATCAATTCTTTTAATTAATGTCTTTTTTTCTTTATCTACTTTTTCATTAACTAATGACTGATATAAAAAAAGAGTGGAGTCCACTATTTTCGTGGTTTCCACATAATTATTGATAAATTTTATTGTGCCTACAATAATTTCTTCTTCACTATTGTTTGGTGCTACCTTATTTCCAATTAATGAATAATATCGATCAATATCATAATCACCGCTATTAACGGACTTTAAGAGATTTAAGAGGAGTTTATAATGTCTTTTTTTGACATTCTTTTCACTATCTTTATATTTAAGTTTTAAGTCATTAATTGTGTAAGTTTTCATTGCTATTTCCTACCTTAAATATAACATGATTTCTTTGATATTACTATCGTTTAATCTTTGTTTCTTCTAAAAATCGATTATAAAGTTTACGAACTTCATCATCATCAAACGGAAACGTTTTTTCATTTATCATCGCTACGACTTGCGTTTGTTTGTATTCGACAATCGCGGATAATTCTTTGGAATATTGATAGTTTTCAATATTGCGCAAAAATTCATTTTTATCAAGATACTTAATCGTACCATCCGCAAATTTCTTAACGTCTAAATCATAATCAATATACTTCGCCATCCCGTAATCAATCAGTGTTGGTGAAGCTATATTTGTGTAATAAACAACACCTTCTGTTTTAAGCATCGCAATCACATTAAACCAATCTTGCTTATGAAAAAAGGTAACCGCTGGTTCTTTAGTAAACCACTTGCGACCGTTACCTTCAATAACTTGTGTGCGGCGTGAAGCCACAATTAACCATTCATCATTATCTTCTAAAACATAAGACTTACGCCAAAAACGATGTAAATTACCATCGTGTTTATAACTTTGGATTTTAATCCATTTACCTTTGATACTCATAACTAACTCAACTCTCGATTGTTAGTTAGATTTTAACATAAAAACTAATGTTTTTACTATAGTAAAGCGATAAAGTTATTTAAAGCAGTTAGATGTTCTTTATATTTCTTAATCGCGTGCACTGGTACTTTTTCTTTATATGGCACAACCATTAAAGCATCACTATAAGTAAGCGTAACTGCAAATTTATTTTTATATAACGCGACACTTACATCTGCGAGTTCGCTATCTGGACGAACTTGTAATAGCGCTTCAAGTGCTTTTGCCGAAATAGCTTTTTTAAGTTCTTTATTCGTGGCATACAACTTATATTCTGGTTTATCGACCACTAATTCTAAGTCGGCTAAATCATCGGGACCTGTGCCGCCATCATATTTTTGCTCACTTGGTTTAATGTAAAGGACAAGCCGCCCTTCAATTTCTTTTTCGGTCGTTCCAGTCACTAATTTTCCTAAGAAAACAGCGCGTGCTTGTTTACCATCACGTCTATAAGCCGCGTAATCGGCAAGCTGAACGTGCCACCTTCCTAAATCATAAGTAACAAGATTACGAGAATTAGAATTAATAATATCTTTTAATAATCGCGCATCAGTAAATGCCACTTTATCTAATTGCCCAGCAAAATCGAAAACAAAATTATTTACTTTTGATTCATTAAGCGCAAATTCATTAACGTAACCATTATAATCCGCCATATATTTACGCACATTGTCGGTAAGTTTATTGCGGGCATAACGTGAATACACTAATGAAGCGACAAGTACTAAAATAATTGGAACAATCCCCGCCCACTGATTAATTGGTAACAGCCACACATAAGAAACAATAATCACAGCAATAACAAACGCTGTTGAAATATAACTTACAATCCGGAACTTGCGATACATTTTTGAAAAAACAGTTCGCATTTCTTCTAATGCTGGTAATTCTAATTGTTCGTCAGTGGCATCTTCACTAATTTCTTCATTAACAAATGCTTGTGGAGTTTTAGTTTCTGCGGGAGTTTCCTCCACTATCTCCACTATCTTCTCTTTTTCTGTCATATAAACCTCTATTCTATGTCACGTAATAAGCGCGCAGCAATTCGATTACCTTTAGCAGCAGCGCGCTCTAAATATTCACGAGCTTTCGTTAAGTCTCGTAATAATCCTCGGCCTGATAAATGGGCTTTACCAACTTCGACTTCAGCCTTAACATAACCAAGATTTGCCGACTTTTCGTAGTAACTAAATGCTTTTGTCACATCTTTTGTTACACCCATCCCGTGTTCATGGAAGTAACCTAATTTGTAGAAAGCTTTGGCAAATTTTTGATCAGCAGCTTTTTGATACCATTCAAGCGCTAACACGTAATCTTGCGGAATAACTGTCCCGCGCTCATAGGCTATCCCCATATTATATTGAGCAGCGTCGTGACCCTTAACTGCCCCGCTATGGAAGTAGGCAAATCCTTTTTGTTTATCTTCTTCGACACCTTTGCCATAAAAATAACAATAACCAATTACGGTGTCCGCTGGCGGATAACCAAGAGCTTCTGAACGACGTGCCAGTTCAATGCCGCGCTTATTATCTTCCGCAATACCTTCGCCTTGCACTAAACGTCTAGCAAGTTCATGCATCGCAGCGGGATCATTACTCTTAATAAGCCGTTCAAGTTCTTGATTTGTCTTATTTGTATAATTTAAAATCATCATAACTTCTTCCCCCTTTTAGTATAACATACTAAAGGTTATTGTTCGATAATTTCTATATTGGTAATTTGCGGCTTAAATCGCAACAACGTTGGAAAAAGCATAACTAAAAGAGCAATACATATTGCTCCTGATACTGACATTGGAACGGCATTATAAACAAAAGAGGCACCAAATGCCGTTTCATAAACTATAACTCCGCTGAGTGTAGAGAAAAAAATGCGACCACTTACACCAGCAATTACCGCCAGTGCTAAAAATAAATAATTAGTGATTTCATTCCGATGTTTCTTGTACACTAATCCTTGGAATAATGCGACAAGAGATAACGAACCATACGCTAATAAGTAATCTAAAGGATAAGTGATAATTCCATATCCATCCATAAGCATAGTTATAAAACCATATATTCCGCCAATGCCCAAGAAAGCATCAATCAGCGGAAAGCGAAGTGCAATAAGTAGTAATGGTAACATTGTTAAACTAAATGACGCTGCTTCACCAATTCTAATTTTTAAAAATGGTTGGTCGAAAATAATTGCAATGGCGATTAACACTGCCATTTCGGTAATTCCGCGAACTGTTAAAATTCGGCCGAATAATTCATTCCATACCACCCTTCCTGTAAATCTTTTTTTGTTCTCTTCCATATTTCCATCTCCTTATAAACAAAAAGTCTTCACGCCGACGTGAAGACTCTTATGTTGCATCCCTACGCCAGCATTATCTGTATCAGGTTCGGTCGAACGTTCATTGTTCCTCTCAGCCAGGCACACCTAGCTCCCGTGAGTTCATTATATCAAATAGCACATTTTGTAGTATTTGTTTTGTCTTATATTACCAATTAATTACATTTGACTCGTGTTTTGCAAGGAAATTGTTAGCTCTTGAGAAAGGACGTGTTCCAAAAAAGCCACCCCTATTCGCCGATAATGGCGACGGGTGATTTGACTCAATCACTAATTTATTGGGACCATTTATATATTTTTTAAAAGACCGAGCATAACTCCCCCATAAGATAAAAGCGATGGGCTGAGGCATTCTATTTAATTCTTCAAGTACTTTAACAATTAATGTTCTATATTCTGGAATATTATGTGAAAGTGGTTTATTTCTTTCAACAGTTAAAATGGTATTAATTAAGAAGACACCCTGACGAGCAAGATAAGTTAAATCTCCGTCTGTGCGCACGGGTCCGCCCACATCAGCGGCCATTTCAATAAATATATTTCTTAAACTTGGGGGCAGCGGCATTGTTGAAGGTACACTAAAAGCAAGACCCATTGCTTGGCCTGGTTGATGATAAGGATCTTGGCCAATAATGACAACTTTTACGTCTGCTAATGGGGTCAGTTTAAAAGCGTTAAAAATTTTATCGCGTGGTGGATATGTTTTAAGGGGGTCTTGGGCATTAAGAAAAACTTTCAGATTTTGCAAATAAAGCGCGTCTTTTTCGCGGTCCCAAAAATCTTCCCATGTCCGTATTTCACTCATAATATTATTATATCATCATTGCTTTGCAATGTTTCTTGGCTTAAGTTATTGTATAATTTATACGTATGAAAATATTAATTGTGTTTAATCATCCGGCGCCATATAAAGTTGCACTCTTTAATGGTTTGAGTGAAAAACATGATGTGCATGTTATTTTTGAACGATTTAAAGCAAGTAATCGTAATCAAAGTTTTTACAACGAATCAAATTATAAATTTACTCTTCATAAAATAAAAGGTATCTCTCTTGGGGATGAAAATCATCTTTCTTTTGGGGTGGTAAGTCACTTAAGGAAGTATAAATACGACTTAATTATTATGAATGGTTACTCAACATTAACCGAAATGCTTGCGCTCCGTTACTTAAAACGGAAGAAAATCCCTTATGCCTTCTACATTAATGGTGGTTTCGCTAATGAAAAAGAGTGTAAACTTAAAAAGAAAATTAAAACGCACTTTATAAGTGGCGCAAAAGCTTACTTCAGTCCCGCTAAAAAAGCTAATGAGTACTTAACTTATTACGGGGCGCCTGCTGATAAAATTTATAATTATCCATACTCCACGGTTTACGAAAAAGATGTTTTACAAGTTAAGATACCAACAGCAATAAAAGTTCTTTACTGGAAAGAAAAAGGAATTGAGGCCACTAATTTTACAATTTGTATAACTAGTTTTATTAAACGTAAGAATAATGCCGCGCTTATTAAAGCATGGAAAGAAATACCACAAGACTATGCTCTTATTTTAGTCGGTGAAGGTTATGAAGAACCGATGTATCGAGAAATTATTGAAAAAGAAAAACTAACAAATGTACATCTTCTCCCGTTTGCGCCCAAAAAATTAGTGTTTGAATATTTATCACACAGTGATAATGCTGTCTATATTAGCAACTATGATATTTATGGCCATGTAATTAATGAAGCCCTTGCGCATGGTCTTAATGTTTTAACAAATACCAAAATGGTTGCCGCAATTGACTTAATTAAAGACGGACAAAACGGCCTCATTGCTTTCCCGGGTGATGATTTAGTAAGTAGAATCTTACTACTACTTGCCACCGACTTCTTTAGCGAAGCAATTAAGACCGCTAATAAAAATACAATTGAAGAATCAGTGCGTGTGCACTTAGAGATATTGGAGAAAATATGCGCATAATGTACTTAACAACTGCTCGTCATCCACATGATTACGAGAGTTTTCTTAAAAAACATCATAAAGCCCCAAACCCAAGTAATCAAAATTTTCATACTAAATTAATTAATATTTTACGCAGTAAGTTCCCACTAGGTGCCTTTAGTACACGGTCAATGGAAAAGAATCTTTTCTTAATACAAACTAAAAGTGATTACTTCTACTATCCTGGCTTTATTAATACACCTATTCTCAAACGACTTGGGATTATTGCGGGCGGCCTTCAATATTACCAAGAACGAACACCAACAGTAATTTTTGTCGATACACTAAATGTGACATTGCTTGAACTAGCGCGACACATAAAGAAAAAACATAAAGTTAAAGTAATTGGTATCGTTACAGATAATCCTATTAACATCACGGGAGCAAGCAAAAACTATAGTCAAGATGTATTTAAGAAAAGCGTAGTATGTGACGCGTTCATTAGTTTAACCGAAGGTTTGTTACGACTTTTTAATCCCAAGCAAAAACCCGCAATTATCGTTCCTGGCTTTATTGAAAAAGCGGAGAGTTATACAGGGAAAAAGGAAAAATATGCCTTTTTTGCTGGTGCATTGTACCCAAAATATGGTGTTGACGCATTGATAAAAGTATTTCGTGAACTTAATCCACCTTTTAAATTAGTAATAGCGGGTCATGGTCCGCTTGCCGATGACTTGCGGGAAAATCCTCATCCTAATATTGAATTTCTTGGCCAAGTATGTCCGCCTGTTGCATTCCGTTTAGCAGAGCAAGCGTATGTTAATATTAACCCGCGCCCGATTGATGAACAAATTGATTTATATTCCGTGCCAAGTAAAGTTATTGATTACGTTAATAGCGGGACTGTTACTATTTCAACAGAAAACAAAGAAATTAGAAACTTAGTGGGCGATAATATCTACTTTATAAAAGATGCTGAACCACAAACAATCCTTGACGCACTTAAAGCCATTGATAAAAACTATAACTACTACAAGCAACGTGCCGTTGACGCTAAAAAAGCATTAACAACCGCACTTGATCACAAAGTACTTATTAATAAAATTCAAGATTTAATTAATAAAATCTAATAAATCCGCCATTATTCGTTAAAAATATCATATAATTTATTTATGCAACGAAAAGAGATGCGTGCCCCTGTTGTTTTTACCCTGATTCGCAATGTAACGATTGCGCTGCTTTCTTTTATCTCGTTTCCCTTTGCCTCGCAAGCGTTAGGCACGGCCGCTATGGGGGTATATAACTGGGCAAATACTTTTGTGTATTACTTTTTAATTATCTCGCGCCTTGGTATTCCGCTTATTGCCATTCGTGAATGCGCTAAAGTTAAGGATGATAAAGAAAAACTAAGTGAAAAGGTGCAATCATTTTTTGTATTGCAATTAATTACGACCGCTCTTTCATTTATCTTGCTTGCAACAATGATGTTTATTGGTAAAGATACACCGCTGTTTAAAGGTGATACTTGGCAATTAATTTTCCTTTTATCTCTTAACTTCCTTATTGGTGTCTTCTCCTTTGAATGGGTGTATATTGCCTTAGACAAAGTATTCTATATGTCCGTTAGATCATTAGCGACAACGATTTTAGGGACATTACTTATTATCATTTTTGTACAAAATGACCACGATTTATTCGTTTATGCCTTTATTAATTTAATTGCTACTTTTGTCACTGTTACGATGAATCTCTTATTACTAAGACGCGAAGGCGTAAAGCTTTCTTTTAAACGACAAGTTGATTTACGACATTTAACAAAATCACTGCTTTTTGTATTTGGAATTACGTTCTTAATTACCGCTTATAATCAAAATGATTCACTGCTTCTTGGCTACCTTGATGATTCCTTTAGGACGTCTGGCGCTTATTCTGTGGGGATTCGCGGTATTGAAATTGTAATCACGATTATTACATCATTAAGCGGCATCTTTGTGATAAGAACAACCGAGGCACTTAAAAATGATGATATGCCTAGCTTCCATCGCGTTATAAGTTATAGTACGAATATTACATTTTTCATTGGTGTTCCAGCAGTGTTATTTATGATCGGTTTATCGCCTGAAATCGTGGGCTTTATCGTTAAAGATAGTCCTTATTGGGATGAAGCAGCGATTAATAACGCTATTTTAGCGGTTGTCCTTCTTTCTTCCTTAATGCTTACTTATAGTATTCATGACGGCATTTATCAACAAGTACTTGTGCCGCTTAAAAAAGAGAAGGTTTATTTCTTCACAATGTTATTTGTCCTAATCTTTAATATCGCTGCAAGTGTGTTACTAGCATTATTTGTGTTTAAAGATAACCCGCTGCTTGCGGTGGCGCTTGTCACATTACTTTCCGAATTTGTGGTGCTTATTATCTTATTTATTACCGCTCGCGAATATGTAATCCGTCACGTCTTCAGTCTTAATAATCTAAAGATTATTGTATCTGCAAGTGTAAGTCTTGGACTTGTGCTCTTAATTAAACATTTCTTACCCCCGATGGCTTATTTAGCCACTGTTGGCCTTTCAATTGTTATCGGCGGAATCATTTATGTCACGATGTTATTCTTATTAAAAGAAGACTTAGTGTACGCCCAAGTTAAAGGAGTGAAAAATGGCTAATCCGAACTTTAAAGAACACAAATTAAAACGCTTTATCGCGAAAAGTATTCAGCCGCTGTTACGTATTTTTTCAAAGAAAACTTATGTATCCTGGCAATATCGTTATATTACAGGGCATAAATTAGATTGGAAAAATTTAAGTCGTTACACTGAAAAACTTCAATACTTACGGCTCTACTATTATCCGCGTAACGCGAGTGTCATTAAAGCTGCGTCGCGTGACGGTGCCCGCGAAAGAGTAAAAAGCAAGGGTCTAGAAAAAATATTAATTCCAATTGTTGGCATTTACGATAAAGTTGAAGATATTCCGTTTGATAAATTACCAGACCGCTTTGTTATTAAAGCAACACATGCTTGTGCTTTGAATCATATTTGTTTAGATAAAGACGGGCTTGATCTAAATGCCCTAACGAAAAAAATGCGGAAGTGGCTAAAAACGGATTACGGTAACAAGACAGTCGAGCCGCATTATTCAAAGATAAAACCACAACTTATTGTTGAACATTATGTTGGTCACAAAGAGAGCTTACCAACTGAATATAAAATCCACGTCTTCAACGGTAAGGCGCGTTATTTATATGTTGTTTCTGGGCGCGGGAAAGATATCCGTTACGATAATTTATACGCTGATTTTACGCCCTTTAATGAGGCTCAATTTAATCACTGGTCAAGTAGTGATGAGGTACCAATAAAACCCCAAAACTACGAAGAACTTATCAAATACGCGGAAACTTTAGCGAGCGATTTATTATTCTGCCGCGTTGATTTCTTTGTTGTTGATGATCATATTTATTTTAATGAATTCACATTTACACCCGCGAAGGGGACCTTAATCTTTGATGATGATAAGGCTGATTTTATCATTAGTGAATGGTTTGATATTTCTAGCGCCAAGAAGAATAAGGCAGCATAATTTCATAAAGCATTAATGCAAATTCTTCATCGACTGTTTCATTTAAAACCCCACCTGGCTTTAAAAAGTCGTGCTCTAATAATTCATAATTAATCATTATTCCGTTTACTCTTTTAAGTGTTTCCGCGCCTATTACTTCACGAAGATTAAAACTAATAATACTTGTGAAAATAATCGCTTCATTATCACTATGCATTTCTGGCACTACGAATGTAACTGTATGTTTACTAGCGATGTTCGTCGTGCTTTTTTCAATAAAGAAACTAATGTTTACTTTAACTTTCGCTTTTGTCACACGCGCGACTCCATACTTCCCATAATCAACGCTTGTTCCACCGCGAGCGCTTAACACAAATTGATCATAACTAATGAGTTCATGCTCGAAAGTTTGCCCCATCCCTTGCTCATTAATTTGCATTCTGACTTTAGGACCACTGCCATCGCACTTAATAATACCATCTGTTAATTTTGAAAACACACCACGTTTAAATGATTCTTGGATTGCTTTGCTATAACGGCCTTTTACGAGATTATTATTGGTAGCGTAATTAATCCAACTGGCATAATCATTTTGCGCACTGCTTAAACCATTAAAAATTGCTTCCATATATTCTATTTCACTAGGGTAATCTTCTTTTTTAAGTGCTTTCGTCGCCGCATCACCATATAGTTCAATTGCTTCCGCTAACGATAAATTTTGACTGATTAAGTCATGTCTAATCGCACCATCAAATGCATTATCTAGTGGTTGATTAATACGAATCCGCTCACTAATGTCGTAAATCGTTTCGTTATAATTGCCTGTTACATACCGTTCAGGAATTTTTGTATAATAATTTTCACTAAATACTTGCGTATTAAATGAGCCTTTTTCAAAGGTTTCCGTAACTGCTTTACAACCAGTGAGTGTTAAAGCACTAATAAGCAGTGCCATCCATTTACTTTTCTTCATGCGTTACTTCCTCCTCGTCTTTATGCTCTTCTTTTACGACAAAAACACAACCAGCAATAAAGACTATTAATAAGAATATTGGTGAATTAATAATCGGAAAATAATTAATTGCCCTAAAGTCTTCATAGGTAAATATATTAAACGGATAACGAAGCATAAAACGGAAAAAGGCTGTTAAAAGCACACTAATTAAGACAACCTTTAATATTTTATCGTCTTTATCTTTATTAAAATACTTCACTAAGCGCATGACAAAGATCACAAGGAACGCAAATAATGCAAGAAAACCGATTAAACCATCCATCCACATCACATCGAACAAGAAATTACCAGTGGGGAAGATTTTGTTTCCATTAAGTGTCATCACAAAATATCCATATAAGTTGCGGAACCCAACGGCTTCTTTAAACACAATATAAAATCGTTGCATATATCCATTAAAGAATAATTTGCGAGTGATACGATTAGTTTGCCACACAACTTGTAAGTTAAAGACGTTATAGGCAGTTAAAAGAAAGATAAGTGTGCCGATAGCGACTAGACCAAGAACTACTCCTAATGTCACCTTATTTTTCAATTTCTTTAAGAGATCAAACTTAAGAAGTAAAGCAAAAATAAGTGCTGGTAATAAATAAATGAGCGCGGCAAAGGAAGCGGTTAAAATTAAAGTTAAGAGTCCAATTGCACTTATAATGGCAAGACTAATAATCGTAAATTTATCTTTTTGTTCGTTAAGGAATAATAAGCCTAACCCCGCACTAGCAATAATGACTGCCATTGATGCGAGTGCTTTTAAGTCACCAACCATAATTCTAAAGCCGTATAAAAGTGAGGCTTGACTCGCGACGTCATATTCTTGTCCGCTATAATACGTCACTAAATTTTTATACACTAACGGATGAAAGAAACCGTAATTAATTAACGTCGCAAATAGTGAAACTAAAACTGGAGCAGCAAGCCCAGCAAGAACAACAATAAAGATGTGTTTTGTGGCAAATACCTCACTTTTGCCAATGAAATAGCCTAATAACAAGAGTGAGACAACGCCGAGCAAATTAATTAAACGCGTAATAAATGAAAGTTGCATAAACACTTCATTTAAATACATTTCAGGATAAGAACCATACGCTGGTGCTACCATAGTCACAAGCGCATAAAATAAGATTGGCATTAAAAGCACATATAATCCTTGCCCTAAATCTAATTTCATTTCTTCGAAGAAAAAAGGCGCAAGAATTGCTGCTAAGATAAATGCCAGACCTTTAAATACCGTCCCAATATTGCCAAAATCAAGCGCAATGAATAGCACTACTTCTAACGCAAGAAATAATGAAATCAGCGCCAGACGACTTTCTCTAATTTTTACTTTCATTACCAATAGCAACCCCCTTCGATGTTTTTATGACCATATGGTTTAACACTTGGACGTGACCAATGTGGATTAACGTGGCGCGCAACATATTCTCTTTTTTCCCATCTTTTACCCATTAGCCCAAATAGCAACTGTGTGGCGCCACCACTTTGAATAGCCATTTTGCCTAAACCTTTAATGTATAGACAAAGTGGTGTGCCATATGCCCCCGCACCCACTAACGCAATATCAAATTCTTTCTTTAAAATCTCTAGTTTTAAATAATCAAGAACCTCAAACCAATTATCAAAGTCTTTACTCGCAGCTTTACCAGAAGTTAATACCGCTTCAATTGTTAATAAAGTGAATTCAGGAAGTATTTCTGGTTCTGTCGGGAAAAGTAAATGTCTTTTTTCATATTGCTCTTCAATTTGTTCAGCAAAGGGTGAAATAACGAGGACTCGTTTCCCCGCTAATAAATGTGACCATTTCCCTAAAAGGGGATCAAGTGACCAGTTTTGCACAGGAACAGCATTTGGTGTTAAGTGTTTAAAGAAATAATTTTCCATATGAACACCACTTACACCAAGATAATCCGTGTCTTTTAAATTAGCTTCAAGATTTCGCGCATAAAAGTCGATGATTTCATCTGTCGGTGGAAAGACACCCGCATTATTTTTTATACTATAGATTACCGATTTCTTATATTTTCGTCTAAATCCTAATCGTATCTTTTCATAATTGTTTAGCGCACTTAATTCAACCGCACCAAAACGAATTGCCGCAAAAGGAGCGCCTTTCCGGATTGCTTCTTCGATTGTATTATTACTTTTTTGCATCGTAATTCGCTTATATTTACCGATGCGATTCGTTGGTGGTTTAATTCTTAAAAGTTTATAACGAAACACATATCTCGCACTTTTGAAGAATTCCCATACATATGAGCGCCGTGTTCTTTTCATACATTTATCATACACTATTTAGATATTACATTTCTGAAAATGTAACTTGCGATTGCTAAGCCAAAGGCTGATGGTACAAACGCACTACTCCCTGGTCTATTACCGAAATTAGGGAGCGGTAATTCTTTGGATGTGACAACCATTAGTCCTTTTAGTTTTTCCTGACGTAAGCGATAACGAACTTTTTTCGCTAGTGGACATCCTTCTGTTTTTTCGATTTTGGTAATCATCACTCTTGTTGGGTCAATGCGATTCCCCGCACCCATTGCACTGATGATCGGTAGCTTGTGTTTTAAGGCATATGTAATAAGCGCCATTTTGTCTTCAAAACTATCAATCGCATCAACAATAAAATCATATAACTCTAAATTAAACTCGGCGATATTTTCAGGACTAACGCGTGCAAAAATGGCATTAATGTGGCAACTTGGCTCTATTTCTAACATTCGTTCTTTTGCGGCTTTTACTTTTGGTACACCGATTGTTTTAGTTGTCGCAAGGAGTTGGCGATTTAAATTAGAAGTCTCCACGACATCATTATCGACAATTGTAAAGCGTTTAAAGCCAGAACGAACAAGCGCTTCAAGGGCATGACCACCAACACCACCCAAGCCAAAAACAATAATTCTTTTACCTTGAATGGTAGTTAGTTCTTCTTCACTAATTATTTGCAGGAGCCTTGTGTACTTTTCGTTTTCCATAGATAAACTTTCTCATTTCTTCAGTGTAGAGTTCCTTGTTCGATAAATAGGACTCACAATGTCCCGCACCGGGGAAGGCCACTAAACGTTTTTTACTGCTTGTTGCTTTAAAATTTTTAACCGACATATTATAGGGGACAAATAAATCAGCGGTGCCATGGAAAAAGAGAATTGGAATCTTCGTGTTTTTATGTAATTCACGGCTGACATTTACGTTATTAAGATTAAAGCCACCTGCTAATCTCGCGATTACATTGAGACCCCAAAATGTCAGGCGCGGTTTAATCTTAAGCATCCTTTTCCCCGCAAAAAAGATGACACCATTCGTGCGTGAAAAACCGCAATCGGCAATGACGCCTTTAAAACTCGGTGGTAAAGCCGCTAGTGCAGTAACTAATAAGCTTGTCGCCGCCCCCATTGAGATTCCGTGTAAATAAATATCTTTTTCACCTTTGAAACGGCTATTTAAATAAAATATCCATTCACGAACATCAAAGCGTTCAAGTGCCCCTAGTGAAGTATAAACGCCCTCACTTTCACCAGTTGCGCGTTGGTCAATCACGAGTAAGGAAACGCCTAAATCACTATAAAGTGAGCCAAAATAACCAACGTCACGCATTCCTGATGAATAATAACCGTGAATAAAAACAATAACCTTATTGCTCGTTGCATTTTCAAAATAACGACCCTTTAAGCGGCCTGCGCTAGAACTAATATATATTTCTTCACATGGTAATTTGGCATTTTTCTGATGGTTTTCTTCAATTTCTTTAATATGCTTATCAAAAACTCCACCGAAAAATGGTTTAGGAAACACTAGTTTTTTAGGAGTAATCGGACGTCTAAATAAGATTCTAAACGTAATCATTACCGTCCAAAAATAAGTCGAAACAACGAGGAAGATAGCTATTACAATTCCTAAAATTACCCATTCCATAGATACATTATAACTATTAATAAAGAAAAAGCGGAGTGATAACTCCGCCTTGCACATTTTTTAATTTATTACTTAACTTTAACTTTTCTAAGTTTTGTATATTTAGCGACACCATTTTCTAATTGAAGTTTAATCGGTTTATCAATAAGTGGGAATAAGTATTCACCAAATAATTTGCCGCCATTATTAACATCATGAATGAGTTCTGGTGTCATTTTATGTTCAACGTTGGCAATGCCGCGGAGGTTTTTAAGTTTATAACTTACTTTATATTTTGGTCCTCTTTTACGATCAATAATGACCATTTGCCCAGTTTTGCCTGCTACGATGCGCTTTACGGCAACAGTGGAAACTTTAATTGCTTCTTTTTGATCAGTTTCCGTAATCGCTAAAGTGCCTGCTCTTTGTAACAAACTAAATTCGATTGGACGGGTTGAATAGCCTAATCGTTCTTCAACGATACCCGCTAATTTGGCGGCAAAGCCACCGAGTTGACTATGGCCAAAGGCATCAACCGCTTTATCAAGGTTTGGCATTTGCGTTTCAATTCCTTCACTAACAACGAATAATGCACGTTGTTTGCGTTCGTAAACTTCTTTAGCGCGCACTAAGAATTGTTCTAAATCAAATTTTTCTTCAGGTAAATAAATGTAATCAGGTTTTAAGTCTGGATCTTGAATAATACTTGCCGCAGCTGTTAACCATCCAGCGTGACGACCCATTACTTCAACGATAACGAATTTTGATTTTGGATAAACTTTGTTATCTAAAGCGATATCTTGAATTGATTGAACGACATAGCGAGCAGCACTTGGATAACCTAAGCAGTGATCAGTAAATGCTAAGTCATTATCAATTGTCTTTGGAATACCAATTACTTTACAATCGAAGTCCATTTTGCGGAAGAAAGTGGACAATTTGTAACATGTATCCATTGAATCGTTACCACCATTAACTAACATGTAACCAATGTTATGTTTTTTGACCGTTCTTAAGATTTTTTGGTAATCTTCATGGTTAATGTCATTAGAAAGTTTATAACGTGTTGTCCCTAACGCCGCTGCTGGGGTTTGTTTTAATAATTCAATTTGCGCTTCAGCTTCTTGACGTAAATCAATAAGGTTGTCATTTAATAAACCTTCAATACCGTGCAAACTACCATAGATTCCACTGATATGTTCGGTTTGCCGTTTGGCTTCTTTGATAACACCGTACAGTGAGGTGTTAATGATTGCGGTTGGTCCGCCTGATTGGAAATACACTAATGATTTTTTCATATTTTTACTCCTTTTCTCACC
This sequence comes from Tenericutes bacterium ADurb.Bin087, assembly GCA_002070905.1. GTDB lineage: Bacteria > Bacillota_I > Bacilli_A > RFN20 > CAG-826 > UBA1361. The sequence goes on along the minus strand of MWEF01000009.1, from coordinate 22,442 downwards.
CGAGATTATACCATGAGTCACTATTAAAGACTATCAATAGCCTGTAAAGTATTGACAATTTTATTAACTCTAATCATCGCTTCTTCTTTTGTAATCTGTTTACTTAAGAATTCATGAATGATTCTTGCTGTTTCTGCGGCATTAACTTCAGTTAATCCGCGGGTAGTTACCGCTGCAAAACCTAAACGAAGACCTGATGTTGTATTCGGCCTTTCATCATCCTTAGGTAACATATTTTTATTCGTTGTAATCTTAATTGTTTCAAGTAATGCTTCAGCATCTTTTCCGGTGATACCATAAGACTTTTTAGTGTTAAGCAAAAAAAGATGGGTTTCTGTTTCACTAGCTTCAGCACCAAGGGCACGAAGCGTTTCACTAGCGACTTTTGTATTTTCCACAACATGCTTAATATACTCTTTGAATTCAAGTTGGAGTGCTTCATAAAATGATTGTGCCTTTGCGCCGATGATATTTTCAAGTGGTCCGCCTTGCATACCAGGGAAACAAGTAAAATTAACTTTCTTAATAATTTCTTCACTATTTGTAAGGACGATACCACCTCGCGGTCCGCGTAATGTCTTATGTGTCGTGGACGTTACAATATCAGCGTGTGGGAATGGACTCGGGTGCGCACCACCAGCAATTAAGCCTGCAATATGGGCCATATCTACCATAAAATAGGCGCCAACTTCTTTTGCAATTTTACCAATGCGCGCAAAGTCAATAATAAAGGGATAAGCCGAAAAACCAGCAAGAATAAGTTTTGGTTTAAGTTTTAGCGCAATTTCACGCAACGCATCATAATCAATTGTGCCATCATCCTTTAACCCATAATGTGTTACTTTATAATGCTTTGATGAAAAATTAACGGGACTCCCATGCGTTAAGTGCCCTCCTTCATCAAGTGACAGCGTTAAGATGCTATCGCCTAAATCTAACAAACTAGCGTAAGCAATCATATTTGCGCTGCTACCACTATGTGGTTGGACATTCGCATACTTTGCCCCAAAGAGTTTTTTTGCCAACTCAATTGCGGTTCCTTCAATTTCATCAATATAGTGACACCCACCATAATATCTACGCCCTGGATAACCTTCAGCATATTTATTTGTTAACACTGATCCAGCGAGTTCACGCACTTTTTTACTTGTAAAGTTTTCACTAGCGATTAATTCAAGCCCTTCATTTTGTCTTTTTGTTTCTAGCGCCACTAAATCAAATAGTTTTTCCATAAATTGACCTTCCTTACAGTATTAGATTATAGACTAATCTAGTCTAAAAAGTGCTGTTAATTGACTTTTTATGGTATTTTCGTGAAAATAAATACATGCGTATTAAAGAACACCCAATATTTAAAGTCCCGCTCGCGCATCGCGGACTTCATAATCAAAAACTTGACGAAAATTCGATGCCCGCTTTTGAAGCTGCAGTAAAAGCTGGTTTTGGCATTGAACTTGATGTGCATGTCACTGCCGATAATAAAATTGTTGTTATTCATGATAACACCACCACGAGAACGACTGGCGTGGAGAAAGTTGTTAATGAATCAACTTATAAAGAGTTAAAGAAATTACGACTCCTTCAGACACAGACAGAAATCCCACTTTTAAAAGATGTGTTAAAGATGGTTAAAGGTAGAGTTCCTGTTTTAGTGGAAGTAAAAGCGGAAAATACTATTCCGCCTTCACTAGTTTCTGAAGTGTTGAAAGTGGTTGAAAAATATCCATACAAAAAGATGCTAGCACTCCAAGCGTTTAACCCGTATGTTGCGCGTGACTTAAAGAAGGGAAGCGAAGGTGTTCCTGTTGGTCAATTAATGAGTGATGTATTACATGGGCAATCAAAATTTGTGCACTTTATGTATCGCTCTTTATTATTGCTTAAAGTTTCTAAACCCGACTTCTTTAATTATGAAGTAAAATATATCCATAAACGAAATATTCAAAGAAAACGCAAACGGTTACCACTTATTACTTGGACAATCGATAACTACGAAAATCAAAAAACGGCTATTGCCCTAGCTGATAATTATATTTTTGAACATATTGAAATAAAGGAGAGATAGTATGGAACTAAAACTTAACATGAAACGCACATTCCTCGTCGGATTAGCGTTTATGTCAATTATGCTCTTTTGGACGATGTATGACACAATTATTGCCAAAATGCTAGTTGATAACTTTGGGCTTAATCAAACGACCTCAGGAATAATTATGGCGCTTGATAATATCTTAGCGTTATTCTTACTTCCATTATTTGGCCGGATAAGTGATAAGACACGGACCAAGTTAGGTAAGCGGACTCCATTTATTATTATTGGAACAATTGTTGCATCAGTTCTTTTTGTGAGTATTGCCTTCTTTGATTTATTTCAACAAATTGCCGTTACTAAACATGGCTTTTCGTTAATTGAATCAATTGGCACCGCTGATAATCCGTTGTACCAATTTACCCTCGGAACTGAAGTGTACACAAATAATGTTCGCTCGGCGCTTGCCACCGAACGGGCAAAAATGATTTTCCAACAAGTTACTAAACAAAGTCCTGGTTTACTTGTTGGTTTTATTATTGTTTTATTCTTCGTCTTAGTGGCGATGGGCGTTTATCGTAGTCCTGCTGTTAGCTTAATGCCAGACGTCACACCAAAACCATTACGCAGTAAAGCTAACGCTGTCATTAACTTTATGGGCACAATGGGTGGGGCGATTGCCTATGTCCTTGTCTTTGCTCTAGCAAGTGGTCCGCTTTTTGGAAAAACAGGCTATGTCACTACTTTTGCGGCGACCAGCTTAATTATGCTTTTATTGATTGGTGTTTTTGTCGCTACCGTCAAAGAAAATGCGTGGTATAAAGAAATGGTTGAAATTACGGAAAAATATAATCTTGATTCATTAGATATTGATGATGAAGGGTTAGATGTATCACAACATAGTGATGACGAAAAAATGCCAAAAGATGTGCGCCGTAGTTTTATTCTCATCTTAAGTGCTGTTGTGTTATGGTTTATGGGCTATAACGCTGCAACCACTAAATTCTCTGTTTATGCTTTTAACCATTTAGGACTTGAACAATTTAGTTTACCGCCACTTATTGGCATCGTCACCGCTGCATTAGCGTTTATTCCAATTGGCTATATATCACAAAAAATTGGTCGTCGTCGCATGATTCTCTTTGGTATTGTCGTATTAACAATTGCCTTAGGTAGCGCTGTCTTTATTACTGGCGAAACAAAAGTATTAATGTATATCATTATGGGGCTTGTTGGTATTAGCTGGGCCTCAATTAACGTTAATAGTTATCCGATGGTCGTGGAAATGTCGCGTCATGGTAATATTGGTGTCTACACTGGTTATTATTATGCGGCAAGCATGAGTGCCATGATTATTACGCCAATTCTTTCTGGTGCATTAATGGATATCACTGGCTGGTACCCAGTACTCTTTATCTATAGTGCAGTATTTATGGGCCTAGCGTTTATCCCGATGTTCTTTGTTAAACATGGTGAACCTGCGCCAATTGTGTTAAAAGAAAAAGCACATAAACAGCATTAATTCAAGATATTACACTAATGAAAGATGGCTCTTAAAAGAGCCATCTTTTTAAATGTTTAAGTTTCACTTTTCATTTTTTTATTATCGAATAGCTTATTATTTGTCATGTATCTTGGGTTTACTAATGTAAAAATGCTATAATAACGTTTCAAGCGAGGTTTGAATGTTATGAAAAAGAAGAAAACGATGGTCCGCTTGTGGGGAGATCACATCGTGATATCATCGCTATTTATAGGGTTGGCAATTAGCCTAGCCTTCGTGGCATTAACGTTTGTTACTATTGAAGTATTAGCAAAATATGTTGCGGTTGTTGCTGAAAAAAAGAAAGATTTTATTTATGGGTTTGGGACATTAGCAATTCTTGTTGCTTTTATTATCAATAATTTGTGGATCAAACCGCAGCGCAATATTGTTAAATCAAGTGATTTAAACAAACAAGAAAGTGAAGGCTAATTACAATGGTTATTACTTTCTCTTTAATTTTACAAATGGTCGGTATTGCGCTTTTAATGACCGTTTTATACCTTATTATTGGTATTATTCCTGGCACTGATGAAACTTCAGTGCTCGTGCCAATGACACTTATTTTAGTAACTTTAAAATTAAATCCGCTTGTGATTATGACTGCCTTTATTGCGGCGGTTGTTACGCTTAACATCGCTGACTCGATACCGACAGCAATAACGTCAATCCCCGGCGGAGTAATGTCAACACCGCTTGTGGGCCATAGTCAAACATTAAAAAAACACGGTCTTACTTCTTATAGTGTCCGATGGATGATGCTTGGTTCTTTAATTGGTGTTCTCGTTAGTTTCCCAATTGCCCTTGCTTTTTGGGGCCTTTTTGAATTTATTTCCGTACAAACCGGTCTTGAAATAAGTAATTTTATTAAAAAATATAATGAATACATCTTTTTAGGTGGCGCAATATTAATGAGCTTAACAAGCAAACAAAAGCTTGTTTCATTATTATCAATTATTCCGTTTGGTTTTGCGACAGCTTTTTTACGTAATCCTGGTCTTATCATTAATAACACACTATTAAATACGATTCTTGGTAATCGCACTTTATCAATGACGCCATTCTTTTTAAGTATTACAACAGGTCCTTTGGTGTTTGCGTTGTTTGAGCTATTCTTTCCAAGTGTCTTTAAAAGCCAAAAAGTTGAAGGAAAAATGACTGTTATTCTTGATGATGATATTAAAAAAACAAAACATGGGCATAAGAAGATTGTCGTCAAAACGGGTATCGCTAGTGCCCTTGGTAGTTTGCTCTTCTTCATGTCGCCTGTTGGTGTCACAATGATGCTTGGGGAATTTTCTACAAAAAATGAAAAAGATGAGGTCCAACAAGCCTTGCAAGGTGTTTCCGCAGTTAACGGCTTATCAAGTGCCACTTATCTCGCGGGCATTATGATTTCTCTCTTTGTCTTTGCCTTCCCCATTTCACCCGCGGCCCTTGGTCCTGGGTCAGTCATTTTTAGCGCTGGTGGGCCAATCGTGCTTGAAGGTAATGCGGGGCTTACCGTACCAAAAGGTTATTTACTACTGGCGATTGTTATTGGTTTAGTTATTGGGCTTAGCCTCACGGTCTGGCTTGGCATGAAATATTCGCATAAGATGACTGAACTTGTCTTTAAATATATTTCACAAGAAACTGTGCTCATCTTTTTATTCTCGATTATTGCGCTTCTTTCTTTCGCTGAAGCAAGAATTTATGGTTTAATTATTGTAGTTGGTGTTGGCCTCCTAAGTGGATGGCTCAATAAAAAAGGAGCAGGTTACGGGGTGCAATTTATGGCACTTTACGCTGGTGGTTTATTTATAACTATTCTTAAGGCACTCTTCTAATTAAGGAATTATTATGGATGGATATGGTCTAGCTAAAATTATATTAATTGGTGAGCATTCGGTCGTCTACGGACATCCCGCAATCGCAATTCCTTTTTACGCAATGCGAAGCGAAGTTGTGTTAACACCACACAAAGAATATGTTATTGATACAAAGTATTACACTGGCCTGCTTAATAATGCTGTTAGTGAACTTAATGGTCTTGTCGCCTTAATTAATCACATGGTTAGTATTTATAAAAAAATTAAGCCCGTAATTATTAGTGTTCGCTCGAGTTTACCAGAGAAAAGCGGATTAGGTTCTAGCGCAAGTGTTGCTAAAGCGGTGATTGATGCTTTTAATAATCATTTTAACCTTGAATTAACACATTTAGATTATTTTGAATTGCTGAAAATTTCCGAAAATATTTATCACCATAACGCAAGCGGAATCGATGCTTCAACTATAATTTATGAAAAGCCCATTATCTATCAAAACCCGCACATAAAGCCACTGAATTTCAATATTGATGGCTATTTAGCGGTCTTTTATTCAAACACAAATAGCGCCACTAAAAGTGCTGTTGCTCATGTTAGCACACATCCTCATCGCAACGAACACATTAATGCTTTAGGGTCATTAACTTCTAATGCTAAATGGGCAGTGGAAAATAATGACATTACATTGCTCGCATCAATGTTTAATGCTGCCCATATGCATTTAAAAGCGCTTGATCTTTCGACGCCCGCGCTTGAAGAATTACGCACTAAATTAATTGAAGCTGGTGCACTTGGCGTTAAGATTACAGGCGGCGGCATGGGCGGATGTTTAATTGCGCTTTTTAATGATGAAGAAATCGCTAACAACGCTCGCCAAAAATTAGCAAATTACCCATCGTGGATGATTGATTTAAGGAAAATATTATGAAATATAAACGCGCTAATGTAAATATTGCTATTCTTAAATATTGGGGAAAGGTTAACAATTTAATTAATCTTCCTTATCAAACAAGCATTTCCGTTACTGCTGATAATTTTTATACTTTAACTAACATTGAATTAGATCCAAAAGCAAATAAAGATATTGTTATCCTTGATGGCAAAGCGCTAAGCGGTATTTCTTTTACACGCGTTTCCCATCATTTAGATGCATTGCGCAAACACTTTAAGCGCAAAGAATATTGTATTGTTAATTCCATCAATCGTGTTTTTATTAAAGCGGGCTATGCTTCTAGCGCAAGCGGTTTTGCTGCGCTGACTGCTGCTTATGTTGACGCTATTGGTGCTAAAGTTAGTAAAAAAGAGTTATCCCAATTAGCTAGACTAGGTTCAGGTTCAGCGACACGCTCAATTCATGGCGGCTTTGTTATTTGGCATCGCGGAAAAAATCATGAAACAAGTTTTGCGGAAAAATTACCAGTCAAATGGCCAGAATTTAGAATGCTTTTTACGATTGTTGACCCGAGTGTAAAAAAGATTTCCAGTCGCGTTGGAATGCAAATTACAATTGAAAAGGCGAAATCGTACGCTGATTATGTTAAGCAATCAAACGAATCAGTTGAACCACTGATTGAAGCTCTGAAAAATAACGATATTGATGCAACAGGCCGGATTGCGGAACGTGCCGCGGAACTAATGCGGAATGTTATGCTTGAAGCAGGCTTAGAATATCACACCCCAACAACACAACAACTAATCCAAAAAGTTAAGGCAATCCGTTCTAAACATAAAATCCCTGTCTACTATACATTTGATGCTGGACCGAATTTAATTCTCTTTACACTTGAAGAATATGTCAATGAAGTTATTAGGCTTCTTCCTGAAGTTGAAATTTCTGTAAGTGGTGTCGGAGGCGGTATTACTAATGCGAATTCATGAAAAAGTTCCGGGTAAACTTTACGTCATCGGGGAATATAATGTTTTAAAAAGTGGTCATGGTGCGATTGTTGCACCTGTGAATCTCTTTTTACAAGGAACACTTGTGGCTAATCATAAAACAACGATTATTGAAGGTGATATTGCTCATCCTTACCACGTACTTTTAGAAAACGGTTGTCCGCATCAATTAAAAAACACTGTCGCTACTATTACATTCTTTAATGAATATCTAGCGCTTAAAGGCATTCCTCTTAAAGAGTTTGAATATACGATTGAAAATAACTTAATTAGTGATGAGCAAGTAAAGTTTGGGTTAGGCTCAAGCGCTGCCAGTGTTGTTTTAACCTTGAAACTTTTAAATCGATTATATTGCACTAATTTATCACCACTTGTCCTTTTTAAAATGGCTGTCTTAATTCAAAAAGAGCTTGGTTCACTAACTTCGGGTGGCGACTTAGCGTGTACTATTTTTGATGTTCCGCTTTATTATGTGCGTTATGACCTTAATTGGTTGCTAAAAGAAAAACGGATTTTTGAATTACTTGAAGAAGAATGGCCCTTTTTAAAAATTAAATTACTAACTAAACTTCCGACCTTTTTAGTCGGCTGGACCAAAGAAACAATTACACCTGACACAAACGGGATTATTGATGCTTCTTTCTACAAAAGAGCAAATAAACTCGTCCATAATTATTTAGTTACTTATGATGATATTTATATCAGGCAATATCAAGATTTACTTGAAGAATTAGGGCTTAAACGCAGCGGGATGATAACGCCGCGATTAGAGGCTCTAGTTAAAAGCGCTAATGAATTAGGTGTTGCGGCAAAAATATCAGGAGCTGGATATGGCGACTGTGGGATTGCGCAAATTAACGACCAAAGTGTTATTGAACCATTAACAAAGATATGGGAAAATAATGGTATCATCGTCCTTGATATATGGAGGAAAGACAATGAATAGAAATCGTAAAGCTGATCATATTGCTTTGGCTAGAGGTACTAAAGTACACGCAAACGATTTTGATCGTATTCGCTTTATTCATCATAGTATTCCAGCATTATCTCTAAAAGATATTGACTTATCCACTTCTTTTCTTGGTACAAATTTTAACTATCCGTTCTATATTAATGCGATGACTGGCGGCGTTAAAAAAGGCGACAAGCTAAATACTAAATTAGCGGCGTTAGCCCAGCATTTTGGCATTCCTTTCTTTGTCGGCTCGCAAAGTTTAGCCTTTGTTAGTAAAGAATCGCGTCTTGCTTTTGAAACACTTAGGCTCAATTTCCCTGAATTATTTATTGTCGCTAATATTAATCCAAACTACACTACTAAAATGGCAGAGGAAGCTATCCAAATATTAGGCGCCGATGCCCTTGCAATCCATGTAAATAGCATTCATGAGCTTGTCATGAATGAAGGCGATCGTGATTTTACTAAATGGAAAGATAATATTGCAAGTATCTTCAAGACTGTTAAAGTGCCCGTCATTGTAAAGGAAGTGGGCTATGGGATGCATGAACCAACTTTGCTTTTATTACAAGAACTCGGTGTTAAACACATCGACATCAGTGGTATGGGCGGCACTAATTTCTCACTTATTGAATTAAAAAGACAAAAAAAGAAAGTTAGTCCGCTACTTGATTTTGGCATATCGACAGTTGACGCACTATTGTTAGCGCGTAATTATCCTAACTTTGAAGTGCTTGCTAGTGGCGGTATCAATTCCGCAAGTTCGATTATTAAAGCACTTGCTTTAGGCGCCAAAGCGGCGGGCATGGCTAAATATTTCCTTGACTTATGCGCTTTACCATTAAGCGAAATGATAAAAAAAGTCGATGAATTAATAATCGACTTGAAGAAAATTTGTGTGTTACTAAATGTTAAGCATGTTAGTGAATTAAATCTTAATCACTTAATGTTTGATTTATAATGGTTTCTTTAAGCCATAGTGTTTAACTGGGCGCCATGTTACTTTAATAAATGGGGCAATTAATAACATTGGTACATAAGTGAGTAAGAAAAAGAACGCTACAAAAGGTAGTGTTATTTTTTTAAGCGGATGCATCTTTATTCGTTTCCAATTGGAAAAACTAATTAAGAGTGACATTATTGTTGTAAATAAATAAAACCCTAATAAGAAATCAAATAGCGTAAAAAGGTATGTTTGCACAAAATAATGAACATCACCCGTTAACGCCAGATTAACACCGCTTGCTAAGCCATAGAGTATAAACCACCAAATAATATACGCTGGAAATGGTGTCGCAAAAAGAAATGCTTCATAAGCAGAAAACCGCTCTTTTAATGTCCTTTTGCGCGCAAAAATGGACTTAAATAGTGGCCAACTATAACTTCTTGATACTTGAAATAAGCCTTTAACCCACCGCATCCGTTGATGCCAGCTTGATTTAAATTTAGCGGCTTGTTCATCATAAAAGATGGCATTGTGTGCATAATGTGTCATCCCTTTATGTAATACATGCGCAGAGGAAAACTCAATATCTTCAATTAATAAATGATGGTGCCAACCATCAACTTCTTTCATTTTCTGGTAGCTAATAAAAAAGCCCGTGCCCGAAACATAAGAACTAAGCCCCAGCACTTCACGACCTTTGTGCATTAAACAACATTCACGTAAAAATGAGTACCCTGTACCAAAAGCCCATAGTGATTCGCCACCGTTTGTACTTGCGCGATATGTTGCCACAACTTTAGCGTTTGTGGCTTGGTAAACTTTATTTACTTCTTTTAAAAACTTTGGGTCAAGAACATTATCTGTATCAATGACAAGATAGCCCGCAAAGTCTTGTGGTGGCACTACTCTCTTTTGCTCGTTGAAATAATATTCAAGCGCATAACTTTTGCCAACTTTAGTTACATCATTTCGTGTAAAAACTTTGGCCTTTAGTTGCGCAGCAATAATTGCAGTATTATCGGTGCAGTTGTCAGCGACAACATGAATGTTTATTTTATCTTGCGGGTAATCTAGCGCGCGGATCGTTGTGATAAGTTGCGCAATTACCGTTTCTTCATTCCGGGCGCATGTCACAAATGTGTATGTTGGTAATACATCTGTTTCAGGATATTTTTTGGCACGAACAACAACAGAAAAGATACTTAGTAACATTTGATAGAAATATAAAACACTCAGAAAGGATAAGACAATTGTGTTTAGTAAAACTAAGATATCCCCGAGCGGAGAACTGGGAATTTCTGGTAATTCTCCGAATAATAGTTCGAAAAGACTAATAAGAAAGCGCAATTGCGCAACTAATTTTACTTTCATAAAATTATTATATCTATTTTGGGGCAAATGCTATCTAAAAATGATAACATTTAATTGATATTATGAATACTATGAGAAGAGTCGCCAAGCAGCGAACGTATGAATACTTAAGACTAACTTACTTCGTACGTTTTCTCGGCGATGCTTTCTTTTATACATTTTTATATGTGTTTCTCGCTTCGCTTGGATTTGGAACAGATAAACTTGGTCTTGTCGCAGCACTTTCGCCTTTTGCTGCACTTCTTGGGAATATTGTTTTTCAACGTCTAGCAAAAAACTTAGAAGTAAATCGTATTTTAATGTTTATTTTTTCGCTCGTTGAAATGAGTATTGCTTTCATCTTCTTTATTTTTCCTAAACAACCTTTTATATTTTATGCAATTATCATCACATGCGTAAGTACTATTAATGAACCCTTTTATTCACTACTCGATGGTTATAGTGGGACATATATTTCTGAACGTAATAAACAATATTCTTCAATGCGTGTGATGGGGACGTTATCGTATGTTATTGGTCCATTAGTTGGTGGCTTTTTAGTGGATAATACTGGCGCTGGATTTCAAACATTATTTCTCATGTCATCAGTGTTTTATATCATAACTTCTTTTTTAATTTATTATTTACCGAAGCAAAAAATTGAATTACATATTATTGTTCCGCCAGAAGAAAAAAAGAAACTTAAAATTATTGGAAAGCTCGATTTAATCGCCTATTTAATTTTTAACTTCTTTGTCATTGGCGTAACGGTAGTAACTGATAACTTTTTTGGCATTTATTTAAAAACTGAATTAGGAATAACTACAACCCAGTTTGGTTATATTGTCGCTGCAGCGATTGCAATTGAAGCAGGCGTAATGTTTTTACTTGCCGTGCGTAAAAATAATAGTTTTAGAATGCCAGCGTTTTCCTTTTTCTTTATCGGAACATTCCTTCTTATTCGCCCATTGATTATTGTTCTTAATTTATCACCAACATTGACACTAATATTATCGGTGTTCCGCGGTCTTGCCTGGGGCTATTACATCGTTTTCAATGTCCGCTTTTTGGCTCGTGTTGTCCCCCTTAAACATTTAACAAAGGCGCTTCTTACTGGTTTGATTGCGACGACTTCTAGTCGGATTATTACTAGTTTAATCATTGGGAGAACCCTTAAATATTACTCATATCAACAGATTTTTTTATGTTCAATCTTTGTCGTAATCTTCGGTATGATTTTAAGCATGAGTCTTGCCGAAGTTGATCGTCGTAAACAAAAAAAGGTCGATATGATCGTCCCTTATATCGAGCCCGAGAAAGATTTAAATTAATCCAAAGTATCCACTAGTGTGATTGCATAACTAACGACTTTATTTTCGGCTGTGCCAGTGATGTCGTTATCACTTTCAAATACAAAACTCGCACGGAATCTTTGACCACTTATTGCAAGATGAAACCAGTATTTATCATCGTCCCACATCTCATTAACAGGCACCTCATCAAAATTAAACCATGTTGGCATCATTTCATCAGATTCAGCGACTGTTCCGCTCCATTCGGTACACACAAATAAGTGCATCCGTAACGGATAACTATCAGCGAAATCTATTTCCCCAGCTTTATAATACTTTTTCATCGTTAATCCAGCTTCTTCTTTAGCTTCTCTAATCGCTGCCATCTCAATTGTTTCGCCGGTCTTTAACTTACCGCCAAAGCCATTATATTTTTGTTTACCAAAACCGCGTTTTTTATAGCCGAGTAAAACTTTGTTGTTTTTGATAAATAATACATTTGTGACATCAATAATATTCATATGCTGTATCTCACTTTGTTTGTTAAGTAGCTAACTCAATGCTTAATATACGCTAATAAGCAGCAAATAACAAGATAAAGATTAAAAAAACACACCAAAGGTGTGTTCCTTTAACTATTCTAATTAAAGTTAATTAGGCAAGTTTGTAGTCTCTGTGGATGATGAGCATCACAAAGTCGTAAATCCAGCCAATACCGAAGAAACCGCCGGTAAGTAGATAGATGACGGCCCAAAGGACACGTCCGCGAACTAAGCGAATGACTGCTCCCCAAATAGCTCCAATGAAAAATTGAAGGAGTAAGTGGGCAATCCATGGTAATCCAAATTCTTTAACCATTTTGTACCTCCTATGGTATATGTTCATATTATATCAATTTATCGAAAATATCAATCTAATAAATGTAAATTAATACTTACTAATAAGTTTTCTTAATACTTGCGGGTTGATTTTTATTGTTCGATTATGGGCCAGCAATCCGTTTTTCTCTTGATATACATCACTAAGTTGCGTAATACAATAACCCACGAAGAAATCAAACTGCTTAATTGCTTTTAGTTGGCCCTCTAGTTTAGCAAGAAACCCTTCCACTCCCATTGCTGCTTTCCCATATCCCCAGCCATCACTTGTATTATAGTCAATTGCAATACCCGCAAACTCTGTAATAAGAATTGGTTCCCCGCGATATTTATACCCGTTAGCGTATGCTTTCCGTGTTACATTCGCCATTGTATTACCCTGAGTTTTAAGATTGTTTAACATATCGACATATGTTTTCGTAAGTTCTTCATACGTTTCTTGGTAATTGTGGACTGTTAAAAGATCACTAATTGTATGTTCCCAGCCATCATTAGAAATTGCCAGGCGATGCGGGTCAAGTTTTTTTGTAAAGTGATAGAGTTCAACTGTAAACTCTTGTTGCGCAGTGTCCGTTAAAATTTGATGGACACCCCATGACTCGTTATAACAAACATAAGCCATCACAGATGGGTGCGACATATGTTCTTTCACAATATTAGTCCACTGTTCTTTTAAAACTTCCGCTTTACTTATGTCAAAAAGATGGGGCGAAGGATATTCAACCCAATTTAGTAGTCCATAGCGATCCGCTAGATAGAAAAATAATTTGCTCTCAATTTTTTCATGTTTTCTGACACCATTAAAGCCAGCAGCTTTTAAGTAATTAATATCAATCATGAAGTCTTCGTAGGTCGCTGTTAAGTCGCCACCCCAAAAATACCCTTGATCTAAGACGAATTTTAAATATGTTTCTTGATTGTTTAATGTAATATATTTGCCCTTAATACCAACATCATTAAAACCAAAGTATGATAAGACCTTATCTTTTTCGTCGTTGTTAAATGTAATGCTTAATTCAAGATCATAAAGTTGTGGTTTTTCGACACTCCAAAGCTTTAATTCACCAGGGATTAACAAACTAAATTCTTGATTAACACTATTAATTAAATATTCGTGTTTTGCTGCGTTTTTGCCGGCAAAAGTGGCGTTAATTGTAAATTTAGCGCCAATACTTTTTTCGCTAAAAATAGCGTTAACTCTTAATTTTCTTTCTTTTGCACTTGGTACAAGCGCAAAACTTTTAAGATAGATTTTATTTATTTCTTCAAGCCATACATCACCATATATTCCGCTTGTTCCATGATAAAAACATTCAAATGGTGTTGCTTTCCAAGTTTGTTTACCGCGAGGTTGTGTTGCATCTTTGCTATCATAAACCCGCACTACAATCGAATTCGCGCCATTTACTATATATTTTGTGACATCAAATGAGAAGGCATCATAGCCGCCTCTATGCTCACCGACAAATTGTCCATTGAGCCACGCTTTAGTAATATAATCACTCTTCTCAATATGCAGTAACACTACATCTTGCTTTTTTTTATAATCAAATGTTTTTTGATACCACAGAATATTATGTTCACTTTTATCTTCAATTCCACTACGAGGACTTTCATAGGCATATGGCACATTTATTACTAATGATTGTTTAGGAAAGTTAGCAAAATATTCTTTTGTTAAACCTTCATCGCCATCATCAAAAAGGAAATTCCATTTGCCATTTAACAACAAAAAAGTCGGACGATACCCTTGGGGGTTTGGGTGTCCTTTGTGGAAACTTTTGGTATGTTTCATAACAAACTCCTTATTATTTAAATTTGTTTTTCATATGCTATTTGGGCAACAATATTTTGTTTGTAGTCACCAAAGTATCTACCAAATATATTTATCCCACCAACATATTTAGCGTCATCTTTAACCGCTATTTTTAGTTTTGTTAAATATTTCCCTGCTAGATTTAAGTCTTTTACTGTTGTTTCTCCGACCCGCACACCATCAAGATAAGTTCCTGAATCATCAATTTTTAAATTGACAAGCATTCCGTATTGTGTTGAATTGTTGCCCCAAAATGATGGTGTTAATAATCCTCGTCGCCCACCATAATCGCCAAGCGATAAATATGTCGCAAGTTCAATATCATCTAAATAAAAGGTAATATTGCTTTTCCAAGTATTGTTGTAATTAGGACATTCAGAACATATTTCAAGCGAAATAGTTATCGATGTAATTGTGGCCGCTTCTTCATTTTCAATTGGGATTGGATAAGTAATATAGCCCTTATAAAAGGAAATTAATTGCGCGTTTAACCGATTAGGGTGATCAAAAACACGAATATCATCTAGAGGCGGAATCATCGCTTCACGTGTACAGATTCCACATGGCGGTGTAATCTTATATTCCGTGAAACTACCTAACGGAATATCTATAACTTTGTTATAGCGATCGACATTTGTGCCGCCGCTAAAGAAGATGTGAACTGATTCACAATCAAAAGAAATGTTCTTTTCATTACCCTTTTTTGAAGGACTAGGAATCATTTTAATTAATCCCGCTTCTCGCAAAATCTTCACATGGAATGATGTTGTCGAAACGGGCATATTCATTTCAGTTGCTAGTTCTAAAAGTGAATATGACTTGCCATGAATAAACCGTAAAATCCTTCTTCTTATTGGATTTGCGATGGCATTTCCTACTTTTTCAAGCTTGTCGTCATTATCGAGAGTGTAAGTAAATTTTCTCATAATTTTACTATATATCACTTCCAAAAATTAAGCAATTAAAATTCGAATAAAGTTGAATTAATATATTAAAATTTAAAAAAGTGATAATTTGCCTTTGACATTATAATTTCATAACTTATAATGAAAGTGTAAATAGAAATCTCGTAGTTTTGTTTTGTTTTCCGAAACAAATAACCGAAGGAGAGAAAAAACATGAAGAAAAAAATAATCGCACCTTTTGCGCTAACGCTTCTTTTTGTGTTAGTGAGTTGTGGAACAACTAATAATGATTCTTTGCCTGGCGGAGGATCTAATAGCGGAGGAGGACAAACTTCCCAACAAGGATCAAGTACCATTGAATTCTTTGGCTGGGGAAGCGCGGAAGAACAAGAAAACTTCCAAACTTTAGTCGACGCTTTTATGGCTGAAAACCCTGATGTAAGAGTTATTTATAGTGCGACAGATGCTTCTGGCTATATGACAACGTTACGTAATCGTGGTTCTTCTTTGCCCGATGTCTTCTATATGCCTGACTATGAATTTATGGCATGGGCTGATAGCGGAAGACTATACGATATGAGTAACGATGTGACTCAGGCTGAACTTGATTCAGTGTGGAAATTATCAACTGATATGTATCGTTATGATCGTAGCACTACTACTTTAGGAACAGGTCCTTTATTTGCTTTACCAAAAGACTTAGGGCCTTATCTCCTTGTCTATAACAAAACATTGTTACAACAAATTATTACTGAAAAAGGTTTAACAATTGGCTTGCCAGACCCAAACGTCCCGATGACATGGGCCGCTTTTAGAAATTATTTAAAAGCAATTAAAAAGGAAAATGTGTTTGGTATTGGTTCATATGAAATGATGCACGCAATTTATTCTAATAATGCAGACTACTGGGATTCCACTGTTAGACAGCAACGGATTACTGATCCAAACTTTGTGAACGCGATTCAGTTTATTGCTGATCTTCATTTAGTGGATGGCGTGATGCCTTCACCAAGTCAACAAAACTCAATGAATGCTTATCAACGTTTCTTAAATAGCGGTGCCGTCTTCGCCTGGATGGGCGCTTGGGACTTAAAAGCGTTCTGGAATCAAGTTACATTTGATTTTGATGTTATCCCGACACCAGTTGGACCCGCTGCTGGAGCTAAATCAACAAGTTGGGTTGGTTCTGTCGGTTATGCTGTTTCTAAAAACTCCCGCCAAATCGAAGCAGCGATGCGTTTAGCAAAATATTTAACGTTTAATGAAGAATCAGCGCGCCTTAACTATAAACTTGGACAAGCAATGCCAAACGTTAAAGCTATCGCGGAAAACGATTGGGTTAATAATATCGGTTTAGAAGGGCGCACCTTACTACCCGAAAATAAACAGTTATTTATTGATACTGTTAATCAAACCGAATCAATCGCCGGCAAAAACCGGTCCCGTTATTATTTATATGATAATACCGCTATTTTAGACTTTGAAGACTCTCTTGAACCAGTCTTCTCTGGCGTCAAAACAGCCCAGCAATTTATGCAAGAATATGCCTCTTCATTCCAAGATGATCTTGATGAGAATGCTTCTTATTTATATTGATTTAGGTGTTTATGATTAAAAATGATAAAACAACAACCTTAACTGCTGCGCAACGGAAAAGCAATTTCACTCGGCGCGAAGAAAGAGTTGCTAATCTCTTTATCTTACTGCCGATGATTGGCTTTTTCATCTTCACACTCGCTAGTTTTGGGTTTGGTTTTTATCAATCATTTACAAACTTTAACCCTGTCCGTCAAGAAACAAGATGGATATGGTTTGAAAACTATAAAACGTTACTTAAAGACAAAAACTTTCGGGATGCTGCCCTTAATACTGTCCTTTTAATGGCGTCCATTCCTGTTGGAATTACGCTTGGTCTTCTCCTAGCGGTATATTTACGCAATCTCGCTAAAGGGAGTCGGCTTTTATCACTCCTCTATTACTTACCAGCAATTACTAGTGCCGTCGCGGTTAATATTGTATGGCGTTATATATTTAACGCTGAGGTTGGGTTTATCAACAGTTTCTTTGGGCTTAAGATTGACTGGATTGGTGTGGACTTTTGGTTTATTAAAATTGCCTTATGGATTAAAGGTGTCTGGTCATCTTTAGGGGTCACGATGATTTTATATTTAGCGGGGTTAAATAACATTCCGCTTGAGTATTATGAAGCTGCTAGTGTTGACGGCGCCTCAAAATGGCAACAATTTATCCATATTACAATCCCGCTCCTTAGTCCAACGACATTTTACTTAGTCGTGACCGCGATCATCGGTGGGCTGCAAAGCTTTGCCGAAGCACAAATATTCGCTAACGGACAAAAAGGCGCACGCACAATTGTATGGTATATTTGGGAACGCGGCATTTATATGAGCAAGTATGGTTTAGCAAGCGCTGCTAGTTTCTTGCTTGCAACATTCATCATTATTATTACAATCATTCAATTCCGTAAAACGAAGGTGTTAGACGCATGAGTATGGAAATGGCTATTAAACCTGTCAAAGTTCAGCGCCGTAATTCAAATTGGCACAAACGGAGCAAAGGCGAAAAAGTTGCTTTTATCATCGCTACAATTTTCGTAATACTTGGTGCATTAACAATGTTATTCCCTTATTTTTGGATGGTCTCAACAGCGTTAAAAACAATTGCCGAAGCAAATAGTGTGCAATTAATTTTATGGCCCGCTAAACCAAACTGGGGTGTATTTCGTGATTTAATTAATTCGCCAGCAGTTAATTTCTTGCCTTCAATCGGCAATACATTATTTATTGAAATTACCGTTGTGTTAATGGGTACCTTTTCAAGTACCTTAGCGGCTTTTGCGTTTGCGAAACTTAAAATGCGTCATCGTCGGCTTAAATTACTCATCCTTATGAGTTCAATGATGGTGCCTTACGCGGCTGTTATGCTCCCGCAATATCGCGCATACTTATTCTTAATTAACTTCTTCAAAGTTGATATGTCGAACCCGTGGCCATGGCCGCTTTTACCACTTATTATTCCTGGATTATTCGGTAATATCGGAATGACTTTCTTCCTTATTACGGCTATGAAAGGTTCGATTCCTGATAGTTTACTTGAATCAGCAAAAATTGATGGGGCAAGTTACTTTAGGATGTATTGGCAAATTGCGCTGCCACTTACTAAACCAGCAATTGCGGCGCAAGTTATCTTTTGGTTTGTGGGCATTTGGAATGACTTCTTCGCCCCTTCTATTTACTTAACTAATCCCAAAGTGTGGACTTTACAAGTTGCGCTTACTTCGCTCAACTCAAGTTATGGGACGGGCACTAATATTCCGTGGATTATGGCGGGTTCCTTCCTTGCAAGTATTCCGATGATTATTGTGTTCTTAATCTTCCGCAATATGTTTGTTCAATCCGTGGCACTTAGTGGCATTAAGGAGTAACTATGACATATAAAAACCCATTAGTAGCGAAAAAACATCCGCATGCACATTACGGAGATCCGTTTGTCTTTCGTTATCAAGGGTTATATTACTTATTTGTGTCCACTCCGCGCCACGAGTCACACATTCGCTGTTATAAAAGTCGTGATTTAGTAAATTGGGACTATGTTGGTAAGGCGGCAGAGGAGCCGTTACTTACCGCTGCTTACGCGCCTGAAATTATTTATGCTTACAATAAGTTTTACTTAGTTACTTCCCCAGATGGTAATGGTCACTATATTTATACAAGCCTTAAACCAGAAGGACCTTACACTAGATTAACCACTAATCTTGGTTCAATGATTGATGGTAGTTTCTTCGTTGGTAGTGACGCTAAATTGCATTTATTGCGCGCTGATCATCACGGAATTGCCTTGCTTGATGTTAGTGAAGAAGGTAAACTTACTAATCGCCGCAATTTAGATACATATTTAAATGCATGGACTGAAGGTCCTGGACTCTTTTATAAAGATGGTTATTATTACTTAACTTATTGTGGTAATAATTTAATATCCAAGGGTTATCGAATTGCGTGCGCTGTTAGTAAGCGTTTTGATCGCGACTTTAAAGCAAGTCCTAGCAACCCACTTATTATTAGTACGATGGCGGGTTACACTGCTTTTGGCCATAATTCAAATGTGCTTGGTCCTGATCTTGATTCATGGTACTCGGTGTATCACGTACATGAAGCAATAGACACCGGCTTTAAACCACGGCGCTTCTTTGTTGACCGGCTAAATATCGCCGGTCGTTTAGTGCATCTTGGCATTAGTGATTTTGAACTTAATGTTCCTAAGCGTCCCGCTTTTGAGACTTTTGACCCCTTAAAAGATTTTCTATTAGTGGATGGTCTCCTTTTCTCAAAGACGGAAACTGACACTAGATTTACATTTGAGACATCGTTCTGTGGCGTTAATACCTCCCTATTAATCGGTACAGAAGATAGTGATGTGCGTTATGTCGTTAATTTTGGCGCTCACGAATTAATAATTACAGAAACGACAAACAATCTAGTGTCTACCCGTCGCCTAGCATTACCTTTTGATTTTAGTTATGACCACACTGTCCGTATTGTAAATTGTGATACGTGCGCGGAACTATTAATTGATAATGCACCGATAACATCATTACCCGTTGTGCGTAATGTTAAGATTGGGTTTAAAAATTATGGAACGCTTAAATACACGGCGCTTAGTAAATACGCTGGCGGGTCTAGTAATCTTGATTATCCTACAGTCATTCCTGGCATACTTGATGTGACGATGATTAAGCGGGTGTCAGACCTTACGCTTTGTCCGCTTGATGAGATATACGAAAAGAGACTTAAAGAAGATAAATACACGTATATTGCTGGCGAAAAGGGCAAATATGGCTTATTTATCTACGCTAAAATTAGTGATGAAGTAACGCTAGCAATTAATAACAAAATTGTTACATTAACAAAAACAGCAAGTGAATATGATTATACTTCTTATTACCTTGGTGACTATGAACTTGACACAAAAGGCACAATAGTTATCAAACTGATTGCAGGTGAAGTTATTTATAAATTTATTAATGTCAGTAAATATGTTCCGCTTGCAATCCAAAATAACTTTAGTCATCATAAACATCAATTGGCGCCTAATCTTGAAACTGATTCGTATTATTTAGACAAAGAAATGATGGGCAGTTTTGATGCTAGTGTGACATTTAAACTTGAAGCACTAAATCCGTATGACGTCTTTGGCATTATTTTAAATAGCCATCAATATTCTAATAAATACTTCCAAGCACGATATCCGCTGCTTGGTTATCTTGTCGGTTTTGAAGGACCACTGCTCATTGTTGATCGTTTTAATTACGGTAAAGAACGAATTTATGATCGCCCATTTGAAATTAATGCTGGTGTCATTTATACACTGCGCGCAACATTTAATAACGGATTATTTAATGTCTATGTTAACGACACTTTATATATTTCAACAACAGTGAGTGATGTTGCCGCTTTGGGCGGGATTGGCCTTTACACGAGTTTAGGAACAAATGTTAAATTTGGTCCGCTACATAATTTAAAAAAGACATGAAAGGAGGAAAGAAAGTAAGTTTATGACACGCAAACGATGGATTGGCTTAATTATTTGGTGCGCCTTTTGCCTACTAGTAATAATGTTTTCACTAGTGTATATAATCATTGGGCAAATTAAGGCCAATGCAACAGAGTTGCGTTTAATAGTTTTAACAATATCCGCATTGCTACATTAAAGCATGCGGGAAAGGAGCGTAGATGAAGAAAACTAAAATCATCTTATCACTAATGACTTTACTCGTCTTAGCTGGCTGGCGTATTGTTGTGGCAGATCCACTACTAAGCGCTGCGAATCAAGTAGTGTTTACCAAAGAGGAAGAGCCACAGCCACCAATTGATACTGCTGTAAATCCGTTTGATGTTCCTGGGAACTTTGAAGCCCCAGAATTAAATATCGATGGGGTAATGGATGAAACCGAGTGGAATAGTCCTGAATGGTCAAGTCCAACTGTTACAATTGGTCGTAAAGACACAAATTCCGCTAGCCTGAAGTTTTATCGTGGCGAAAAGGCGCTTTTTGCCTTTTTCACTGTCCTTGATAATAACTTATTAACTGATGGGTTCGCTAACGGCGACCCAGTTAACCGTAGTGATTCGGTTGAATTATATTTAGATACACAAAATGACGGAGTTAACAATAAAGGTAATGATATCCAAATTAATATCGGTGTTCATGGTAGGACCCGTATCTTAACTGGTAGCGATAACGTGTGGGGTACGTGGAACGGGTTAGTTAACTTTGAAGTTACTGTTAACGGCACTATAAATAGTGAAGGCGACACTGATGTTGGCTTTAACGTTGAAATTATGGTTCCTTACTCCGCCATTAACATGGAACGGGATGATGTCATCGGCTTTTCGCTTGGCGCACCTGATAGATATTTATCAGGCGGAAATACAATTGGCACAAATTTTGACTGGTATGGTTGGTTCGTTGAAGGCACTTTTATTGATCCGCAACAAGCAAGTGCCTACATGGTCCTAACTAATAACCAAATTATGACACGTGAGCAATACAATAGCTTGCCATAACTTACGAAAGGAATAAGATATGAAAAAAAGAAAACTATTAATTCCACTTATTGGGTTAGCACTTCTACTTGGTGGCTGTTTCGGCCAATCAAGTGAAACGCCACCAGTAAGCTCTGAAAAACCAGTAACTAGTGTGACTACTGAAGAACCACCGGTTTCAAGTGAAACCCCAGTTACAGAAGAGTCTTCAGAAGAACCTCCAGTTAGTTCTGAAGCATCAAGTGAAACCCCGGTTTCGAGTGAAGAACCAGTTTATACTCATTTTGTCGTCAAAGGGGTTGTCACAGACTTAGATAATAATCCAATTGCGGATGCAGTTGTCCAACTTGGCAAAGACAATCGCCAAGCAGACTTTACCGCTGCGGATGAGCCTTCCCCCTTATTTTTGCATAAGAGTTGTTAACCCCTACCATTATATACACAACAAGGTACCTTGTTGC
>MWEF01000008.1 GCA_002070905.1 Tenericutes bacterium ADurb.Bin087 | reverse complement strand
TTGTACGGTAATTTGCTCTAAGTGAATAAATACAATTAACAACAATCATTGATAATGATTTAAAGGGTTCAATATCTGGTAAATTATTTAGATCTAAGTTTTGTTCCGCGAATGTTGCAAACTTAAGAATATGTTCGTTATTATTTTTATCCATTATCATGTACTCCTTAAAGTGTCTAGATTTAGTTGACTATTAAAAAAATAAGTTAAAATTTTTAAAGTTTCCTACTATTTGTCTAATATCTTTCATAACTTTATTATACCAATCTTTAATAGCATTAACAATTAAAACTAAGACATAATCATAGTTTTATTCTCTTCTATCTAATGCCATAATAGGCATTAGGAAATTGAAAAACCTTAAATGCGTCCCTAAAATAGTCATCATAATTCCAATCTGCTTCTTTGATGTTTTCTTTTAGAATGATACTGCAATAATCTTCGAAGAAAATAATTAGTTTATCAAATAATTTATCAATATAATCTGGCTTTATAATAATCCAATCCCCAGCGTACATCCCGTTTTCATAATCTATTTTGCAACCATCAACACCTTTGGTCCTAACATTTTTAGGGTAATGTTTTTTTAGTTGCTCATATGATCTTAAAGTATTATGTTTTAAGAAATTATTTATTTTATTTAATAGATTAAAAGCGTTATATTTTCTAAACTTATTGATTTTTGGTTGGCTCTTATCTTTTATTAGTCCATCTGAAAACTTGAAAAAAGCATCAATGCTAAAATCATTACTCTTATAACCTAAATCATTACATACAAGCAACATATATCGTGTTATTTCCGAAGTGATTTTTTGAATAAATTGAAAATATAAAGAATTAATAATTTCATTGTATTTTTTAATACGATTAAAGCTATGAATCATAGCATCAAATTCTATTTCATCTAAGTCATCAGAGCCAGAGCTGTGAGCTATCATATCTAATCTTAAATTTTGATATGCTTCTTCTGGCGTCTTAATTGCGGCAAAAACATTCTTATATTCACAAAACCAATCTTCTTTTAGTTGTAAAATCAAATCACGAAAAAGATTATACTTGTAATCATGTCTTTTTTGTTTATTTGGAATAAAATAATGAGTGTTTCTATTTTGGAATAATCCGCTAGGTATAAATTCAGTGAAACGTTCTATTTCGCATATTTTTTTATACCTTTTAGTGTCAATATGAAGTCTGCCTTTTTTAGGATGCAAACCCCAGTAACGTAAATCTTCTTTTGATTCTACTTTCGAGTAATCAAATTTTGTTTTTTGATTTGTCATAATAGTCGCCTCCTTTGCAACCCTTTGCATAGAGGTCTTTTAGATGAAGCACACCACTCCCTCATAATATTGAGCATAGGTGTCGTAACTACTTTACACATTGAGTTACTCCTGCTTCTTTTTTATTGTAAACATTAATTTAGTCTTTTTCAAGTAACATCTTCTTCAGTTTTTAAACCTACCAAAATTGCTTTTCAAACAACAATGAATACAATAATTAAACACCACTTAAATAAATCATTTGTCTAACCATTCCTTTAAATCAACCTTCATAAATGACATATAGTTTGATGCTGCACTATCTTCAAAGAATATACCTAGGGTGTCATCATCTAAGTACACTAAAGAAGAATTAGAAGAAAAAGCAATATTTATTATTAAGAATTAAGAGCTCTTTACTAAATGTTTTCCCTTCATCAAACGAAAGACGGAGTACAGCATAGTATTACGTCTTTTCCTTTTATCCGCGGGATTAAGTACGGCAACTACTTTCTTTTCATAACGAGTAAAACTAATCGCTGCAACTTGGCAAATAGGCTGCGGCAAATCTTTGTGTAATGTCCCGTTTACCCATGATAAGCCACCGTCAAAAGGGTAATAGGAGTTCACTTCTTTTGCGTAATGATGATTACTCTGAAAAAGGATTAAATGATTTTTTTTAATTTTCACAACTTGGGATTCTGTTAAATAATCGTCCTGTGAGAATAAATATAATCCATTTAATAATTTAGGCATATTATTAATATATATTTCTTATTGCTTCTTTTCAATAATGATCCACCGACCCTTTTTAGCGCTTCCCTTATATTTTATTTTGTCTAATTTAATTAATATTTTTAAATCTCTTTCAATTGTTTTTGCTGTCAGATTGAATACATTTGCTAAATACTCAGTAGTAATGTTAGGCGTTTTGTGTATCATTTCAATAATTATCCGACGTCCTTGCAACGGACTTAATTTTTGACCGACATTTTGACCGACATTTTGACCGACATTTTGGGTGACATTTTGGGTATCATTTCGCTTGTCTAGTAAAATCCATCTCCCATCCTTAGTACTACCTTCATATTTAATTTTTCCAGCTTCTATTAACCTTGTTAAATCTCTTTTTGTTGTTCTTATTGATGTTATGAACATATTTGACAATTCTTTTGCTGTTATAGTTGGATTATCTTTTAAAATATTTAATATCTCTTGTCTTCTATTTTTTATATTTTGCTTTTGAGTCAGTTTTTCGGTGCCACTTTCGGTGCCACTTTCGGTGCCACTTTGGGTGCCATTTTCACCGACATTTATTTCACCATAATTTAGGTTCTTTAAGATTGTGAAAAAGGCTGATTCAGTGGATTTAAATTGTGGCATAAACTTTGCATTGTAATTATGTTCAGCTTCATAAGCTTCCACAATTTTCTTTAACCCAGAACCTCTTCGTTCCATTAAATTAAAACGACCAAATAAGTCAGCGATGACTGGATTTCTTCTAATTGATGGAATACTAAAAATATCTAGTTCTTGAATAAAACTTCCGTCATACATGCCACCTGGTGAGACTATCTCGATTCTATCATCATAAACATCAACATGAATTTCTCCCCCAATAATAGTGTAATCACGGTGAACAAGCGCGTTCACTAATGCTTCCTTAATTGCGAGTTCTGGATAATCAAAATATTCCTCACGGTAAAGAGCGCCCTTGCGTCACATCTTTTTATTATTACGTTTTATAAAGTCAAGTGCCGCTTTTAATAAATACAATAAATTACCAGCGTATTCTTGGTCGTCTAAGGCTTCCATTAACCCGTGCGTTTTAGTTAGTCCGTTCCATCTTGTGCAAAAGAGACGCGACTGATAAACGACATGGCCATCGGCAAAAAGCGCACCAGCGTTCGTTAAGATTCCTTTATCATTTACTAACTTAAATGAAGAATAATCTTTTGTTTCTAATTCTAAGCGTGTGACAATTTTATATTCTTGTTCTAACATTTTAAAAGTTACATCATCAATATGTTTATTAGATAGTAATAAATCGTATGTTAGTGTTTGCCCTTTAAGTGTTAGATTAAGTAAATCAGTACTTGTTGCTCTTACACTTTGATTACCAATTCGTTTATACGCTGTTCGAGCGCTACCTTCAATAAAGTAGTAAGGTGTATTATGACCAGCAAAAACCAATAAAATAATTATTGTCGCACCTTTTGTCTCCGTAATTTCCATATTAAATTCAGGAATTGGATCAATGCGTGTTTTAATAGTTTCACTAATAAATTCGGAATCACTTTTGTAATTTTCTAGACCTTTAACTTCACCTGAGTCACTAACACCAAAAAAGATTTTTCCTCCTTTGCTGTTAGCAAAAGCAACAACACTTTTTAACCACGTTTTAATTTTCGTGCGTTCTACTTTTTCTTTTTTATCATAATTATTTGTTTCACCTACATAAGCTTTTAGTAACATTAAAAGAATCACCCCTATTTGTAAATAGAGAAGATATCTACTTTTTAAAACAAAAAAGTTTTTCTAATCAATTAGCAAAACTTTGGCTTTTCAACTTTTTTCCGATTTGAATAGAAAAATTATTATATAGCGTTATCTTATTTTTTATTACCTATAATTATAGTAATTTTAATTGCTTCAAATTACATTTTTATAACATAGAATGTATTTTTGCCTGCGCCTTTTTTTTCTAACTTACCTTCATTCACTAATTGCGCTAGTGACTTTTCAACTGAACTTGATGATAATGTTGGGCATAAAGTTAGTACTTCTGCCTTCGTTATTTTCCCTATTTTAGAAGTTAAACTCTGTTTAACAATGTCATAGGCTGAAAGGTTTTGATTTAGTAAATTAATTTTAGTTTCTAAATCATTATATGCTCTTTCAACTATGCCTAGCATATAACTAATAAATGGAGTGGGATCATTGTTATCATCTTCCCAGCCCTTTTGTGCATCAAGCAATGCATCATAATATGAATCTTTTGTTTCCGCTATTTTGTTTTCAAGTGATACATATTTGCCTACATAATAACTAAGGCGATATAAAAGAAGATTAGTCAGTAAACGACTCATCCGACCATTCCCGTCATTAAAAGGGTGGATAGCTAGGAAATCAAGTAAAAAGATAAAGGTAAGTATTAACGGGTTAACTACGCCTTCTTTAATCATTTTATTATATTCGTTACAAATATCTGTAATTGCTTGTGGGGTTTCTACTGGTGATAAGGGCGTAAATATTGTAAACTCTTCACCTGTTTCACTAGTCGCACTAATGTAATTTTGAACATTTTTAAAGCGCCCGCCAATAGAGTTATTACTAACTTTTTCATACATGATTTTGTGGAGTTGCAAAATATAATTAGGAGTGACATTAATGTGTTCATAACTTTCATTAATAATATTAAGTGTATCTTTATATCCAGCAATTTCTTCTTCACTTCGATTTTTAGGCGTTATTTTTTGTTTAAATAATTGCTTAAACCGGTGATTCGTAGTCTTAATGCCTTCAATGGCATTACTCGCCACAACACTTTCAAATTGAGCGTTTTCTATTAATTTCTCAAATAATTCAGGATTTCGAGGTTCTAAAACTTCTAACTTGCCTTTATTTTTATAGATACTTGAAACTTTTCTTAAAATTTCAGCATCCCATTTGTATTCTTTGTATTTTGAATAATTGAATGTTCGCATAATATTCACCTTTCTCATAAATTATAACACCTTTTACGAGAATAACAACACTTTTACGAGAAAAAGATATTTTACAAAAATACCCCATTCCTAATTTCTAGGATTTGGAGTATGTATAATAAGCAATATTAATTTATTATTTAGAGAAATTCGTCGCTACAAGTTTATATAAAGTTCTAACACCCACTCCTGTTGCCCCGTTCGCGTAATACCTTTTGGCTTTACCATAAGCTGTCCCAGCGATATCTAAATGGACAAACGGAATATTTTCACTAAAGTGTTCAAGGAATATACCAGCGGTAATCGTGCCTGCTCCACCAGGAACAGAGTTTTTAAGATCGGCAAATTCGCCTTTTACTGCTTCTTTTAAAACATCAGTAACAGGTAGGCGCCAACTAGGTTCACCGACATGATTACCAGCATCAAATACTTTATTATAAAATTCTTCATTATTAGTGGTCACGCCAATGATATCGGTCCCAAGCGCCACTACACAAGCACCAGTTAATGTTGATAATTCAATAATATGTGTGGAATTTAATTTTGTAGCGGCGTAATAAATAGCATCTGCAAGTGTAAGTCTTCCTTCAGCGTCTGTTGAACCAATTTCGACAGTGGAACCTTTCATTGTTGAAATAATGTCACCATTTTTATATGCTTTCCCATTAATTAAGTTTTCAGTTAATGCTGTAACTGCGACAACATTCGCTTTTAATTTATTATCGGCAATCGCTTTAATCGCGCCAATAACGGCCGCGGAACCCGCCATATCAGTAAACATTTCAAACATACTTTTACCAGGTTTAATATCGTATCCGCCTGAGTCATATGTTAAACCTTTACCAACAAATGTAATATGTTTATCGCTAGTTTTATCACCGAAATATTTCATTACCACAAAACGCGGTTCTTTATCACTCCCGGCATTAACGGCAAGTAAAGCATGCATCCCTAATTTTTCAATTGCTTTTTTAGCAAAGACTTCAACTTCAACAGCCGTGTCTTTAAATAGCTCAACAATTTTAGCAGCGTATGTTTCTGGATAAAGATCAATCGCTCTTGTATTTACTAAGTCACGGGCAGTGTTAACACCATTAATAACAACTTCTAATTCGTTAATTTTGTCTTTAAGTACTTGCGTGGCGTTTAAAAGAGAAACTTCAACATTAAAGTCTTCATTCTTTTTCGTTTTATATTTCTCAAAATTATAATTACTAAATAATAGGCCTTGCACTAAAGTTGTCACAAGTTTTGGGTCTTCACTTTTACAATCAAGATTAATCTTACTAATCTTTTCACTCACTACTTTTTGCGCTAATGTAAAACCAGCGGTTCTTATTTTTTCATGGTCTTCCGCTAACCCTTTTTCAAGTCCAAGGTAGACACTCCCCTCACGCTTTAAATTAACACTAACAAACACTTCCCCCATTTTCGCGGTAAAGAGTTTTTGTTCAAGGATTAGTTCAAGTTCTTTTGTTTTCGTTGTTTTTTCTAAGACTAGCACTAAGCTTGTCTTAAATTTATTATCATAAGTTATTTTAATCATTATCATTTTCCTCCACTTAACAATGTAGCATATTTATCGTTTGTCTTTATTTATAATACGTCCTAATTAATCGTAATTGATGTTAAATGCTAAAAACTTTTTTTATACAAAAAGGGAGTTGAAGTCCCTTTTTGTTATTTTTACTACGGTTATTAATACATTTATGTTTTGCTTATTAAACAATCTTTGATTGATTACGCCCATTTTGTTTCGCGTAATACATATTGTCATCCGCTCTTGTAATTGCACTTTTAATCGTATCTTCTTTAGTCACTAGTGTGCCGCCAACTGATATAGTGACTTGAATCGTTTTGTCAGCATTAAGCTTATAACCAGAAGCAGCGACTAGTGTGCGTAGTCTTTCGGCAATAGCAGTTAATTCTTCATTACTAGCAACATCGATGATCGCAATAAATTCTTCGCCGCCCCATCTGCTTACCATATCTGTTTTCTTCACGTTTGAAGAAAGCGTATGCGCAACAATTTTAAGAATTTCGTCACCCACTAAATGGCCATAAGTATCATTAACTTTTTTAAAGTGATCAATATCAATCATTAATATCCCAAATTTATTGCCAAATAGGCGTGCTTCTTCTAAGCGTTTATTAATTTGGAAATCAAAAAAATTGCGATTAGCGACAAGCGTTAACGGATCAGTATGTAGTTTATCTTTTAATTCTATATTTTCATGATAAATTTCTTTTTGGAAGCGTTCATCCGTAAATACTTCAATCGCGGCGACAATATGTTGCTCTCCATCATATATTGGTAATGTTTTAACCATCACTGGGATTCGATAGCCATCTTTATGTTTAAGAAAGACACGGGCTTCTCTAATTTTCCCGTCTTGCAATGTCGCATTAAGCGGACAGCCTTCAAGACATAAAAGTGTGCCTTTTTCATCAACGTGTTGCAAAATATTTTGATAACAATAACTATTCACCATTTCCGCTTGAGAATAGCCAGTAATTCTAACACTGCCCTCATTCCAAAAAAGAATCTTGCGATTACAATCCACAACATATACACCTTCATATAAATAAGGAATAAGATCATCGTTATATTTTATATCATCCATAAGCCCCTCCAAATTTCTCCTTACATATTATCTTCTTAATAAATACATCTATTGCCTTTTAATCAAAATATGGCTCTCCATTTAGGATAGCAGTACATCCTTGTATATTAATAATTATTGCTCATATTCAATTCTAAAATAATCTAAATACTTTTTAAAGTTATCTTGAGCGGTTAGACAAGTATCAATTAAATAGCCTTTATGCTTATTCCATTCTTTTAATCCTCTGTAGTAAAAGAGCTTTAGATTTTCATCAATAATAAATGGCACAATATTATGTTTTAAGCATTCTTTAAACATAATTAATCTTCCTACTCTCCCGTTTCCATCTTGAAAAGGATGAATTTTTTCAAATTGATAATGAAATTCAACAATATCGTTAAATGATATCTTTTTTTTAGCGTTATAGTCCCTTAATAAAGATTTAATTTCATGTTGGACTGCTTCAGGTCTCGTTGTTTCAGTGCCGCCGACTTCATTAGGTACCCTTTTATAATCTCCTACAGCGAACCACTTTTTCCTGCTATCAGATGTACCATTTTTTAGTATCTTATGTAGTTCTTTTATTAAGGACTCTGTCAGTACAAAGTTAGCTTTATCAATAATTACATCTACACAGCGAAAATGATTAACTGTTTCGACAACATCATCAACATTTATTGTTTCATTTACTAAACCAATCGTATTAGTGTCATAAATATATCTTGTTTGTTCAAGGGTAAGACGACTTCCTTCAATACGATTTGAATTATATGTAAGTTCAATTTGTACTTTATGATATATCTCACCTTTTCGTTTAGTTTCTTTTTGTTCCTTTAATGCACTTAAAAGCGTGTTTTTAGGTGTCTTCATTCCTTTTCTTAGTGGTTTAGTTGCATTAAAAGGAATCATCCATGTCTTACCATCTAGAAAAGCGCCAAGTACTCGACCCTTGTTACAATAATTCCGTACACTTCTTTCTTTTAGTCCCCACTTTTTAGCGATTTCTGCGACACTTAAATATTTCATATTTATTTTTCTTCAACATCATTATAAAATACTATCGGCAATATATCAATATTTTAATATATTTTTAATTTAATTTTGCCGGTAACTAAAAACAGATAGCTTTTTTATTGAAATCCGGCTAATATTAGTTAACAAATGGTTCTTTTACAATAGATTAATTAATGATTTATACAATAAAGGAACACTATTTTTTACAGTATCGAAAATAATAGATAAATCAACATTACCGTAATCATGTACGACTCTATTTCTTAAACCTTTAATGGCTTTCCACTGGACATTTTTATGTTCTTTCTTAAATTGGTCGCTTAATTTGAGTGAATTTTCAGATATTTGAATTAAACGAAATATTACTGAATCAATAAGTAATTCATTTTTATTAAATTCTTTCTCATCTATGTTTTCCATTCGTTCCATAATAATTTTTAAATCAACAACAATCTTTTTTAAATAATATTCATTATTTTTGATATTATCCATATATTTTCACTCCCTTTTTAAGTATTTCATTTAATAAAGGAAAATTGTCTTCTAATTGTTTGACAGTCAATAAATCAATTTTTTTATCAAATAATTTACTTCTTAATGTTTCAATTAAACTAAAATAATCTAAACCAGTTATACTCGTTGATATTAATAAGTCGACATCACTACTTTCGTTTGCATTACCTTCCGCGTATGATCCAAATAAATAACAATAATCAACATCAAGGTTTTTAAAAACTTCCGCACAAGCCTCTTTAATTTGTTCAACTGAAATGATACCAGTTGTTTCATCAATATAACCATATTTTTCTAATTTATCTATCATATATAAATATTTCATTGATGTCTTTTTCGATTCATCATTTTCATAATTTTGATAAGTACGAAGTGGCATCCCAAGATACTTAGCGCTTTGGGCTTGTGTTAATTTTTTACTAATTCTCAATTCTTTTAATGACATAATATCACCTCATCAAAATGATACCATATTATGTTTGTTAACGCAATTATTGCGTATTGTTTAATTTATTTATACGCAATTATTGCTTACTTTTTGGTTGCTAATTACCCCATCTAAAGCAAGTTACGCTATATCTATGTTAAACCTACATTAGTAAAAATAAAAGCCCGCTTGTATCGCGGACTTTATTAACTTTTGGAGCTTCCAGTCGGATTTGAACCAACGGTCATTGAGTTGCAGTCAATTGCCTTACCACTTGGCTATGGAAGCGCTACTCAATTATAACAAAAACATTTAATTATTAAAACTATGATAAAACCATCAATGTAAACACATCTTATATTTTCAATTTCAATTGAATAATTCAGAGTGAGAACTGGCTCGATAAAGCATCAACACAAGAACATTTTCAAAGTATTCGTATATTAGCAACCAGTCTGGTTCGATATGACATTCTCTAGTACCTTTGTACTTTCCAACAAGTGCGTGATCTCTGTATTTCTTATCAAGTTTTCACCTTTGGCTAACAGCTCTACTACTTCATATAACTTATCTAAATTTTTATTTTGTTTTTTAGCAAGTTTTACATCCTTTTTAAACTGCTTTGTAAACTTGACCTTATATTTCATCCTTTTAAGGCTTCCCTTAAATCATCTAAATTATCATAGCCTTTAACATTATCATCAAACGCAATCTTTCTTCCTTCTTCAATTGCCGCTTTAGTGGTAATGTTTGGAACGCTTAAACTTAAATGAAAGGGAATGCCTTTTTCACGAATTGTAGTTCGTAAAAACATGTTAACAGCAGTCGTCATATTGAGCCCTAATTCTTGAAATATCGCTTCTGCTTCTTCTTTCACTTTCTTATCCATCCTAATATTTAAATTCGTCATGGACATATTTAAATTCCTCCTATTCAATGTCATTGTATTAGTATATCATTATATTGTCAATGCGTTATCATTATTTTAATAGTTTTCATTAATAGTTTAATAATTAATCTCCTATTAATAAATACAATATTTCTTTGTGTAAGTGCTGTAAAAATCTCGTAAATAATTGTAATATCTTCAAGGGCAGATATATTCTTTATGTATAATAAAGAAATAAGGAGGAACTATGCAACCAATCTTAGAAGTTAAAAATTTAGTCAAGACATTTAAACTTTCGAAAAAACAACAAAAAATCGAAAAAACAAATACGAAAGTTCGTGTTGCGGTTAATGACCTCTCCTTTAATATTTATGAAGGGGAAATATATGGTTTACTTGGTCCTAATGGCGCGGGTAAAACAACAACATTACGCATTATCTCAACCTTAATTAAAAAAGATAGTGGTGAGGTAAAAGTTAATGGTTATGATATCAGTAAAGAACAAAGTAAAGTCCGCAGTCAAATTGGCTTCTTAACAAGTGAATTAAAGTTAGACGACTTCTTCACACCAAATTACTTGTTTGATTACTTCAGCCGGCTCCATGGTGTGCCTGAAGAAGTAAGAGAAAAACGCAAACAAGAACTCTTTGATAAATTCGAAATTAGTGAATTTAAAGAAGTCAAGGTCAGCGACCTCAGTAGCGGGATGAAACAAAAAGTTTCGCTTGTCATTAGCATCGTTCACGATCCAAAATTCATTATTTTTGATGAACCGACAAACGGCCTTGACGTTATTACCGCGAAAACGGTCATTGATTTCCTTACTGCCTTAAAAGAAGCGGGGAAAACAATTATCTTATCAACACACATCTTCTCGCTTGTTGAAAGAATATGTGACCGGGTTGGGGTCATTATTGATGGGCGTCTCATCTTTGAAGAAAGTATGAGTGTCTTTAGTGAGCCAAATAGTCTTGAGGAACGTTTCTTTCTTGAATATGAAAAAGTTAAAGGAGGGCTTGCCTAATGAATAACTTATGGACCGTCATTAAAAAAGAATTACGCCGTTTCTTTACTGACAAACGAATGCTCGCAGCGTTAATTATTCCTGGTATTATCATTTTTATAATGTATACAATCATGGGCGATATTATTAAAAAAACCGCGGAAGGGAAAGATCATGATTATGTGTTACGGATTGAAAATCGCCCCAATGATCCCCGTTTTAATGTCATTGACGCTAATCTTGGCTTTGAAAAAGTAACATTTTTAGAAGAAACTCCTGCAGACTTTGCGACCATGCTTGCTGAAAAGAAACTTGATTTATATGTCGTTTATGAAGTTGACTTCTTAGCGAAATATACCGCTAATGATCCTGAAAATCCACCAGTGGTCACTTTCCACTTTAACGCTTCAAGTATGCCAAGCATGACCGCTTATCAAAATTATGCTGGTATCTTAAATAATGTTTTACAAATATATGTGGCGACCCCTGTTGATCACTCAACCCAAGGTGATATCGGCACCACAATTATTATGGGTATGCTCCCCTTCTTACTTATTACTTTCCTCTTTACCGGCGCAATGGCGGTGGCACCCGAAAGTATTGCCGGAGAAAAAGAGCGCGGCACTATTGCGACGCTCCTTGTCACACCGGTCAAACGCAGCACTTTAGCGCTTGGTAAAATTATTGCGCTTAGTATTGTCGCTTTAGTTAGTGCGGCTAGTAGTTTCCTTGGCGTCACACTAAGTTTGCCGAAAATGATGGGTAGTGACGTTAACTTTGCGACACTTAACGCTGGCACTTATTTGGCCATATTTACTGTCTTAATTGTCACGATGCTCGTCTTTATTGTCTTTAATAGCTTAATTAGTGCTTACGCGAAGTCAATTAAAGAAGCTAATGGCTTAAGTGCACCATTAATGATGATGATTATGGCAACTGGTGTTACAACAATGTTTGGAAGTGCGACAACAAATGCCGCCTTATACTTAATCCCTATTTATAACTCTGTTAATATCTTACTTTCCTTATTTAGTGGCGACTTCTTAATTGTCCCATTTATCTTAACACTCATCACTAATTTACTTGTCGCAGTGGGCGGAATCTACTTACTCACTGTCATGTTTGGTAG
Source organism: Tenericutes bacterium ADurb.Bin087 (assembly GCA_002070905.1). Lineage (GTDB taxonomy): Bacteria > Bacillota_I > Bacilli_A > RFN20 > CAG-826 > UBA1361. The sequence goes on along the minus strand of MWEF01000008.1, from coordinate 43,794 downwards.
TGAAAAGATCATGTTTAGAAAATAACCATAACTACATCATAAAAACAAAAAGAGTGACCTTAACATCACTCTTTTTTCATTAAGACATCCTTATTTTATTTAAAATCACGCATTGTGTGAATAAGGACAAGCTTATCAGGCGTACTTTTCCGTAAATCAATAATCCGTTGGTTGTTACTACCACGATAGAGTAAATTAAGATTTAGTTCATGCAAAATAAAGGGACCATCAATTAAGTAATCGACTTTACTTAAGATTTCATTTATGACTGCATCATTTCTTTTAAGTAGTTCTTCATAAGTTGACCCTGTATACATCGTAATATTAAGCCCGTCTTCTTTCGCGGCGTTAATAAGGGGCAAGAGTGCTTCTTTTTGACTTAAAGGTTCGCCACCACTTAAGGTGATGCCATCAAGCAGCGGATTCTTGCGCCATTTTTTAATAAGCGCACTTATTTCTACTTCTTCGCCACCCTTTGGATCCCATGTATCAGGGTTATGACACCCTAAACAACGATAGGGACAGCCTTGGGTAAATATTGTAAAACGAATCCCTGGTCCATCAACCAAGGAATCGTTTACGTAACCTGCTATTCGTATCGTCTTTTTAGTCATTATTTTGTTTATTTAAGAAAATGATTGGTGCACCTTTTTTCGGGGCTGGTGTTTGATCTTTAACGGGCGTGCCTGCGGTATCTTTAACGACTTCTTTGGGGGCGCTAAATTTAGGATTATGGACCGTACCACCTTCAATATTAAAGTCAGCGTATTCTAAGCGTGTTTCAAATTCAGCTTTCTTGCCATCATTCCAGTTTTTAAGTGGCCGGTAGTAGCCCGTAATCCGGGAATAGACTTCAGTCGTCCTTTTACATTCTGGACAAACTTCGACTTCACCTGTTAAATAGCCGTGTGTTGGACAAATTGAATATGTTGGGGACATTGTAAAGTAAGGTAAGCGATAGTTTTCAGCGATTTTCCGCACTAAGCGTGCCGCACTTTGCCAACTTGGTAATTTTTGTCCTAAGAACGTGTGGAATACTGTTCCTGACGTATAAAGGGTTTGCATTTCATCTTGAATATCAAGCGCTTCACTAATACTAGCGGTATAGCCCACTGGTAAGTGACTCGAGTTAGTGTAGAAAGGATCACCCTCTGCACCTAACCTAGCGGTAATAATATCGGGATAACGCACTTTATCGTGTTTGGCAAAACGATAGGCGGTACTTTCCGCTGGTGTTGCTTCTAAGTTATAGAGATCACCATAGGCTTCTTGGTAGTCACTAAGTCGTTCACGCATATGATTTAAGACTTTAATCGTAAATGCTTGTGCTGCTTCGTCACCCAAGTCTTTCCCTAGCCACCTCGCATTTAAACATGCTTCGTTCATCCCAACAAGGCCAATCGTTGAGAAGTGATTGTCAAAATTCCCTAAATAGCGTTTTGTGTATGGAAAGAGACCGTCTTCCAGTAATTTACTAACGACATCGCGTTTTACTTTTAAACTACGGGCACTAACATCCATTAATTTATCAAGTTCATTAAAGAATTCAACTTCCGTGCGTGAGAGATAGGCTAAGCGTGGCATATTAAGTGTCACAACGCCAACTGAACCAGTATTACTACCAGCGCCAAAGAAACCGCCACCTTTTTTGCGTAATTCACGTAAGTCAAGCCGTAAGCGACAGCACATACTCCGCACATCACTTGGTTCCATATCACTATTAATATAGTTACTGAAGTAAGGAGTGCCATATTTCGCTGTCATTTCAAATAAGAGTTTATTATTTTCAGTTTCATCCCACGAGAATTCACGCGTAATGGAATAAGTTGGGATTGGATATTGGAATCCGCGCCCATTTGCGTCACCTTCAATCATGACTTCAAGGAACGCTTTGTTAATCATATCCATTTCTTTTTGACAGTCTTTATATTTAAAGGGCATGTCTTTGCCACCCACAATCGCTGGGCGATCAGCGAGGTCGCTTGGCACAGTCCAGTCAAGGGTAATATTACTAAATGGTGCTTGACTCCCCCACCGACTTGGAGTATTGACGCCAAACACGAATGATTGAATCGCTTGTTTTACTTCTTCATAAGCTAAGTTATCAACTTTAACAAATGGAGCGAGGTAGGTATCAAAGCTACTAAAAGCTTGTGCGCCCGCCCATTCGTTTTGCATGATGCCTAAGAAGTTAACGAGTTGGTTTGCTAACGTAAATAAGTGTTTTGCTGGTTTACTTGAAATCTTGCCTTCAACACCACCAACCCCTTCGCGAATAATCTTTTCAATATCCCAGCCCGCACAATAGGCACTGAGCATACTTAAGTCATGAATATGAATTGCGGCGCTTCTGTGCGCATTAGCGACTTCTTCATCATATACTTCACTTAACCAATAGTTCGCGGTCACAGCGCCACTATTGCTTAAGATTAAGCCCCCTAAAGAATAATTGACTGTGGAGTTTTCTTTGACCCGCCAGTCGGCAATATGTAAATAATCCTCAACGAGTTTTTTATAGTTAAAAACGGTGCTCTTGGCATTGCGAATCCGTTCGCGGTCTTTGCGATATAAAATATATTTTTTGGCCGTATCGGGATCTTTCTTCATTAAGAACTTTTCGACTTCGTCTTGGACGACTTCAATGTCGATTGTCCCATCGTAATTCGCATTTAAATTACTAGTGATTTCCGCAGCGTAAAGTAAAGCTTGCACATCGTTAGTGTTGCCGTAAGCTGCGTTAATTGCACTCGCAATTTTTCCTGCATTAAACTTTTGTAACCTGCCGTCTCTTTTTCTAATATGTGTGACCATAAAAAACCCTCCTCTAGAAATAGTTATATTAATTTCTGACCTTAAGATTAAAATAAAAAAAGCGACTTTGCAACCATTGTCGCTTATCGGTAAGAACCTCCCGAAAGTAGTAATTAAATAGTAACAAAAGTTTGTTCGTTTTTCTTTGTTTTCCAAGAAAAATAACTACTAATTGTTTACTAAAATGGCATAAATAACCCTTTTTTGCTAGGTTTAAATTAGTAATTTATACATTGTCTAACATGGAAGCGCTATATTTACAATTTTCGTAAGAGCGCATCACTTACGACCTTTGCAGCGTAAAAAGCGAACGCTAAATTGTAGCCGCCGCATATGCCGTCAATGTTTATCACTTCACCAAGCGCATAGAGATTTTCACTTTGCTTTACGGCAAAATCTTCAGTTAGTTGTGAGAGTTTAATCCCGCCATGGAGCGCACTTGTATTCTCGGGATTATTTTTTGGTTTAGGGGTAAAAGTTAGATTCTTAACGCGCTCTAAAAGTGGCTCTGGACGCCCCTTTAAATAATGGCTTAAGTTAGGACTAAAAATGTTATCAAAGTCAGCCTCTTTTTGGATGAGCTCCGCTGCGTAACGTCGGCTAAAGTCAGGCATTAAATCAAGGGCTAAAGAGTAGTGTCGTTTCGGATTTTTAACGACCGCCCATTCAAGGTAACTACTTAAAATAAAACTAACGATTCCGCTTAGCCCGTCCTTCTTAAATAACACTTCACCAACGTCACTAGCGATAATGTTATCGTCATCAAACAGTGTCATTCTAGCAATCACACGTTCATGTTCAATTCGCTTTAAATTTTCACTAACTTTAATTGTTTTAATCGTCGGTACGAGTTCGGTTGTTTCTAGACCAAGACCATTAATAAGGGCAGCGTTATTATTATCAAGCGGATATTTAAAGAGTCCCGCACTAGAGCCCATCGTAAGCGCCACAGCGTCAAATTCTTCGCCATCAACTTCATATTTATCATTAACCTTAGTTATTTCTTTAACAGTGTGCTCTAATCTTATGTCGCACTTTAAACCGTTAATAAATAAGGCGCGCAATGCTTTTGCACTACGACTATACGGATATACTCGTCCTTCCGCATCAGTGTAAGTAACAATATTAAAAGTATTAAATAAGTCATCAAGTGTTTTAACAATCCGTGGTAAATGGGCACTGAGAAAATCTTCATCGTTATAACAGAAAGGATGAATGTTGCGGTTATATATATTCGCTCGCCCATTACCTGTGCGTAAAAGTTTTTGTAAGAGACTAGGCTCGCGTTCAAAGATAGTGACACTAAAGGAGTCTTGCACTAACCGCGCTAAGGTTACTCCGCTTACTCCACCACCAATGATCGCTAACTTTTTGTTCATTGCTACTCTTTATATAAATTGCGCTTGCGACGCGCGGCCTTAAATTTTTGGACTTGGTTAACAGTGACCGCACTGCCAACCGCAAGGACAATTATCACACTAAAGATAATCATCCAGTTTTGAATATCCGTCGCTTTAAAATTCGCCCACATGTCAATGACAAGCTTATTACTATCGCCAAAGTCACGCATCACTACACTACGAATAATTTCTTCTTCAGTTGGATAAGTTGTGGTTAACGTATGGCCCACATAATTTGCGTCAATAGTAATCACAGCGTCGCTTGGATTTTCGATGGTATCACTAAAGAAATATGTAAAGTCAAGATCGACTGTTTCTTCCGCTTCTGCGGCATCATACACCGCATCGTTATCAAGGATGTATTCTAAGACATCATCCCCTGCAATAAAACTAGTGTAACCAATATAATACATATTAGCAATTGCCATTTCGGGACTGCTCACAAAGTTTACGAAGCGTTGCGCGACAACTTTATTAGCGCCACGGGGCATAATCCAACCATCAAACCAAATGTTACTACCTTCTTTAGGAATCGTATAACGGAGCACATCATTTGGGTCTTCTTCAATCGCATAAACAGCGTCCCCGCTCCAAGCGGTGTTCGCGGCGATTTTCCCCGTAATCATATCAATCTTCCCTTGGTCAACTTCTAACCCATAAATATTACTTTTAAGTTCATTCATCACATGAATTACTTCTTTGATTGTGTCAGGATCAACGTCATTGAGTAGGTCACTAAGCTCGGCATTATAATCATCATCACTAATGAGCCCTTCGCTTCTTTGCGCTGCTAAGTCATTTAATTCTGTTTCATAATACTTAAAGAGCCCAAGTAAATACCCTTCACGCATACTATCTTTAATCGACGTTTTCTTACTATATTTTTGATCCCATAACATCATCCAACTATGGACATCTTCGCTGATAGTATCATTAAATTCACTATTATAAAGAAAGCCCATTGTTCCCCACATGTAACCCGGGGCATATTCATAAATCCCTAAATCTTCTTTGAATAAATCGATTAAATACGGACTTGCATATTCATTATAGTTTGGAACATATTTATAATTTCCGTCGTCATCAAGATCATACTTTTCGAGCATATCTTCGCGGACCATCCGTTGAATCATATAGTCACTTGGCGCGATTAAATCATATTTTGCCCCATTAAGTTTAACGATATTGTACATATCTTCATTCGTGGAGAATGTATTATACTCAATGGTGACTTCTTCACCATATTCTTCAAGATAATATTCTTGGAATGCGGCTAAAACATCAACACAGTCAGGGTCTTCATCATCTGCTTCCCCAATATATTCTTCCCAGTTATAAATTCGCAATGTTTGCGGACCACTTGGTTCAGTAGCTTGCGCGGCATAATCACGAACAAAGTCAGTAACTAATGGTGAAGGCGTACTACTTAAACTGACACTACCGAGTAATAAAAGCGGTAAAAAGACAAATTTACGTTTCATTATAGTGTCCCCCTTTTTTGCGCTCGTAACATTGCTTTCCGTGCTGAACGTGAATCACGTTTAATCCCTGAAATAAGTACGACCGCAAGTGTAATTAAGACAATGTAAGTTGTTAAAGCACGCATCTCCGCCGGAATTGCGGCCCGCACAATAACGCCTTGGACATACGTTGATAGTGTATCAAATGATTGATTACGTAAGAAGTTCGTAATGATAAAATCATCAAGACTTAACGTAAACGCAAGCATAAAGCCACTGACAATACCAGGTACAATCGCTGGTAAAACGACTTTGCGAATCGCATAAAGCGGCTTAGCCCCTAAGTCCAGCGCTGCTTCATAATCATTAGGATCCATTTGTTGCAGTTTTGGTTTCACGTTTAGATAGACAAAGGAAATACTAAGCACAACGTGACCTATTAAAAGCGTCACAAAGTTTGGACTATTTGTGGCGACCCCACGTGCTTCTAAGAAATTAGCGAACACGCGAAATAAAATTGCAAGACTTATCGCCACGACGATTTCAGCGTTCACAACGGGAATTTCATTAATCCCTTCCATTAATTTTTGCGGTCTCTTTTTCATATAAAACACACCAATCGCCCCTAATGTGCCTAAAAGTGTTGCCACTGCGGCACTGCTAAGCGCAATAATTAGTGTATTAAGCAAAGCCCGCATAATTTTTTCATTGAAAAAGACGCGACCATAAAGTTCAAAACTAAAGCCTTCCCACACCCCTGTTGTTTCCGCAGGCGTAAAGCTATAGATAATGAGAAATAAAATTGGTAAATAAAGCAGGAATAAAATAAAGTACACATATACTTTAGCGAGAATCTTCTTAATCATAAATACCGACCCCCTTTGCTGCTGCGCTTTTTTTTGTTAAAAGTTTCGGGACAAGGACACTGATTCCGATCAGCGCCAGCATCACAAGCGCTAAGAAGGAACCTTCATTCCAAATATTTTGCGTGAAATAAATTTCAATATATTTCCCAAATAAAGTTACTTTCCCTTCGCCTAAAATATCAGCGATAACATAACTTGTCATCGTTGGCATAAAGACCATTGTCGCCGCACTAACGATACCAGGCATTGTCATTGGCACAATCACTTTAAAGAACGTCGTAACTGGACCTGCGCCAAGATCATAACTTGCTTCAATTTGGTTTTTGTCCATTTTAAGCATCGTTGAATAAAGCGGGAGAATGGTAAATGGTAAGTAGTTATAAGTAAGTCCTAATAATGTTGCGAGTTCTGGATACTCACCGCCACCAATTCCTAAAAAGACAAGGACGTCACGCATCGCCCATGAACGGATAATGAAATTAATCCACATTGGCATCACAAAAAGCATCACTAACACCGCATTAGTGTTATATTTTTTATTAGCGAGAATCATCGCTAATGGATAACCAATCAGTAAACATAAGGCGGTATTTAAGATCCCAAAGATAAAGGAGACAAATAATACGCGCCATTTCGCACTACTTGTAAAGAAGTTAACCATCGGTTCAAAACTAAAGCGCCCCGCACTATTCGTGAAGGCGTAGAAGGCCACAAAGAAAAGCGGTAATAACACAAACAAAATCATGAATACCACATAAGGGATTCCAATGTGCGCGCGCCGAAATCTAATTTTCATAGGGCACTAATTCTCCTTTGAGTTTGAGACTAATATTTTCAGGTTTAATAATAATACTGACTAAGTCGCCTTCGTTCCATAAATATTCCGAATCAACGATAAAATCTTCTTCATCATTTGTACGCACAATCACTTGATAGTGGTCACCTAACCAGATAATGCTAATCACATGCCCCGTCGGTGCATCTTCTTCAATGACGTCATCAAGTTCAATATCTTTAAAATCAATCGTGGCAACAACGTCAACATCATTTAAATCATACTTTTTAGCGTCAGGACCAATTAAATAACCTTCTTCATCAACAGTGCTGCCTTTTAAGAGTTGTGTAATATCAACTGCAAAAGCACTATCGCCAATCATTAAGCGGTTTTTATTATCAATCCACGCATCAGCGTACACATTCGCCGTCACTTGTTTTTTCATAATATGAATCGCATCAGGTTCAACTTTAAGCCCAACTTTTTCATTTTCCGGATGTTCAACGGTACTTTGAATAATGACTTCACTCTTGCGGCCAACATACACTACATATTCATAATGCACACCTTTAAAGACGCGGCTCATAATTGTGCCATCCACATTACCTTTGCCAGGTTCGACAATATTAATGTCTTCTGGGCGCAGCACGACATCAACTTTTTCATTCGTCGGTAAATCATCAACACAATCAAAAGTCGCTCCTAAAAATTTAACTTTAAGTTTCCCCGCCATTGTTGCGTTATAAATATTTGATTCACCAATAAAGTCAGCGACAAAGGGGTTCTTTGGTTCATTATAAATCCCAATTGGTGTCCCAATTTGTTGAATAAGCCCATCATTCATCACGACAATAGTGTCGCTCATCGTTAATGCTTCTTCTTGGTCATGCGTTACATAGATAAAGGTAATGCCTAACCGTTTATGTAAATCTTTTAATTCAAGTTGCATTTCTTTGCGCATCTTTAAATCAAGGGCGCCAAGCGGTTCATCGAGTAAAAGAATTTCTGGTTCATTGACAATTGCTCTAGCAATCGCGACCCGTTGTTGTTGACCACCCGAGAGTGTTGCGATATCACGCGCTTCAAATTGTTCAAGATCAACCATCTTTAAGGCTTTAACAACTTTTTCATCAATTTCTTGTGATGTTAGTTTGCGCATTACTTCCTTACCATTTTTAACGTCTTTCACCTTTTTAAGTTTTAAGCCAAAGGCGATATTGTCATACACGTCTAAATGCGGGAATAATGCATAGCGTTGAAAGACCGTGTTAACGGGACGTTTATAAGGTGGAAGTTTTGTAATATCCTCACCATTAAGTGTAATTGTCCCTGTTGTCGGTAATTCAAAACCGGCAATCATCCGTAACGTCGTCGTTTTTCCACAGCCAGATGGTCCTAAAAACGTAATAAATTCACCACGTTTTACATATAGGTTAAAATCATCAACGACTGTCTTTCCATCATACTCTTTACTAATATTTTTTAATTCAATGATAACGTCTTCTTTCTTCACGTTATGCTTTGTTAATTTGTCCATAGGTACCCCCCTTTTAGCACAATAAAAATATAAGGCAAATTTTAATAAAATACAAGCAAAATTATTACACACTTTTTTTGACCCCCCAAAAAATCAAAATTTAAAGCATTATATGATAAAGTTTCCAAATATTTTTTTAACGTTTTTTCACTTGTTTTTTCGCTTCGTTTTTTCGCGCCTTTTCTATCCTCTTTTCTAGTGCGCTTTTCTGCTTGTTGCACACAGCAAAAAAACTTGATAAAATAGACTCACATAAAGAGCGAAACAGAGGTACAAATATATGAAAAATCGAGCTTTATTATTCTTGGTGTCCACTACTATTTTATTAACAGGCTGCACTAAACCGCGCGACAATGAAAAAGTACAAATCATGTACAAATATTCAAACTTAACAGCAGTGACAACTATTGTCGATGATGAAAACATGACAGCACTAGAACAACTTGAATTAAAGATTGAAGATAAAGAAAACTTTATTTTAGTTAGTTACGCTGATTACACTTGTTCATGTTGGAGTGTTTTCCGTGATCACGTCTTAAGAAACTATATCACAACGACGAAAATTCCGATTTATGTCATCGAAACAAGTGCGCTCGGTAATGACTTTAAGGGCCTTCCAATTCGCAAAGACTTAACAAATACACCAGTAATTGGTATTTTTGAAGAAGGCAAATATAAATATGGGATTGATTACACCTCAAAAAGTGAAGTTTTTATTGAGCGCGATAAATTTAATGCGTGGATGAGCGCGCGCATTAAAGAACCGCTGATGACGTATATTAGTCTCAGTGAAGTTAATACTCTACTTAATGGCACAACCGCTTTTTTACTTAATTGGAGTTATAGTATTTGTCCAGACTGTGTGGCGCTTGATAAAAACTTTATGCCTAATTACATTAAAGGGCTTAAAAAAGTTCCCGCGATGCCTTATTACATTATTGAAAGTAAACCAATTCGGGACGCTGGTAATTGGCTTGAAGTTAAAGACACTTATGGCTTAAGTGATAAAAATAACGCTACTTCAGGGTATGCAACAGGCTATGTGCCAACACTACAAATTATTCGGCCAGACGGGAATGGAGCAACTCACTTAGCAAATAAAGACATTAGTGCCGTGATTGATGACATGCTCGTCTTCCAAAATGATCAAGTTCATAAAGTCGATGGCGTCTATAAAATTAAAGACTCCTACTATAATGGAGTCAGAGCGACACGGTATTTAGGCACATATGAAAGTGAAGTTGGGAAAGTTGTTGATCCTGACATCGTCATGGAAACTGAATATAATGGCGTTCTTTATACATATTTTGCCCCTGGTTCGCGTTATGAACTTCACGCTAACTATGCGACAAAATTCTTTGACCACTATTGGAAATAAAGACACTTACACTTATTAATAAAAGGGCCGGGACGAATCATCCCGGCTTTTCTTTTAAGTAATTATAACATTAATTAATAATCCGTTTTTTACGTTTATGGATAAATGGAATTACACTAAGTGTTGCAATACTTACTAAAATTAAAACTGATTCAATAGGAGCTTTGCTAAGCGTTGAGTGGTGGACCCCACTAGTGGAAATGCCTGTAATAAAAGCAGCAAATCCATATTTATTCACAATAAACACATAACGCGCTAAAGCTTGTTCTACTTCAGTACCAGCAACATTTGGTGTTGAACCTTCAATAATCGCTTTAACTTCCGCGGCTAAAGCACTATAATCACTGCTTAAGGTCGGCCAAATTTCACTAAGCGTTGTTTGTGATTGAGCCACGCAGCCCGCACTTGTACTTTCTAAAAACTCACTCGCCCATAAATCAGCATCATCTTGATAATTAGCAGGTGTTGCGACTTCAATAGTCACATATTTTAAATAGAGCGAACTAGTGGCACCAGTGGCAACAATTGCTTGCACGTAACCAGAAATTGGTGCTGTTGGAATAAATTCCATTGGTGCAGTTGTTGGTTGACTTGAAAGTGACGTTGTTGCACCTATTTGCGTGCCACTTCCTGTTCCCGCACTTTGGCTAGCGACAACGTAGGCACTATAGTCGCCATATCCACTGCTAGATGTTGCGACCCCAAATGTAATTTTAACAATGTTCTCAAAGTAAGGACTATTGCCTACCGCTGTGACATTTTTATACACTTGTAACCCACGCGCAGTCTCAAAGCCACTACCATTTGCAATGCTTTGCCAATTGGCGGGTGTTGCTTTCCACGTTTGGTCGGTAAAAGTATATTCTGTTGTCGTATTTTGGGTTGGTGGCGGGGCATTAGTGACTGTCACACTAGCGGTATCAGTTTTGCCACCATCTTCTGTCGTAACAGTAATCGTGGCACTACCCGCGCTAATCGCAGTAACTAAACCATCAGGGGAGACAGTTGCTACACCCGTATTTGATGAAGACCATGAGACATTCTTATTTGAAGCATTCGCGGGACTTACTGTTGCGGTTAATGTTTTTGTTGCATCCTTTACTAGCGTAAACGATTTATCGCTGATTGTTACCCCAGTAACAGCAATTGGGGTATTACTAACAGCAACACTTGCTGTCCCTTTCACTGTTGGGTTTGATACGGAAGTTGCGGTAATTGTTACGTTTCCGACTGCTTTACCAGTCACTAACCCGTTAGCGTCAACAGTGGCAATACTCGTATTCGAACTGCTCCAATTAACGCTCTTATTTGTGGCATTTGCGGGTAAAACATTCGCACTTAATTGTAATGTCTTATCAGCGTCTAATAAGTTAATGCTCCCGCTTGCAGGGGATACTGACACACTTGTGACATCAACTTGTGAGGCACCACAAAGTGCTTGTGTATCGCTATTTGTATTCCCCCATATCCGGCATGCATATTCAGGATGATCAATAAAGGGATTACGATTTTTTTGGAGAGTATGAATTGTATTGTTGCGATATATTTCACGGTTTGAGACAGGATTTTCTAAATGCCATTGGAGCATTAAGGCTACACTTTGGAAGTTCCCTGTCACACTATAGCCGTAGCGCATATTAACATACATTGTTGCACGTGCGACTTCACCACGTGCTGGTTCATTTGGATAGAAATAGGACGAAGTCGTATAACAATCGGTTAAATTACCATAACCATCACTCACCCTGTTTGTGCTTGTTTGGGCGACGACACCAAATGGTTTATTACCACGGATGCTATTTGTGCGATTATCATCAGCGAATATATGATGGTTGTCCGATTCAGCGGCACCAGATATTTTAGAATCAGGATAAGTATGTTCTCTATTCCACCCAGTACTACCAGAAACGTGAGCCGTTTTCAGTACTTTTTGCCGTGAATAAATTAAAAGTACTTTATTACTTTCGCTTTCAGCTTCGTCGGCAGCCTCATAACGTGACCAGTCATAACTCACTAATGGGGTCGGATTACCAGTAATCGTATTTAATTTATTAAGTAACTCCGTCCCTTCTTCACTACCGACGGTAGAGTAATATGTTCCTTCTGTACTATACTGTGTTCCGCTCCAAGCTTCAGTACGCACAGGATTACTACTAGCGCGCACACTAGTGAAAGTAAAAAGCGCGATAAGTAAGAGCGATGCTAATGTAAATTTAGCAAAAATATTTCGTTTTTTCATATCCTTAACCTCACAAGGAAATTTATTATAACTTTACTGAAAGAGTAAAGCAATCGTTATTTAGCGACTTTTCCGTTTTTTAATTTTGGCGACAATAAACCGAACTAAAACTCTTAGTTCATGAATGACAAGTGGTGTTGTGCTAAGTAGTGCTAAAAAGAGCCACTCTTTAAACGTCAATTCAATCGTGCCAAAAGCAACTGTTAAAGCATGAATTTCAGTGACCGCAATTTGTAAGAGAAAACCAATAAAGAACGCCACCCACAAGAACCATTTTTTCTTCGTAAATGTTCTAAAGAATGTTTTATTTAAATTTGACATCCCAAACATATGAAATAATTGACTAACTCCTAGTGTCGTAAAAGCATACGTCATCGCGCGCACTTTTAAGTCGGGATTATTGGCAAACACCTCATTAATTTGGGCCACACTACGTGCCCCTTCACCAACTACGGGAATAAAGAGGAAGGCAAGGGTAGTAATTAAAGCAATCACACTACCAAAGAAAACGGTAATAAAGTAACCACCATGGGCAAATAGTGATTCTTTTTTTGCCCTAGGCTTTTCTTTCATAATATCTGGGTCTTTAGAATCAGCGCCTAACGCTAAAGCGGGGACACCATCAGTAATTAAGTTAACCCATAAGATATGGAGTGCTGAAAGCGGGAAGGGGAAGCCAACTAACACCGCAACAAGCATCGTAATTACTTCACCAAAGTTACTTGATAATAAAAACCACACTGTCTTGCGAATGTTTGCGTAAATACCACGTCCTTCTTGGACTGCTTTTTCAATACTCGCGAAGTTATCATCAGTTAAGACCATATCTGCGGCACCTTTAGCAACGTCAGTGCCCGTAATCCCCATCGCAATCCCAATGTCCGCTGTTTTTAAACTTGGCGCATCATTAACACCATCACCCGTCATCGCTACTATTTCCCCATTAGCCTGCAAGGCATTGACGATTTGTACTTTATTTTCTGGCGAGACGCGAGCAAAGACACGTTTTGTAAGCAAGGCATCTTTTAAGGCGTCTTCATTTAATTCATCAAGTTGTGCACCCGTTAAAACATTACTTGAATCATCGGTAATCCCAAGTTCATGAGCAATCGCATAGGCAGTATCAGCGTGATCACCTGTAATCATAATCGTTGTGATACCCGCGCCCTTTAAATTTTCCACTGCTGGAATTGCTTCTGGACGTGGTGGATCAACCATGCCAACTAGTCCTACAAAAACAAGATTTTCTTCACTTATTCCCGCAAAAGGCACTTCTTTCTTCGCTAATGCTAAAACACGAAGCGCACGTTTAGCCATCTTGCTAGCGACATCATTAATCGCCACAACATCACTTTTTTTAATTTCACGGACCTTACCATTAACACTAATATGGGTCGTAACTTTTAAGACGTTATCCATTGCCCCTTTAGTGTATTGGGTATATGTTTTACCAGTTTGATGTAATGTTGACATCATCTTGCGCACACTATCAAATGGTAATTCTTCAACACGCGGTGTTGCTGCTTCTAAATCATCTTTATGGTGGTCAATTGCATTAGCAAAATTAACAAGCGCAATTTCCGTTGGATCACCATAAATCCCATGATCAACACTAGCGTCACTACAAAGACTTAACCCGTCAGCAAGTTCACCAACAGTTTCCGCTGTAAATTTATCTGTTTCATATTGTTTCTCATTAGTGTAAGCACTAACGACAGTCATCACATTTTGCGTTAGTGTTCCGGTCTTATCACTACAAATAACACTAACAGCACCAAGTGTTTCAACGCTTGGGAGTCTTCTAGTAATTGTGTTAACTTTCACCATCCGTTGGACACCTAACGCTAAAGTAATTGTTACAACCGCTGGTAATCCTTCAGGAACAGCCGCAACGGCTAAAGATATCGAGAGCAGGAACATATTTTTAATATTATCCCACGATGCATCTTTAATTAAGGCAATCACGAATAAGAGCGCAACAAGGACAAAAGTAATAATTCCTAAAAGTTTTGATAAGTCGGCAAGGCGCTTTTGCAGTGGTGTTTCTTCTTGTTTTGTGGATTGGAGCATCTTGGCAATTTGTCCGATTTCGGTTTGTAAACCAGTGCCAATCACGACCCCTTCACCACGCCCATACACGACTGGTGTGGACATATAGACAACGTTTTTACGATCCCCAATTGGCATCGCGCGGTCATAAACAACATGTGCGTCTTTTTCAACTGGAACACTTTCGCCCGTAAGACTAGCTTCGCTAACCTTAAGGTTTGCGCTACTCACTAAGCGTAAATCCGCGGGAATTGTTCGCCCATCTTCAATAATCACAATATCACCAGGAACGAGTTCACTAGCTTTAATTTCTTTAAGCTCCCCGTCACGACGTACAATTGTCGTCGGCGCACTAAGTTTTTCGAGCGCTTCAAGTGCTTTATCCGCCTTTAATTCTTGAATTGCGCCAATGACAGCGTTAAGTAAGACGATGGCTAAAATTAGGATTGGTTCAAAGAAAGAGCCATCCCCCTCAATAAGTGCCATCACAAATGAAATAACAGCGGCAACAAGTAAGATATAAATCATTGCATTATTCATTTGCGAGAAAAAGACACCAATGATTGTTTTCTTCTTTGCTTTTGGTAATTCATTCTTGCCGTGGAGCGCTTGACGCTTTAGTGCTTCTTCACTCGTTAACCCACTTTCACGACACGTTTTTAGTTCTTCGAGTGTTTTTTTAATTGTTTTTTGTTCCATATGATCCTCCAGAACTTGAGATTTTACATTTTGGTTGTATCCAAAATTGCGTACGATGATATTTTACTATAAATGAAATCATTTTAGTAAATTAGTAAAAAATAAGCACCGACTAGCAGTGCTTACTTTGATTGCAAGTTAAAATCTATTCCGTATCAACGGTCTTAGCAGTGGCGGCACTAGCTTCCGCTGCTATTTTCTTTTCACGTGATTTGGTAAAGAAATGCAATAACAATGTCATGCCAATAAATAACACCGCACACAGCGCTACTGAAATCCAAAATCCAGCCCAGCCGCGATACACAATAGTTGTAATAAGGAGCATTGGCACCCCAAATATTGCCGCAGTCCCACTGCCATTAACTAGGTCCTCAGCAGCACCAGTTTCAAAATATGGATCAATTTCGCGCACCAACGCAACACCCTCACTCATTGTCCCCGTTAACATGCCAAAGAACGCAAAGAATGTGTACCATCTCGTACGGTGGAAATAGCGTTTAGCAACTTCATTAATATAGAAATAAGTAATAATTGTGCCAAAAACAGTCATCAGCGCAAGTAAAACCCAAAAACTTGGGTCATTTAATTTACCAAAGTTAATCGACATAATACCAGCGGTAATCATCACATCAAAAGCTAAACCAGCAATCCGATTTTGCATAAAGTTATTGATATATTTGCGTTTCATTATTTTTTTCTTCCGCAGTAAATTTAAAACGGCCTTAACTACCATTGTTGTTAAGATAGCAAAAAGGAAGTTAAATCCCCAAATAATACCACGCACTGATTCAAATTTTGCTAAGTCAATAACTAGAAAACTAATTAGTGACATGATACCAAAAGTAATTAAGTAAATAGCGACCACAAATGCGGTTTGAATCGTAAATTTGTCGACAGATTCAACGACGGGTATTTCTTCAGGATGATCAACAACGTTTTCCGCTAAACCACCAAAAGTTTCAGTGGCTTCACTGCCATAGCGCTTCACTAAACCTTTGCGCGCAACAATATTTAAAATTATTGTGCCAACAATACTAGCAACAATAAATCCCATTGCCGCAACACTTAGGCCAAAATCTCGACCGCCTAATAAAGCATTTTCGGTACCTAACGTTTCGTATACGCCGCCCATATTCCCCGCTTGTCCTGGCCCTTGACCAAAGCCAAGTGGTAATAACACACCAGCGTAAGGCGCCTTACCAATCGCATAATTAGCGAAAATAAGACTGACTACAACACTTAACAAAAGCCCGACAAGGCCTTGGATAAGATAAGTCCCAACAATTAAGGCACCTGATTTAAGTGCCCTTCCTTCTTTTTCAACTTTCTTTTCCGCTGTAACTAAACCTAAAGCAATAAAACCAATTGCTAGACTATGGTAAGTCAAAAAATGCATATAGCTTTCATCAACAACAGGATTACCCCATACTTCGATATTCAAAACCTTAAAAAGATATTTAAGACCAAGACCAATAAAGCCAGCAATTAAGCCTGTTGGTACTAGAAAATTGCGTAAAAATGGGGTTTTACGACGAATGGTGTTGGCAATTAAGATAAGTGCACCAACAACACCGATTTGGAAGATTGCAACCCAAAGTGGGTTGAAATCCCACGTATTAGCTAAAAACAATGTTCGCATAATATATTTCTCCTCCTTCATTTTAATAACTATTGACTATAGACCAAGTTCTTGAGCATCTAGTCGCGGGATGTCCGCGGGTTTTGTTTCAGCATATTGCATGATATTTTTTAAGATTTGTAATGTTACAACAAGTTGATATGAACTAACAATTTCAGTTTTTGGAATCTTCAACATCTTCGTTTGTTCATAACGTGGATAAATGACTAATACTTCTTTTTGTTGCATAGCCATTGTATCTAACTGATCAAGCGTAAAGTGCTGCGTAACATGCCTTTTCATTTTCCGCTTAAATTTAATTGTCAAACCTTCACGCGAAAGTGTTAAAGTAGCAGGACCAAAGTGCTTGCGTCGCTTCCGAAATACTTCGGTAAAATTACCAGGAACACTAACACTAAAGTGTGGATTATTAATGATGTGTTCTTGATAAGCGAGCTTATTTGCTTTATCTAATTCAATCAGATTTTGTGGCTTTTCCCACTTATCACTATGAAGGTATCCGTGTTCATCATATGTTAGTTTTTCCCCGTATTTTGCGCATAAATAATTATTATAAGCCGTTTTTGCAGTGTTTACACCATGACAAATTGGGCATGTAAAAAGTAAGCGATGCAGTCCTTCAGCATTACGTTTTCCGCGATATGTGTACTGCGGAATTTCTTCATAGGCATTAATATTAATATTTTCAATAATAATGTCATTAATCTCGTCAGCGGTCATATCTTTATAGTCTTCATAATATAAGACTTTGCGGATTTTACCACGAACATGTTTTTCTCTTTTCGTGTAAGTTGCCCAGCGTGGAAGCGACAAATAACCACCCTCAAAATTGTAAATTACAAGTGGAACTTTAAGGCGTAACACGAGTTTTCCAATTGCCGCTGGCATACTACTTAGTCCGCCTGTCATCGTCGCATTGCCTTCAACATAAACACCAACTGAACCACCTTCATTAATGATTTGCATAATGTTTTTAACAGTTGTGACATCCGCCATACTTTTTGTCTTGGGGATTGGCGCAAAACAATGTGTTAAGAGTCTTGATTTCCACCCAAGCGAGAATATTAACTCACTAGCGACGTAATATATTTGACGATCAAAAATCGATGTCATTAAAATTGGATCAAATGTAAGAATATGGTTACTAACTATTAAACAAGGCTCATGTTTCCTAATATCAATATTTTTTTGCTTAACACCATATGCGCGGCGAATCATTCGTCCAAGTAAAATATTAGCAAGGCGAACATACCGTTGATGTCTTTTTTTGACAATGCGGGTCTTCTTACGCACCTTACCCTTCACTTTCGACCTCCTTTATTGGTTTTACGTAACAAACACGTCGTTTATGATTAAAGTAATTTAAGTGTTTCCACAAACGTTGGACAGGTTTATTATATTCAAGTTGCGGACCAGTTTCCGCATACTCAATCCCATCTTCAATTGCACTCTTCATTGACTCATACATTATGACATTAGCGAGTCCGCTATTTTGCAGTTCGGGTTCAACAGCGACAAGGAGTAAGTCAAGTTGTTTAGATTTCTTTAATGCACGTAAAAAGCGAATAAATCCAAATGGAAATAGTCGGCCTTTAATCTTTTTAAGGGCAAAAACGGGCGAAGGGATTGATAACCCAAACGCTAGCAATTCATCTTTGTCATCAACAACTAAAATCAAATATTTTAAATTGATAAGCGGAACATATTGTTTTGCTAACATATCCATCAATTTTTCACTCATTGGGACATAACCATATAAGTGATCGTAAGCTCGATTAGTAAGCGCTAAAGCCTTGCGAACATATGGTTGAATATGGGCTTTTGATTTAAGACGTCGGACTTTGACATTGTATTTACGTTTAACCATCTCGCTTACACGTTCGTAGCGTTCATCAATCTTTTTAGGGATGATAATCCGATGTTCAATCCAAACTGCATCACTTACAAATCCCAGCTCTTCTAAATGCTTCATGTAATATGAATAATGATAAAACGTCGCAAACATATTAGAGTATTCAAACCCTTCAACAAGGAGTCCTTCTTTGTCTTGGTCGCTATAGCCTAATGGACCAACAATCTCGGTCATACCGCGGGAATAGCCCCATTCTTCCACTGCTTTAATGAGTGCTTTTGTTACCTCGATATCATCAATCATATCAATCCGATTGAAACGAACACGTTTTTGATCATATTTCTTATTCGCATAGTGGCTAATAATCCCGCATATCCGCCCAACAATCTTCCGGTCGCGATATGCTAAAAATAATTTAAAATCGCACCAAGCGGATGCTGGGTTTCGACCTGGTGTCAAATTTGCCATTTCATCTTCAAATATATAAGGCGTGAATTGTTTCGAATTTTTATATAATTTGACGGGGAAGTTAATGAATTGTCGTAGTTTTCTTCCACCATATACAGGTACTATTTTAATCATAATACATTCCTCTACTTGATAATTTTAACATAATCAAATTGCATTTGAAGTAAAACAACAAATCAATAATGAACAATAACAAAAAAAACTCACGCTTTCGTGAGTTATTTTTTAGGAATGGTGGATGCTGAGGGGATCGAACCCCCGACCTTCTGTACGTCAAACAGATGCTCTCCCAGCTGAGCTAAACATCCAGCCACATAAGTATAACAAAGCGATTTACTTTGTCAATTCATTTAATTAGTTATTTAAAAGTAAAAATAATGACGAAAATAATATGAACCAAGGCAATTACACTACTTATTTAGATATTATAAGAATTATTTATAATGAATATGCGTTTCTATTGTTTTTATTTATAAATAATGTATAATAGCAATGTAAGTAAGCCCACTTACTTGCCGCCCCCTACAAGAATATTGACGTTAAAGGAGGTGAAAGTATGCGTAAATTCTTAAATAAACTCGCGAAATTACTACTTGATCAAGTAATCTTCAGTAATCGCGTCTAATCTTACATTCGTGTAAGATTTTTTTTGCTGTTTTGCCCTTTATTTATTTTACTAAAATTAACAACAACATTTTAGTATTTTATATACAATAGATATAGGAGATCTTTTCTATGAAAACGCGTAAACTAAAAATATTTGCCTTAGCACTCTTACTGCCTTTACTAACTGGCTGTGAACTTATCCATAATTTTATTTGTGGAATCGCCTTAAATATTGCTTTTAACGCCCCTGAATTACTAAACAAGATTAATGTTGTCGAGGGTGGCGCTAATGTTACACCAATGGAAGAAAAACCGACCAGTGCGGATAAACGCGCGAGTTTAACATATGGTGTTGAAGCGCTTGTCCTCCCCAAAAGAATTGAAACTGTCCAATATGGTTATAACATTGTAATCGATTTTACATTCACTTTTAGCGATGGCGCCGAAGACTATTTTTATATTAAAGATGTCGAAGATGCCGAGCAAGGTGAATATAACGTTGATGGCACGATTCTTTATCCGACTGGAACTGTCGAAAAACCAGAAAGCATTGATGCAATTAGCGACTGGTTAACTGTCTGGCGGATGTATGATTTGAAAAATCAAGATTCAAAAGATATTACAATTACTTTAACTGGTAAATCACGCAACAAAACAAAATCCCAAACTTATTATTTCAATTTGAATGGCGACTTAATAACGCTACCAGAAGGCGGAGATGTTGATGTTGAGCGCGACTATGCACTTGTTGTGCAACAAGTAGATACACCAACATACTTAGATGTCAATATACCAAAAGCAGAATTAGTCGTTGGTTCAACCATACCACTTAAAGTAATGTGGGTTGATTTCTTACGCGAAGAAGGAAATGGCACATTAACAATTACAATTGAAACAGATCTTAGTGCGGATTATGATGTTACTCTTCCACCAGCAGGCAATACGTATAGTGTTACTGTTAACGAAACACTAATTGATTATCCAGTACTTGTAAAATTAAAGCTTGGACACCCCGTTCCAGAAAACGATTTAATAATTAGATTTAAAGCTATTGTTACTATGTAATAGTAAATCGATTTATATTAAGCCTATTAACAATCTGTATTGTTAAAAGATATTTCAAATAATTCAAATATTTGCGCTTTTTTACCATTTCCCCCCGTTTTACATTGTTTGTAAAAATTTAAAAGTGTAAAATTAAAATATATTAATAACAAGGGGGTTATTATGAAAAAAAGAAAACTTTTTATACTACCACTGTTTTTTGCATTGCTTTTAACAGGATGTGACAAAGGCGGTGAATCACAAACATCGCAAGGTGGTGGCGGTGGAACCACAAGCCAAACTGGTGGAGGTGGTGACACTTCAAGTCAAGGCGGCACTTCTACAAGCCAAGGTGGTGAATCTTCAGAAGCCACGCACTCACTAGAAGATATGGGCTTTACTCAACATCAAGGATGGCCAACCTCTTTAATTGCTGATTTCCTTTCACGGAACAGTATTACAGACCCAGTTCCCGCTCTTGGTAGTGTTGGAAAAACATATTACGCCATGGGTGAAGAAGGAAGCGAATATGACTATTTCGCATTAGTCATTCCTGGTGCAGATAGGGCTTCAGAATACAAGAACAAAGTAAATGGCGAAGGATATACAATAAAACAAATTGAAAAAGCCTACGCTGGTGTAAGTAGAAGCGAAACTATCGGTATTACTTTTGGTTACGTTAAGAGTAACACTAAGGTTCCTGATAGTTTATACATTTACTTGACACCAAATACACCCGGTTCTTTTGGTCTCCACAAGCTTGAAAAGGCAACAGGATGGCCAAATGCCGCTATTAATCAATACTTAGCTGGACAAGGAGTCACTGATACTTTGCCAGCACTAACTAACGTTTCAACAAGTTATCACGGCGTTATTTCTGATCAAGGCGAGAATTCAATGGCCGTTTTCGTTCCTGGTGGCGATCGTGTTGAAGAGTATGGCGCTATTCTCTTAAGCGAAGGATTCTCAACTTATATGGATATATACTTCAATCAAGTTGGGACAATCATGGTCATGGGCATATATTTAGCACCCGATGATTTTGCAATCATTGAAGGTACTATGTTTGTGATTATGGCTTCTCCTGCAGCGGAATAAGCTGTTTATTAATTAAGAATTAAAATTTAATCCTTTCTTTAGTAGAAATTTCATCAATTTGAATCTTAATGATGGTCGCTATCCACTAGCGACCATTTTTAAAATGCTATTTTCAATTGAAATAGTATTGATTATTAGTATAATTTTTAGTAATAAAGGAGATTAAAACTATGAAAAAGAAATTATTTGGCGCAATGCTCCTATTAGCGTTAGTATTAACTGGCTGTAAAGATGAAAGCTCGGCACAAACAGAAAGTGAAAACAGAAGCGAAAATAGTTCTAGTGAAATAGTAAGTGTAGAAGTAACAAGTGAGGACGTAACAAGTGCAATTACCGAAGAATATCCACTGCTCGCAGAAATGGATGTTTATGATCATTGGCCAAGTGTGGCAATTGAAACGTACTTACGTGAACATAACGTTTTAGAAAACGTTCCATCACTTCCTGATGTTGCAAAAAGTTACGTTGAATTAACGCTTGACGACCCCTCGTTTCCGCATTACTTAACAATATTTATTCCAGGAACAGATCGAGGCGCTGAATATTCAACAATTCTAGAAGCCGTTAATTTTGTCGTTTCAAATGATGAAACTGATGGCTACCATATAGCGCTTAACACCACAGAAACAATTCAGGTTGATTATTTTTATAATTTTGATGACTTTGATTATCCAGACGGAATGTTTATTTTCATTGAAGCACTTGACAAAGGAGCGCTTCCAGAAGGCATTGCTACTACCTTCGACTTTGCTACTGAAAATCAAATTACAAAACGCGACGCTAATCAATCAATTTGGACCGAAGCGAGTATTACAATGACGATTGATAAAGGTGCATCAACCGTAAACGTTGGTAATTTAACTCCACAAAATGAAACTGGTTATTTTACCAATCCGCTACGAATTTACGCTGCACAAATAGTAACTTTTGACGTTCAAGCGGGAGGACAAATTAATGGATTTATTTTTGAAACAGCAGGCTTGTGGGAAAAAGGTGATTCGGTTAGTGCGCTTGTAAATTCATTACCCGTTGACGCTAACTATAGCGTCGATGGTGATAATGTCATTTTAAATTTAGAAGCACCAACAAGCACCTATGCGATTACTTTGTCAGCTCAATCACGTTTAAATAAAATAAGCGTTTACGTAGTCTAATATTATAAATTAGTAATCAAAAAAAGAGGGATTTCGCCCTCTTTTATTTGTAAAAAATAATGGCCTTTTGCCTAATTTAGCGGCTTTTTGCCAGATTATTGCGTGATTTTATAAAATAAAGTCCTAACACTGCGCCAAAGAAAACAATTACTAAAACAAGGTTATTAATTTGACTTGTATAAGAACGATTATCATCAAGTCCTACGCCAAAGTTTTCATTATATTCATATGGTTTATTGTCACCTAAATGGAGCGCCCATGCTTCATAACGAGCACGGCCATTTACTAAGCGTTCTTCATCATTAACCGTTACTGTTTTAAAGTAATTTAGTTGGTCAACATTAAGTGCGAGTAAGCGATTTTTGTATGGGCCATATAAAGTAACACATTGATTAGGAGTATTCCCTTCCGCCATAATATCAACTGCAATAGTAAGTGCGGCATTGGTCGGTGTTGGATTACCTGTTTGATAATCACTACCATTATCTTTTGTCGCTGGTGGCGCACTACCTTGAACGATAAATTTGCGATGGATTGATGTTGTGTTGCTTGGGGCAGGAGCGGTAGTAAGTCCTAACTTTGCGTTAGCCGTCCCCGCACCAACAAAATCAATAACCGACGGATCACTTGTTGGATCAGCACCCGTTAAGGGTGTTGTCGAACTAACAAGCGCAAGTTTAAAGTTTGATGCTGCCATGGAGGTAGTACCATTTATCTCAGGTTTAGGAAGCAAAGCTGTCCCCGCTGACCCTGCGGCTTGTTGAATTAAATAAAATGATTTGGGCGCAATTGAACCACTTAAATTGGTATTATTAGACCAAGTAGTCCCTGTCGAGGAGGCATATTGTAGTGAATATCCGTCCACTGAAAGCGGAAAATCAGCGTAATTATAAAGCTCAACAAAGTCGTTTTTATAATATGAGCCACTGTTGCCACCTCCCCCATATACTTCGCTAATGTAGAGATAATCACTAACGACAAGTTCTTGCACAAGAATATCGTATGTCGCTGTTTTCGTAATTTCTTCATGAGTGTGACTAATCGTAATCGTATGTGTTCCAAGCGTATTTAAGGTTGTACCATTTACTATACTAGAAGTGTAATCAAGAACAGGATGCGATGTATTATCACTAAAATGTGCCGTTACTATGAGACTATTTGTAGTAAAGGCGTCGCCTAGAAAGTATGTTGTTTTAGCATTATTAGTATTAAGCGTAATATGTGTTAATATTGTTGCTCCCGTTCCTCCAGGATTAGTGCCAACGGTTGACGTTTCAAGCGCATTAGAGGCCCCGCTCCCTGTATATGTAGGATCGTAAGCAATACGCGCCCATTGCGGATAATCAATAAAGGGGTTACGATTCATTTGATAATTATTCGCGATTAAGTTATTACGCCGGATTTCATATTCATCAACGGGATCAAGTTCATGCCATTCTAGTAATGTGGCTAAGTCACCTGCTTTACCAGTGATACTAGGACCCGCAGTAACTGCAGATGGCGAACCATTTACTAATTGTAGTTTAGGATGGAGAGCATCTATGTATTCATAATAGCGCGCTGGCATATAAAACATCGCGCGAGCAATATCACCTTTATATTGATCTAATGGTTCAAATACTTTTTGTGAATAACCAGAGATATAGCCATTACGACCAACATAAGTCCCGTAATCATTAGTAAAATTTGTAATACCACTTGTTGGAACGGCAAAATTATAGTTGCTATGTGCCTGTTGGTTGCCCTTAACATCCGCTGGCCAAAGTGAATGAAAATCACTTCCAGCCCCACCTGTGCGCCCAAAACCACCTAATGACTGCGCCCAAATATGCTCTTTATCAAAACTAACACGCGATGCACCATCATTCTTAAAACGGTCAGCGGTACTTATACTATCATTATAATCTGCATATAATTTACGAATAAATCCGTTATCTGTCGCATAGTTAAAATTTGTTGTTTGGGCAGGACCATTGGGGTCAAGTGTATCCAAAGCCCAGTTGCGATCAATAATTTTATAAATTGTCCGATGAACGTCATTTTCATAATCATATTCATTATGGTCTTTGATTTTCGTATAAAGAAACGCCAAAAGCGCATCACCACTTTTCCCATTTACCCCATCATAATAAGCACTAACTTGAGCGTCGGTCTTGTTGGTCATATTAATATTCGTCGGCATGGGAGTTGCCGCCGAAACTTTTTGTGTTGGTTTACTTGTCGTAAGGGAAGCACCACTCACTACCAATGCTAGTAGCGAAATAGTAATAATCTTTTTAAATTTCATTTTATACATACCACCTTATGTAGTAATAATGATTATAGCATTAAGACATTGAAAGT
The DNA here is from genome assembly GCA_002070905.1 of Tenericutes bacterium ADurb.Bin087. GTDB lineage: Bacteria > Bacillota_I > Bacilli_A > RFN20 > CAG-826 > UBA1361. The sequence goes on along the minus strand of MWEF01000008.1, from coordinate 18,376 downwards.
GCGAAAATAATGAGAAAAGGCGTATTTTGCGGTTAAAATACACCTTTTAATTACGATTAGTTGTACTTATTTCTTCTTCGTTTTTGTCGTTTTGTTTGGACTTTTATTTTTAGCAGACGATGATGATTTTGTTGCCCTTTTAACTACTTTTTTAACTTTATTTGCGCGCTTCTTTTTCGCCTTTTTCGAGTTAGCGCTAAAGATATAAATAAGCACTAATATAACTACAACAGCAGCAATTGCAATATAAACATAAAGCGGTAAAGGTTCTTTAACTTCAATTAAATAACTTGCACTTTTAGTTACACCTTCATGTGTGACACTTACAGTAATTGATTGTGTCCCGCCTTTTGTTAAAGGCTCACCTTTTGCCATACTTGTTGTAAAATCTTGAATTTTACGTTTTCCACCATTTTCATAATGGGCGGTGACGATTAATCCTGTTGGGTCATATGCATCATTTAAGTTGTATTCTTTTTTTACAGTTGTCGTATCAATTTCGACACTCTTTAAGGCCACGCCTTCATAGGGATCTCTTAACCCTGCAGCACTAGAAAGACCTAAAGCATTTGATGCGCCTCCCCCAATATAGCCAGCGTCATAAGCAATCCTTGCCCATTGGGGATAATCAATAAATGGATTGCGATTCCCTTGATAGTTGTTAGCGATTAAGTTATTTCTTCGAATTTCATATTCACTAACAGGATCATCTTCATGCCATTGTAATAATGTCGCAAGGTCGCCTGCTTGGCCAGTGATAGTCGCACTCGCAGTTCTAGCATCTGGTGAACCATTTACTAATTCTAACTTGGGGTGTAAGACATCAATATATTCGTAATAGCGTGCTGGCATATAAAACATTGCTCTTGCAATATCACCTTTATATTCATCAAGAGGCTCAAATACTTTAGCGGCAAAGCCGTCAATATTTCCGTTACGTCCAACATAAGTGTCATAATCACTTTGATAATTAGTAATATTCGATGTTGGAACCCCATAGTTATTGTTACTATGGGCTTGTTGATTAGCTTTTACATCACTTGGCCATAAAGAATGAAAATCACTGCCCGCTCCGCCAGTGCGACCAAAAGCGCCTAACGATTGCGGCCAAATATGTTCTTTATCAAAACTAACACGCGACGCTCCTTCGTTTTTAAAACGATCAGCGGTGTTAATATCATCATTATAATCAGCGTACAATTTGTGAATAAATCCATTATCATTGACATAATCAAAATTGTCCAAATTTGCTGGTGAAACGGTATCAATTTTATCTAATTCCCAATTACGATCAATGATTTTATAAATGTAGCGATGCGTATTATTTTCGTAATCATATTCATTATGATCTTTGATAACTGAATATAAAAATGCCAATAACTCATCACCAGCTTTACCTTCTACACCAGCGTAATAGGCACTAACGTCGGTATCCGTGTTATTTTCAAAAACAATCGTTGTCGGCATTGGTGTAGCGGCACACACTTTCTCATAATTAGAAATTGGCGCTTTTAAACCACTAAGGAGCAGCATAACAAGTGGTAATATCATCATTTTTTTCTTCATAAATGACTCCAATCTATACATGTACTTTCTTTTTTATTATAACATCCACACATCCCTTTACAGAGATTAGTAATCATTATCTATTTATTATCCCTAACACTTTATTTTAGAAAAGTCTAAAATGTATGATATGAATACCGCAAAAAAAGAAGCTGCCACTAAACCAAAGCGGAAAATGTCGCCATATTTAATTATTGTGCTTTCGTTTTTAAGTGTGATTATAATTGGCGCTTTATTACTTTCGTTACCCTTTGCTAAACAAGAAGGGGCCACTTTATCTTTTCTAGACGCCTTATTTATTGCAACATCCGCAGTAACAATCACTGGTCTATCACCGATTCATAATATTTCCATTACATTATCATTATTTGGTAAAATCGTGCTTGGGTTTTTAGTGCAAATTGGTGGATTAGGGGTCATCACATTAAGTGTGTTTGTCATGATTTTAATTGGGATGAAAATTGGTATTTCTGAACGCGTTTTATTACAAACAAACTTAAATTCACCAAGCCTTGGCGGTGTAGTTAAATTAATTAAAAACATTGTCTTATTTACTCTCATTATCGAACTTATTGGTTTCATTGTTAATCTTTTTGTCTTTATCCCGCTTTTCCCACTACCAAAGGCAATTGGTATTAGTCTTTTTCATGCTGTGAGTTCATTTAATAACGCTGGTTTTGATTTACTTGGTGATAGTAGCCTTGTTAACTATCAGAATAATACTCTTTTATTACTGAATACCGCAATGATGATTATGATTGGTGGAATTGGTTTTATTGCGATAAAAGACATCATTACGAAGCGCTCTTTAAAGAAATTAAGTATCCATACAAAAATTGTGATTAAAGTTGATATTTTCTTGTGGTTAATTGGTACTTTTGTGATTAAACTCGCGCAAATTGGCGGTGAATCGACAAGTTGGCTTACTGCGTTCTTCATGAGCGTCAGTGCAAGAACCGCTGGTTTTGCTGCCGAGAAAATCGCCAATTTTCATAGTTTAAGTATTCTGATGCTTATTTGTTTAATGTTCATTGGTGGCTCACCAAGTTCGACTGCGGGCGGCATTAAAACAACAACTTTGTACACACTAACAAAAAGCATGATTAGTTACGGATTAGGTAAGCCAACCACGACTTATAATCGCGTAATTGATCAAGAGTCGAAAAATAAAGCATTCCTACTTCTTTTTACCGCCTTATCTGGTGTTGTACTTGGTACCGCATTACTATTAATATTTGATAACTTAACAATCGGTCGTGCTTTATTTGAAGCAGTGTCCGCTTTATCAAATGTTGGGCTAACAGTTGGCACAACACCAACACTCTCGTGGGCGAGTAAAATTGTATTAGTTGTATTAATGTTTGCGGGTCGTGTTGGTCCACTCACAATTATGTCGCTCATGAATCGCGATTGGTATAAAATTGGTGCACACCCGGTTGATTATTTAGAAGAAAAAATTATAATAGGATAAAATAAGATTATGAAAAGTATTGCAATTGTTGGTTTAAGTCGCTTTGGGCTAAGTCTAGTCGAGGCTTTTAGCAAATTAAATGTTGAGTTAGTGGCAATCGACATGGACGAAGACCAAGTCCGTAAAGCCGGGGAATTCATTCAAAATGTTTTTATTGCTGATTCCACAAGCATTGACTCATTAAGAGCAGCAGGTATCGCAAATGTTGACCACGCAATTGTGGCAATTGGTCAAAATGAACGTATCAATTTAACAACTAGTATCATTTCTGTTATTAAATTGAAGGAATTAGGAGTCAAAGAAATAACTGCGCGTGCTGACGAAGAAGATTACGCTGAAGTTTTAACGCTTGTCGGTGCAACTAACATTGTTATGCCACTTGACATCGCTGCAGAACGAATCGCCAGTAAAATCGCCGCTGGTAATGTCCTTGATTATTTTAATGTCCGCAAAGATTACGATGTATACGAAGTCAAAATTAGCGATGACTTTGAACCATTACCAATCACCCATCTCGACTCCCGGACCCGCTATAAAATAAATATCTTATTAATTGAGCGCAATCGCGTGCTCCATGTCCCAACTAAAGATACAATCTTAGAACCTGGGGATGAAATTTTTATTTTTGGTAAAAAGCAAGACATTCCAAGGGTTTTATCAATCTTTAATTAACCTTCTTTTTTGATTATGCTACACTTTAATATCACATCGATTGGCACAAATTTAAAAATGTGTGTTATTATAAAATTAATTGAAGAAGGAGTTTTATTATGGCCAAAGTAAAATTATCAGGCATTTACAAACGTTACGAAGGTAACAAGAAATTTTCAGTCAGTGATTTTAACTTAGAAATTGCTGAAAAAGAATTTATTGTCTTTGTTGGTCCGTCAGGCTGTGGTAAATCCACAACTTTACGGATGATTGCTGGATTAGAAGACATTACTGATGGGGAGCTCTACATTGATGGTGTCCTCGTTAATGACTTACCCCCAAAAGACCGCGGAATTGCTATGGTTTTCCAAAGTTATGCTCTTTATCCGCATATGACCGTGTTTGACAACATGGCGTTTGGACTTAAAGTCCAACGTCTTCCAAAAGATGAAATTAAAAGACGAGTTCACGAAGCAGCACGCATTCTTGAAATTGGACATTATCTCCAAAGAAAACCACGTGCGCTCTCCGGTGGGGAAAGACAACGGGTCGCTTTAGGACGAGCGATTGTTCGGCAAACGGAAGTCGTCTTAATGGACGAGCCATTATCAAACTTAGACGCAAAACTTCGTGTCCAAATGCGGTCCGAAATTATTAGACTTCATGAAACATTAGGCAGCACCACAATTTATGTTACCCACGACCAAACTGAAGCGATGACAATGGCAACAAGAATTGTCGTTATGAAAGATGGCTTTATCCAACAAGTCGGGTCACCAATTGAAATTTACCATAATCCCCGCAACCTATTTGTTGCAAGCTTCATTGGCTCACCACCGATGAACTTCTTCAACGTTGTCGTCCAAAAAGATCATCTCGAGTTCGTCCATTTTGAAGACCGCGAAGAAGAAAGAGAAGATGGCGAAGATAAAGTTGAACTCGTGGCTGTTAAAGAACGCGTCGTTGATGGTAAACTACCAATTCCTGCCGCGTTAGCGAAAAAACTCAAAGCGTATGTTGGTAAAGAAGTCGTGTTTGGCGTCCGACCTGAAAACGTCAACTATGCGACAAGTGAAGCTGGCCGTGAATATGGCGAATTCAAACAAAACGTTACCGTTGAAATCGCTGAATTACTTGGTAATGAATATATCGCTCACTCCCGCTTATTCGGTCAAAAAATTATTGCTAAATTACTTGTGGATCCCGCAAATGCCGTCCATATTGGTTCTAAACTTGATTTAGTTATTGATTTTGATAAAGTCGCTTTCTTCAAAGTCGATACCCCAGAAGAAGCTGCCGAATTACCAAGCGCTGAATTAAATAAACGTATCGACCTCAAGTAATAATCAATATAATTCGCAAAAAAGCTCCGATAACAGGAGCTTTTTTTGATTTTTAATCAAAAAGTTTCCAAATTATATACATTTATCATTTGTCAAAATATTAAATAATTACTATAATGTCTATGTCTAAACTTAAATATTGGAAGAGCTTAACGATCGTTAGCATTTTTACGCTCTCCAACAAAACAATGAGAAAGGAGAATTTATGTTTAAACACAAACGTATCGCTTTACTTGTTGCGGGTTTACTTTTACTCGCAGGCTGTGGCGGTGGCACTGATTCAAGTGGCACAACAACAAGTGGAGCAGGCAAAGAACGCGTTCGTCTTTCAGTGTGGGGCGCAATCAAAGAAAAACCACTCTATGAACAGCACGCTCGTGAATTCCAGGAGCTATATCCAAACATTGACTTCTCAATCAGCTACGCTGACGTAGGGGAAGCTGATGCGGCGACTAACATCTTACAAGACGTAAGTACCGCTGCTGACGTATTTTTCTTTGCGGATGACCAACTTCCAACAATGCAAGCGCGTGAAGTTATTGCTAAATTACCACTAGGGTATGCTAACAAAGTTAGAGCCCGCGATGCTGCCAGTGCTTGCGAAAACGCTAGTTCTGCTGTTGACAATGAATTATATGCGTTCCCAGCAACAAATGACAATGGATATTTCCTCATTTACAATAAGGACTATTTAACAGAAACCGACGTTGAAACATTAGAAGGAATTATGGAAAAAACAACCGCTGAACATCAATTAGTCGTTGATATGGGCAACGGATACTACGCAACTTCCTTCATCCAATACATTAGTGAAATTACTTACAATCCTATCACTAAAAAACATACCACTAACTTCAATAACGAAGCTTCAGTTTCAGCTTTACAAGCAGTTAGTGATATCTTAAAACCAAGAGTTGACAATGGTTTTAAATCTGTGGACTTTAATGGTGCCGCCCTTGACGACTTAAGTGACGCTAATGGCAACAAGGTTATCGCTGCAGTTACCGGTGTGTGGAACACTGAACTCTTGAAAGAAAAATTAGGGGACAAACTTGGCGCTGCCAAACTCCCAACATTCAAAAACACCAAAGGTGAAGACGTCCAATGGGGTGCCTTTGCTGGTTCCAAACTTGTTGGTGTTAAATCTTCCAGTAACAAACTTGGATGGGCACTTGCCTTTGCCGATTACATTACTGATGAAGCTGCCCAACGCACACGCTTTACCACTAACGGATGGGGTCCATCAAACAAGAATCTTCTCGCTGACGAAGAACTATTAGCCGACCACGTCACCCTTAGAGCACTTGGCGCCCAAGCACCATACGCTATTTCACAAGCAAAATCAGTGGGCTCCTTATTCTGGGACAACGCTGCTATCGTTGGTAACTTCTTATGGAAGGGACCCGCAAGCGCTGAATCACCACAAACATTACAAGCAACGCTTGATGCTTTCGTGGAAGCTTTAACGCAATAATACAAACTATATTTATCTGTTTTTAAACAATTAATTTCAATTAATTTGGGAGCCAGTTCACCACTGGCTCTCCTATATTTCTAGAAATGAGGCCATAAAAAATGGAAGCAAGTGATAAAAAAGTTAAAACGGCCCACACACGTACGGCTGGCACTTGGTTTAAAGATTTAATGTCCACAATTGGTAGTTTCTTTGTACGTTTAGGCAAAGGAATCATCAATTTTTTTGTTGATACAGGAATTGCCATTAAAAACGTTTTCGTTAATTTATGGAAAATGATCCGCAACTTCTTTGTATCAATGTACACTCACTTTATTAAAGGCGGGTGGCGCACTAAACTTTCCCACTTCATTATGGGAAGTGGACAAATGGCAATGGGGCGCCCAATCAAAGGCATTATTTATCTATTAATCCAAATTGCATATTTCTTATTCATGTTTATCCCGGGAGGGGGCATAGCATGGTTAGTTAAATTTAGAACACTCGGAGACGTCGCAATTGAATACGTTGCTGAATGTACTAACCCGCCAGGAGCAGCAATTGAAGATTGTATGCCTGGATTCATTACTGAGAAACCAGTCTTCAAAGATAATTCATTGTTGATTATGTTATTTTCAGTTGCTACTCTAGTCATTACCCTCTTCTTCTTGGTCATTTATTTTGTCCAAGTGCGTGGTATTTATAAAGGTGAAAAGGTTTACGAAGAAGCGCAAACAAAATATCAAGCAGCAAAAGCGGAAGGCAGTAGTGAAGAATTTAAAAACCCACTACCAAAATTTGGTGATGAAATTAAATCATTAGTAAATGAAAGGTTCCACTTCACAACACTATCACTGCCCACTATTACACTGACGATGTTTACCATCTTACCGCTGCTCTTTATGATTTTACTCGCGTTTACTAATTATAATCGTGAAACTTCACCACCGAATAAGTTATTCACTTGGGTGGGACTTGACACCTTTAAAAATTTATTTAGTACAAAGGGCGCAAGTTCTACGAACGCTACATTTGGTAGTGCGATGATCAGAATCTTAAAGTGGACATTCACTTGGGCATTCTTTGCGACCTTTACTAACTACATTTTTGGATTAATTTTAGCGATGATTATTAACCGTAAGAGTATTAAATTAAAGAAAGTATGGCGGACAATCTTTGTTATTTCGATTGCCGTACCACAATTTGTAACCTTGCTCTTAATGAACCAATTACTCAAAGAATATGGACCACTTAATGAAACGCTATTACAACTTGGTCTGATTGCCAAACGAATTAAGTTCCTCGATGATCCTGTTTTAGCTAAAATTACAGTCATTATCGTCAATATTTGGGTCGGGGTTCCTTACACAATGCTATTAACATCGGGTATTTTAATGAATATTCCGACTGAGTTATATGAATCGGCAAGAATCGATGGTGCGGGCCCTGTCCGGCAATTTTTCCAAATCACGATGCCTTACATTCTCTTTGTTACAGGCCCTTATCTAATTACCCAATTCATTGGGAACATTAATAACTTTAACGTTATCTTCTTCTTAACAGGCGGGGGACCAAGTACAGGTATTCCGGGTGTACCATATGGTCACACTGATATCTTAATTACGTGGCTATATGCGCTCACTGTTGGAGGAGCACACGAAGAATACGCAATCGGTAGTGCACTTGGGATCTTTATCTTCCTTATCAGTGCAACGATTACCTTAGTGCTATATTCGCGAACATCCGCAGCTAAATCGGAAGGAGACTTTGCATAATATGAGTAACGAAGTGAAAAAAGAAGTTGTAACTGAAACGCCAACTGGGTTACGCGCTAGCGCTGCCTCCTCACGCATTCCAAAGAAAAAAGTCCGCTTTTGGCAAAACCAACGTGTCATTCGTGGTGTAGTTGACGGCTTTCTCTATGTCTTACTAGTGGCGATGTGTGTTGCGTGGATTTTCCCGATTGTGTGGTTAATCGCTAACGCACTTCGCATTGAATCAACAGGACCAGTGTCATACTTATTTCCACGTGAAATCGGTCTTGATAACTTCAAGCGACTTTTCACGACGGAAGAAATGCCTTATCTTCGTTGGTTTGGTAATACACTTATTGTCGCGACATTTAGTAGTATAATTTCGACAACTGTCGTCTTACTTACAAGTTATACCTTTAGCCGCCTTAATTTCAAAGGCCGTAAAGGAATTATGAAATTCTTAATGATTTTAGGAATGTTCCCTGGCTTTATGTCAATGATTGCCATTTTCCACATTCTAAAAGCGATTGGCTTATTGCCGACAGATGTAAGGCCTGTGGTTCCTGTTTCCAATTATCTCATCTCACTTATCCTTGTTGGGACAAGTGGCGCAGCGATGGGGTATCTTGTCTCTAAAGGCTACTTTGATACGATTAGTAAATCAATTGACGAAGCAGCGGAAATTGACGGCGCAAATAAAGCGCAAATTTTCTGGCACATTATTTTGCCACTTTCTAAACCAATTCTTATTTACACAGCCCTAGGGGCATTTATGGGCCCATGGGGTGACTATATCTTTGTCGCCACGATTACACGTGGGAAACGCGAAGCGTGGAACATTGCCCGCGGTCTTTATGACATGATTAATGGCGGTCTTGAAAAACTTGGTAAGTACTTTACGCTCTTCTGTGCCGGGGCAGTGCTTATCTCGATTCCAATTACGATTCTCTTCGTCTTTATGCAACGCTACTACGTTAGCGGTGTAACAGGTGGAGCAGTTAAGGGCTAACCATGAAAGCAAAACAAAGCCTTCGCGCTTTAGTGCTTATCTTCCCTCTCCTCTTTATGGCCAGTTGTAACAAACTTTCTAGTGAAGGTGTGTCAAGCGAAGACACGAATACGCCCAGTGACTATGAAATTGATGAGACAGTCACAAATGTTAATGGCGGTGTTTATTATCAAATTTTCGTTCGCTCATTTGCCGACACTAATAGTGATGGCCAGGGCGACTTAAAAGGTATTGAACAAAAAATTCCATATTTAAAAATGCTCGGTGTCAAAGGGATTTGGCTCACACCAATTCATCCCTCACCTAGTTATCATGGATATGATGTTACTGACTATAAAGCAATCCATCCCCATTTTGGCACGCTGGAAGACTTTGACAGTATGATGCGCGTTGCTAGTGAGCATGACATTGATGTTGTCCTTGACCTAGTTATTAATCATAGCGCTCGTTCACACCCGTGGTTTATTGAAGGCAGAAGGCGTTTCAATACGCCTGAATATGATCCTAATGACCCTTATGATAAAGGCAATTGGTACGACTTTTACATTGAAAATGGTGAAGTAAAAGTGAAAATTGGCTACTTTGGCGACCATATGCCTGAACTTAAACTTGATAATATAGCCGTACGTGAAGAAGTGACAAGTATTAGTAAGTTTTGGCTTGATCGCGGCGTTAAAGGGTTTAGGCTTGATGCGGCTGGACATTTCTTTGATACAGACCCCGAAAACATTGCCTTTTTAGCGTGGTTTAGCGATATGGTTAAAAGCTATAAACAAGGGAGCTACATTGTCGCCGAAGCTTGGACTGGCTTTAATGCGCAAAAGTATTACTACGCCGGCGTTGAGTCACTATTTAACTTTGATGGCGCAAATGCGACGGGATTTATTATCGATAATATCGAGACTCGTTCTGGTCCACCGATTGCTTATTATTTAGATAAGTGCTTTAAAGAGGCATATGAAATTAATGAAAATGCCTTGATGGCGATGTTCTTAAGTAATCATGATATGGACCGTTCCAGTCAAATGTTTACCAGAGACCAATTAGAGCGACAAAAACTCGCTGCAAGTATTTATATTTTAACCCCTGGTGTCCCCTTTATGTATTATGGGGAAGAAATTGGGCTCAAAGGTAGTCGCGGTGGTGCGCAAACTGACGCGAATAGGCGCCTACCTATGATATGGAAGCGCAGTGAAGACGCGTTTCGCACTGATGTGCCAGTTGGCACGACTTACGACATGCGCAATCAAGTCAAAGATGGTGTCGAAGAGTTACTCGCTGAACCGATGAGTTTACTTAATCACTATCGCAAGGTCATTAATGTCCGCAATTCGCATCCATGGATCAAAAATGCGCGACTTAGTAACTTACAACTTAACAATAATGGGGTCAGCGCAGTAACGTTAAAAGAACATGGTGGCGAGCGTGAACTTCACGTTATCCATAGTTTACTTGCGGAACCTGTGACGCTTCGCCTTACCCGCTTCATTAAGGACTATGAAGTCGAAATAATTCATGACATTTACACTACCGGCACAAGGGCAACTTATGTTGATGGTTTATTAACACTTGCCCCCTATAGCAGTGTCGTTTTAAGGAGGAAATAAAATGCGTCAAGCAGGCATTTTACTCGCGGTCAGTAGTTTACCAGGCAAACATGGTATCGGGGACTTTGGTCCAAGCGGCCGCACTTTTATTCGTAAGGCCAGCAAAACTGGCTTTAAATTATGGCAAATCTTACCTGTTAACCCGCTGGGTTATGGGAATTCACCTTATCAACCATTTGGCTCTAAACCATTTGATGAAATTTATATTAGCCTTGAACTTTTGACAAAGGACGGGCTCTTACCAGAAGTTCCTAGCTACTTCGCCCGTAGTAAAAAAGTCCGCTATGACAAAGTGCGGAAATTTAAACTTCGTTACTTAAAACGTGCCTTTAACACCTTTAAAAAAGAAGGGCGGCGCGGCTTTAAGAAATGGGTGCACGAAAATAAATGGGTGAAAGATTACGCGACATTCATTACGTTTAAGCGTGATAATAACTTAGTGCAATGGCACTATTGGAAGAAAGAACAACGCGATTATATTAAAACGCGACGCGGTGTTAATTTAAAACCATTTGCGAAAGCAATCGAGTTTGAAATGTGGCTCCAATACATTGCCTATAAACAATGGCTGGATTTACGCGCATACGCGCATCGCTACGGGATGCAAATTGTTGGTGATATCCCGATTTATGTTGGCATTGACTCCGTTGACGTGTGGAGTAACCGCAAAGTGTTCTTACTTGATGAAAATGACGAACCAACATTCGTCGGCGGTGTGCCAGGTGACTATTTTAACGCTGATGGCCAACTTTGGGGCAATCCACTTTACGACTGGGATTATTTAAAAGCGACAGAGTTTGAATTCTGGATTGATCGCCTCCGCTATAATGCGAAGTTATTTGATATTATTCGCATTGACCACTTCCGCGGGTTTGATTCATATTGGAAAATACCTGCTGGTAGCACACGTGCGAATGACGGGCACTGGGCTTATCCACCAGGCTATGCCCTGTTCGATAAGATTTATGAAAAATTACCTGATATTAAAATTATCGCCGAAGACTTAGGGGACTTACGTCCTGAAGTGCTTGAATTACGCGATCATTACAATTTACCAGGGATGGAAATTACGTCCTTCACCTTCAATCCATTTGAGGAGCGGGATGAAAATGCATGGTTAGAAAATCGCTGTATTTATCCAGGTACACATGATAACTCCCCAATTCGTGGTTATTTTAAGTGGAAAGATAAGAAATTTATGAGAGCGGCCCGTAAATTATTAAGTGATATGGGCTTTAATGAATTTGATAATTTCTACGACAACTTTATCGCGATGAACTTTGGTAGTGACGCTAAATACGCTATTTTCCAAATGCAAGACTTACTCCGCCTTGGCGATGAAGCAAAAATGAATTCCCCAAGTACAATTGGTAGTCCAAACTGGGAATGGAAAATGGTTGACTTTAAGACTTTTGATGAAGAAAGTTCTTTATACGCATATTTAATTGACAAATATAATCGTTAAGAAAGGAGAAATTTTATGAAAAAACTTTTCACAATACTTCTCACTGCTTTTATGGTGTTTGGTAGTACCGATAAAAGTGCACCTAAAAGCACTGTAGGTCCAAAACCTAATTTAGAAGTTGAGAAAGTAATGACGCCGCAAAAAGCATACGCTGAACCGCATATTGTCTTTCACTACTTTAGAAATGACGCAAATTATGCGCACTATGCGATGTGGATTTGGGGCCAAGATGAAGGTGGATCAGAATATAACTTCACCGAAACTGATGCATACGGAAAATACTTGCATGTACCAGTCGCGAATTTTACTGATCAAACACAAATTAACTTCCTCTTAAAAACAAAGGGAAGTTGGGAATGGCAAACACCAGATGTAAATATTCAGTATAGTGATTTTACATTTGACAATATTACTAACGCCTACCACTTTTATTTGGTAAATGGTTTAATTACTGTTTTTGCTAGTGCTGAAGAAGCAAAAGCAAACCAAGTAACGGAAAGTATCTTTGCGACTAAAAATACGGTTCGTGTTTCCACTAATAATGAGCCAACGACTTATGTTATTAAGGCTGATGGCACTAACATTGTAAGCGGAGCGGCAGAGCATACTTATAATAACAACACTTGGTCATATGTGTTTACAGTTAATTTAGGTGGCGCCTTCCTTCCTGACTTTAGTAAAGCTTACACTGTCGAAGTCGCGTTTACTGCTGGCAGTGCTGTCATTAGTGAAATTGGATTATCAGGCTTATTTGATGATGCTTACTTTATTGATAATATGACATACGCCGGGGACGACTTAGGGGTAACTTATACACCAACCAAATCAATCTTTAAAGCGTGGGCGCCAACTGCTTCTTCTTTAAAATTACGGATTTATGAAAGTGGCACACCAGTCGCCTTAAATGCTGAATTAGGCAATGACACATACGCTGAACATGACTTTGTTCGTGGCGAAAAAGGTGTATGGAAAGTTGAATTGAGTGGCAATTTGCACGGAAAATACTACACTTTTGTGGCAAAGCATCCGACTGGCACAGTTGAATTAATTGACCCTTATGCGAAGAGCGCTGGGATTAATGGGGTCCGCGGTATGATCGTCGACTTTAGTCAAACTAACCCCACGGGTTGGGATGAAGTTGATTATCCTGTTAAAGCGCAAACCGAAATTATTCCCTATGAACTGCACGTTGCCGACCTTACCGCCGATGCCTCGTGGAATGGCAGTGAAGAAAATCGTAAACGCTTCCTTGGTTTAATTGAAGAAGGCACGTCATATACCGCTAATGGGGTAACAGTTAAAACGGGCTTTGATCATATTAAAGAATTAGGGATTAATGCCTTACAAATTATTCCGTTCTATGATCAAGCAAATGATGAACGTAACCCCGTCTTTAATTGGGGCTACAACCCACATAACTACGACGTACTTGAAGGTTCTTATTCAAGTAATCCATATGACGGTCTCGTGCGCATCCGCGAATTTAAACAAGTCGTCAAAGCTTACGCTGCCGAAGACATCCGCATTATTATGGACGTTGTTTATAACCACGTCGCTAATCTAGGCGGCCATTCATTTAATAAATTAGTGCCTGGTTACTACTTCCGCACGAATGCTGACGGTTCACCAACTAACGCGAGTGGCTGTGGTAATGATACCGCAAGCGAACGCATTATGATGGAACGCTATATGCGCGATTCAACTGCCTTCTGGGTTGAAGAATATAAAATCGGTGGCTTCCGTTTTGACTTAATGGGTTTACATACTGTTAAAGCAATGAACACTGTGCGTAATCGCCTCGTGGAAATTCGTCCCGACATCTTCATTATTGGTGAAGCTTGGGAAATGGGTAGTGATACAGTTAAAGCTATGGGCGCAAATCAAGGTAATATTCATAAAGCACCTGGCGTTGGTGCCTTTAATGATAAATTACGTGATTCAGTTAAAGGAGACACGAATGGTAAAGGTCGCGGTTGGGTCCAAACTGCGGCCAGAGATATAACAATCGGCCAAAAGAATAGTATTAAAGACGGGATGCTTGGCAAAATTAATGGTACACAAAGTAGTCCAATTCAAACTGTTAACTATGTTGCGTGTCATGATAACCTTGCGCTTTACGATAAATTAGTCTATGCGGGTGGTGAACTCTTTGGTTTAGAGCAACTTGCCCAACAAAATATTCAAGCAGAAGCAATTTCCTTACTGTCACAAGGTGTCTCATTTATCCACGCAGGTAGTGAAATATTACGTTCAAAACCACTTGGTGATGGCAAGTTTGATCATAACTCATACCAAAGTCCATATAGTGTTAATAGCATTAAATGGAACGAAAAAATAACAAACTTACACGTGTTTGAACGCTATCAAGAATTAATCGCAATTAAACGTGACACTCCTGGGTTCCATTACACAACACGCGCCGAAATTGACGCTAATGTCAGTGTTGAGTACATTGAAGATAATCTCATTAAACTCATCGTCAATGATGGTGATGTTGCTTACACTGCTTATTTCTTTGGTGCTGGTCCGCGTGTGCGGGTTAGTGACCTTGAAGGCCACTACCTCATCTTTGACTCAAGGAATGCACTTGAAAAATGGTCAGTGCTCGGTAATAGTGTGTCGTTAAGCAGCAACTCAACAATCGTCACTATCAGTGGCGCTGGCGTTGTCCCGCCAACAAGCGAAGATCCTGGCACACCAAGTGAACCAGGAACCCCTGAAGAAGGGGAAGGCGCTAACCTTACTTGGTTATACATTACTTTACCAAGTGTCGCTGTTGTTGGTGTCGGTGTTGCACTCTTCTTATTCTTCCGCAAGAAGAAATTATCAGTATAATTTGTCGTTTTGAAATATTAAGACAGCATTTTATGCACCTTTACGCAATTAATTCAAATATTGCGCATTATAACTACGTTATTAAACAGCTTTCGCCCTTTGCATATTCTTGACTACTGAGGGTCAAAAGTTGTATAATAAATAAGCCAAAGAAACCATTTAGGCAAAAAATAAAAAAAGGAGAAAATAATGAAAAAACTATTTAAAGGTCTTTTCACCACCGCGTTAGCAATCGGTTTATTAGCCGGCTGTACAGGTGGCGAAAAGCATGATGTCGTTTTGAGTAACTATGATGGCACACATATTCAAACCATTAAAGTTGCCGACGGCAAAAAAGCGAAAAAACCAGCAGATCCAGCAGCGACCTATGCTCCTGCCGCAACGGGCTACACATTCCGTGGCTGGTTTAAAGAAGCTAAATTACAAGTAGGCCAAGATTACGTCGCTTATGATTGGGAAACCCCAGTTAAAGGTGATGTGAGACTTCTTGCGCTTTGGGAAGGCGAAACTATTTATGTCAACTTCTACATTAACGATCTCGGCGTAATCTATGCTGAAAAAGAAATTAAAAAGGGTCATGTTCTTGTTGATATGCCCGCTAACCCAACTAGGGATGGCTATGAATTCCAAGGCTGGTTTAACGAACCAGAATTAGAAACAGCCTTTAATCCAACAAAATTTATTTTCGAAGATAAAGATGTTTATCCAAAATGGAACAAACTCTATGTCCCAGATACACGTACATTCCACGTTGTTGGTTCATTAGCAAACCCAGACTTCAGTTACATTAACTGGAATGCAGTTGGTACTGAAGGCGTTGAATGGGATGTCCGTTCATACTTAGAGAAAGCAACTGACAGCAACTTATACTCCATCGAACTCGTCATTGGCTTCCGTGGTGAATTCAAGATTAAGATTCCAAATGCTGAATGGGATGCTGAATTACAATTCTCATATGGTAAGATCCGTGAAGAAGATCGCAACGATGAAAACTTCGTCGCTGGCGGCTTTGACAACGTTCAAATCATTAACGCTGGTGCTTACTTAATCGAAATTGAAACAACCTATGAATGGCTCAAAGTCACCCGTACTGGTGATATTCCAGAAGGATCAAATGCAACACCAAACCCAGAAGAAGGCGCAATTGATGCTTGGGGTATCGTTGGTGGCCTTAATGGCTGGGGTGATGATGGTCCAGACATTGCCTTAACATACAATGATGACACTGTTGGTGCAGAATTCTATTACATTCCATTTGTGAAACTTCCAGTTGGCGACTTCAAACTCCGCGCAAATAGCGACTGGGGCCTCAACTTTGGTTCACACCCAGATAACGTTTTACCAGAAGGATTTACCCAACCAACTGAACTCGTTGATGAAGTTGAAGTTGTTAAAACTGGTGAAAACATTACTGTTACCGAAGGTAACGAAGGATGGTATCGCATTTACTTTGATACCACGAAGATCGTTATCACTAAAATTAACTTTGCCCTTCGCGGTAGTGCTTTAGCCGACGGATGGGATAAAGATAGTGCTCCTCTTGCAGTGGCAGGCGAAGTTGCAGGCGAAGGCGGCGCATTAACCTTAACATTAGAAGGTACTTACACCTTTACCGATGGTAAGTTCAAGGTTAAACTTGGTGCCCTCGCTGTTGGTGAAACCGAACTTTATAGCGGTTGGTTCTTAAGCTTTGGTGATGCCGAAGGTCAAGATATTTCAGTAACCGCTGGTGAACACAAAGTAACCTTAACCTTAGAGGTTGCTGCTGACTACACCTTCACTGGTGCAGTCACTCTTGCCTAGAAAGCATAACTAATATAAATTACCAATCCTAAATGGTTTAGCCCGCTTCACAAAAGCGGGCTTTTTTATTGCTCATCTTGATATTTATTTTTATTTAGATTAATCTAAATATACGTCCCGGTAGTTCAGTTGGATAGAGCAACAGTCTTCGAAACTGTAAGTCGGGCGTTCGAGTCGCTCCCGGGACGCCATTACACTTTTCACAATAGTGGAAAAAAACATCTTCTTTCGCTAAAATAACATCGTTATTGGAGGTATTATCAATATGAATTTAGCAGCGCAATTACGTGAAATATTAAATAAATGGTTCGCATCTTTTATCCCTAATGATGCCTTCGCCCAAGTCCTTGCTACCGCAGTGATGGTTGTCTTTTGGGTTGTTCTTGCTTATTTAGTGACACTTGTTATTAAATTAGTTATCTTCCGCACAAGAAAAACGGAACGAAAACTTGGGGTCAAAGACACCAAAGAAAAGAAAACAGTCAGACGGCTTATTAATAGTCTTATTCGTTTCTTCTTCCTCTTCTGGATTGCAATTATGATTCTTAATGAATTAGGACTTGATTTAGTGCCACTTCTTGCAGGGGCAGGCGTTGTTGCTTTTGCGGTTGGCTTTGGTGCCCAAGAATTAATTAAAGATATTATTGCGGGGATGTTTCTGATTTTAGAACATACTTTTAAAATTGGTGATTATGTCGAAATCGGTGGACAAGCAGGCACAGTCATTGATGTCGGATTACGTCGCCTTAAATTACAAACATGGAAAGGCGAAGTTATTACAATTAACAATGGGGACATTAAAGTAGTGTTGAATGGTAGTCTCAATCCTAGTGTGGCAATTATTGAGTTTAAGATGGATTATCCGTTTAACTTAAAAGAATTAGAAAGCGCTGATTTTAAAGCATTCTTAAAGAAATTTAAGGACAAGAATAGTGTTGTTCTTGAAATGCCCGAAAAAATCGTGCTGATGGATGTTAATGACGGTTTACTCTTTCGCGTAACAATCAAAACGGAAGCACGGCAACACATTGGGATTGAACGCGAATTCCGTCGTGAACTTTATAAATACGTGCAAACAAAGAATTGGCCAATTATTGTGCCCGTTGTTATTGAAGAAAATGAATCAAGTTATCAACCATAAAATTTGTAATTAACGTAAAAAGGCGGCTCTCATGCCGCCTTTTGCTTTCATTTTCTATCGTCCTATTTTTTGGCAGTTGCCTTTTTTTCGTTGCTTATTTTCCGTGCTTTGCGTTGTTTAATATTTTCATAAAGCGTGTTGACGTGTTTGCGTAAAATATCCGCAATTTCTTCACGACTATGGCCTTTTGCTTTTAAGTCACGATGAGCCTTCCCCCTTATTTTTGCATAAGAGTTGTTAACCCCTACCATTATATACACAACAAGGTACCTTGTTGC
>MWEF01000007.1 GCA_002070905.1 Tenericutes bacterium ADurb.Bin087 | reverse complement strand
TAAAGGAGAAATACAAATATGCTACGTCAAACAACACAAGCAAATGCTGCTACCATCGAACGTAAATGGTATGTCGTTGACGCTACTGATCTTCCACTCGGTCGGTTGGCGAGCGAAATTGCCATGACGCTTATGGGTAAAAACAAACCTGATTATACACCGCACGTTGATTGTGGTGATTATGTTATTGTTGTCAATGCGGACAAGGTTAGTTTAAGCGGCAATAAACTTAAAACAAAAAAATATTACAACACAAGCCAACGTCCAGGCGGTTTAAGAGTCCGGACTGCGGGTGAAATGCTCGAAAATTATCCTGTTGAAATGATGGAAAGAGCAATATGGGGTATGGTTCCCAAAGGTCGTCTCGGTCGTCAAATTATCAAGAAATTATTTGTCTATGCTGGACCGGAGCACAAACATAGTGCCCAACAACCAGTGGACTTACCCTTACGTTATATTGGAGGAAGTAAATAATGGCGAAGAAAAAAACAGAAGTTTATTTAGGCACTGGTCGTCGTAAATCAAGCGTCGCTCGTGTTTTCTTAAAACCTGGTAAAGGTCAAATTATTATTAATGAAGAAGACGTCAATGCTTATATGCCTTATCAAACATTAGTAATGGACTTAAAACAACCATTAACTTTACTTGATGTGGCCGACAAATATGATGTCGTCGCTAATGTTCATGGTGGCGGCTTCACGGGCCAAGCGGGCGCCATTCGTTTAGGAATCGCACGGGCCTTACTTGAAGCTGGTCATGATCGCGGCACGCTGAAAAAAGCAGGAATGTTAACCCGCGACGCCCGCGTAAAAGAACGGAAGAAATACGGACTTAAAGCTGCTCGTCGTGCTCCCCAATTTTCCAAACGTTAATCGTTATATACGAAAACTATTAAAAGTCTGGATAAAACCAGGCTTTTTCTTTTTAAATTCTAAGCATAATGTTAAAAAAGTTGCATTAATGAAGATGTTGTTATATTATATATAAGCGTTGGCAAATGGGCCTTTAGCTCAGTTGGTTAGAGCGCACCCCTGATAAGGGTGAGGTCGATAGTTCAAATCTATTAAGGCCCACCATTTGCGATGAACATGCTCCCTAAAATTGGACCAAAAGGTGGTACAGTAGATTGGGAACAAGTAAACCATAAAGTCACTACTTAGTAGTGATTTTTTTGTAAAGAAAAAGTAAAGTATCATTGCTTCCCCCTTTTTAATGTTAGAATAAGCAAGTGAGGTGAAAATATGAAAAAAGAATTAATCAAAACTAATTATTATGAAGCTGTCAATAAAGACTGGATTGACAAGGCAGAAATTCCAAGCGATCAACCAATGATGTCCGCGTTCTTGGAACTTCATTTAGATATTGAAAAGAAGTTAATGAGCTTAGCTAAGAAATGGGTTAAAGATCAAACAGGATTAAATGACCATCTCGTCCAATTTGTTAATCTCTATAAAATGACCAAAGACTTTGACACTAGAGAAAAATTAGGGGCCGAACCTTTAAAACCAGTTATTCAAAGGATTGTAGACTTAAAATCATTAAAAGATTTAGAAAAAAAGATGAAAGAATTTACTCTCGATGGAATTGATTTGCCATTTGGTTTCCAAATCTTCCAAGACTTTAAAGATTCCAATAACCAAGTTCTCTATTTTTCCGCGACTGATTTATTCTTACCTGATACTTCTTATTATCAAAACGAAGAGATGAAACAACAGCTCATGGGCCTTTTCCAAATGACGACGATGCAAGTCTTAGGTTTGTATGGTTTAGAAGGGGATATTGCCCAAGACTTGTTAAATAAAGCATTAGCGTTCGATGCGCTTTTAGTGCCCGTTACTAAATCAAGTGTAGAAAAAGCTGATTATGTGAAAATGTATAATCCTGTTTTAAAAGAAGAACTTTTAAGTAAAACGAAAACCTTTAATGTTCATAAAGTTGCGTGTGACTTAGTGGGGCAAGACGTTGATAAAGTCATTGCTATGAATTTAGATTTTATCAATAAGTTCGAAGAGATTATTACGAACGCAAACTTTGAGTTAATTAAAGCATGGATGGTAGTGGCAAACATTCTTGCGTTTAGTCCGCAATTAACCGAAAACTTACGGGTCGCAAGTGGAGCTTTTGGCCGCGCTTTACAAGGTATTGCTGAAGCTCAATCCCAAGAAAAATTTGCGTTCTATCAAGCGTATGATCGTCTCTCCCAAGCGGTGGGACTATATTACGGCATCAATTATTTTGGTCCTGAGGCCAAAAAAGATGTTGAAGATATGGTTAAAACAATCATTAGCGTTTATAAAGATCGCATTGCCAAGAATACATGGCTTAACGAAGAAACAAAAGCGAAAGCGATTCTTAAATTAAAGACAATGAATGTCCATATTGGTTATCCCAATGAGTTACCAAAATACTATGATAAATATAAAGTTGGAAGTTATGCGGAAGGCTCTAATTTAGTACTAGAAAAGATTAAATATAGCCAATTAGTGCAAAAAGAAAACTTTAAAAAATATAACAAAAAGCCGAATCGAAACCTATGGGCTATGCCCGCGTCAATGGTTAATGCTTATTACCAACCAACGAACAATCAAATTGTGTTCCCGGCCGCGATTTTACAAAAACCTTATTACAGTTTAAAACAAGGGCGAAGCGCAAATTATGGGGGAATTGGGGCGGTAATTGCCCATGAAATCTCCCATGCCTTTGATAATAATGGGGCCAAGTTTGATGAATTTGGATCACTTAAAAACTGGTGGACCGATGCCGACTTAAAAACGTTTGAAGAAAAAGCCAAAGACATGATTGCCTTATTTGATGGTGTGGAATCGGGTTATGGTCCATGTAATGGCACTTTAACTGTTTCCGAAAACATCGCTGATAGTGGCGGTATTCGCTGTGCCTTAGAAGCTAGTAAGAAAGAAAAAGATCATAATTATGAAGAATTCTTTAAAAACTGGGCTCGTGTTTGGCGCCAAAAAGCCAGTCCGCAAATTATGCAATTACTGTTAACGATTGATGTCCATAGTCCTTCGAACTTACGCGCTAATATGCAACTTAAAAACCTCGTGGAATTTCAAGAATATTATGAATTAAATGAAAAAGACGAAATGTATTTACCAAAAGATAAAATGGTCGAAATTTGGTAATTAGTTAATTAAGGGTTCCTTGTAAGTATTTATTGCTATTTATAATCGCTTTTGCTATCATATTACAAGGTCACCCTCCGGACACTTAGCTCAGATGGGAGAGCGTTTCCTTCACACGGAAGAGGTCGGGGGTTCGATCCCCTCAGTGTCCACCATTTATTTAACGCCGACGTGGCTCAATTGGCAGAGCAACTGATTTGTAATCAGTAGGTTGTAGGTTCGAGTCCTATCGTCGGCACCATTTAATTGCAAACGTGGCGGAACTGGCAGACGCGCTAGACTTAGGATCTAGTGGGGAGACCCATGCAGGTTCGATTCCTGTCGTTTGCACCACGGATTAAAAAGCCTTGTCAAGGGCTTTTTTTGTTTCTCACAAACAAACATTCTTTTTATTATTAGATAAAGCATAATTAGATTGTAAAAAGAATTAATTAATAGGCAAATAAACAAAATGCGTTCTTAATGATTAAATTAATTTTTTCAATTATCGAATTTTTAATAGCAACATTAAAAATGTCTCGCCTTTTAACAATTCTGACTTTCGTTATTATATAATAAAAGATGTAGAGGATTTATCATATGGAAGTTTGGCAAATCATTTTAATAGTATTTGGAGCCTATTTTTTAGTAATGTTCCTTTTTTCGCTTTTAATTTATATTATGATGAACGTAAAAATGAAAAATAGGCAAGATAAAAATCCCCTTTTTAAGTATTTTACCACTGAAGATTATCCTGGACTTGAGGCTAAAACCTTTACTTTTAAAAATGATAAAGGATTAAACTTGAGTGGGAGGCTTTATACAAGAAAGGGATTAAAAGATGACACTTATCTTGTCTTTTTCCATGGGTATGGGGGAGGACATGAGGCTTATACGACCTTAATTAATGACTTAGTCACTACGCTAGAGATGCCTTTACTTACTTTTGATTACACTGGATGCGATTTAAGTGCGGGTAAAAATATTATACATATTGTCCAACCACTGGTGGACGCTCATTCGTTTTTAGCGTATCTCCAAACAGTACCAACCTATAAAGGCAAAAAATTAGTGTTAATCGGTCACAGTTGGGGCGGATATGTTGCTACGAATCTTTATCCATTTAATAAAGATAAAAATATTATCAAAGTAGTGGACCTTAACGGAGTTACTGATTTTGGTTTATATATTAAAACCCTAGCAAGAGCCCCCTATTTATTTGTTCCAATGTTCCGGCTTTTTAGTGCATTTAAGTATGGTAAATTTGCATTTGCCACGACGCGCGATAATATTAAAAATACACCTATCCCTCATTTGATAATGCATGGCGAAAAAGATGTAGTTGTGCCTTTTACTCCGTTTATTAGCAGCCTTGTCTTACAAAAAGATAAATACAGCAATATTAAATTTCATTTTGAAAATGATAAAAATCATCTTGTTTACCTAACAGTGGATGGAGAAAAGCATTTAGGTGAGTTGATGAGTATGACCATGGAATATAATAAACAAAAAGTAAAAGATGAAGAACTAAAAGAGAAAATTATCAATTATGATTTTACTAAGACAGTTGAAAATGATGCAAAAACATTAGAGGTCATCAAAAAATTTGTTAAAGGGGAATAGTTATGACTAACGAAGAATTAAAAACCTTGCTCCACACCTTATCTTTAGAAGCGAAATTAAAACTTTTAACGGGCGCTAATTTTTGGGAAAGTGAAAAAGTAGCAGGCACCAACTTACCAATCATTGTGATGAATGACGGTCCTTTTGGGGTTAGAAAACCAACCGTTAATCTTGACTCGGGGATGCTGATGGAAGTTTATCCGGCGACCGCATTTCCCACTACTAGTGCGCTCGCAAGTTCATTTGATCCTGAACTTTTAGAAAAAATGGGACAAGCACTTGCTACTGAATGTATTGATCAAGGTGTAGATCTTTTACTTGGCCCAGGGATTAACATTAAAAGAAGTCCGCTTTGCGGTCGTAATTTTGAATACTTTAGTGAAGACCCATATTTAACTAGTGAAATGGCGACTGGCCTTGTAAAAGGGTTACAAAGTAAAGGTGTGGGAGCGACGCTTAAACACTACGCGGCGAATAACCAAGAAAAAGAACGTTATACGACCAATGCTATTGTTGATGCTAGAGCACTTAATGAAATATATCTAAAAGCGTTCCATGATGTTATCAAAAACGCTAAACCTTTTTCGGTAATGTGTTCTTATAACCAAATAAATGGTAGACACGCTAGTCGTAACTACAAGTTACTAACCGAAAAACTTCGTAATGAAGCTAACTTTGCAGGACTGATTGTTAGTGATTGGGGCGCGGTCGTAAATCACGTGGATAGTATTAATGCTGGTCTTAATTTAGAAATGCCTGGTGGTCATCAAGACACTAAAGAACTCGAAGCAGCGGTGAAAAAAGGCGATTTAAAACTTGAAACAATTGATGAAATGATTACTCCGCTATTAAAGTTTATGATGTATAAGCGTGATAACCCCAAGAAACAAATAAAGTGTGAATATATTAAAAATTTAGAAGTAGCGCAAGAAATTGCTGAAAATAGTGCCGTTCTTTTGAAAAACGAAGATAATATTTTACCAATTAGCCCGACTGCCAAAATAGCGTTAATTGGTAACTTTGCCAAAAACCCACGTTATCAAGGAAGTGGTTCAAGTCGTATTAATCCCCATACCTTAATCAGTGTTCATGATGCTTTTGTTAAAAACAATGTGAACTTTGTGTACGCCGATGGATATTTAGAACATGAAGTCATTCCGAATGTCAAAAAAATTGAAGAAGCAGTTTATGTTGCTAAAAAATGTGATGTTGCTGTACTATGTGTCGGATTACCAGAAAGTTACGAAGTCGAAGGATATGATCGTAAAACATTAGATATGCCACCAAGCCATACCGCATTAATTGAAGCAGTGGCAAAAGTTAATCCAAATGTTATTGTCGTATTATCAACAGGTTCAGCAGTAACAATGCCGTGGATTAATAACGCTAAGGGTATTTTACTCATGCATCTTGCTGGAAGTATGACTGGTCCGGCGACGCATAATCTATTGTTCGGCCAAGTTAATCCATCGGGTAAATTAAGTGAAACTTATCCGCTTTCACTAGCGAAAGGATTACCAGGCGCAGCGTTTTTAACTAGTGATCAAAATGTACTTTATCGCGAATCACTTTATGTTGGGTATCGTTATTATGATACCTTTAAAGAACAAATACTCTTTCCTTTTGGCTATGGTTTAAGTTATACCCAGTTTGTTATTCGTAATCATGAAATTAAGGAAGTAAAAGCAGGATATGAAGTAAGCGCTGAAATTACTAATATTGGTCATCTTCGCGGTGGAGAAGTAATTGGAATATATACAGGTAAAGATAATTCATTACTATATGGACCGCGCAAAGAATTAAAAGCCTTTAAGAAAGTATTTCTTGATCCAGGCGAAAAGAAAATAGTTAAACTTTTCTTGCCTAAAGAATCTTTAAAGGCTTATGATCCAATTAAAAAGAAATGGGTGTTAGAAAATACCACATATAACATTTTTGTTGGCATTAACGTGCAAAATGCCGAAGAAATGTTCCAAATTGATATTACTGATGGTGAAAATTTAGCACATTTAAAAGAATATAAAAACGCCAATAATGTTTACTATAAACATAATAGTTTTGAACCGACTATTAAAGATTTCGCGACTCTTTTTGGTGGTGACTCATTACCCCTCTATTTTCCAAATAGGAAACGCCCATTTACTTTGGAAAGTAATATTGGTGACACTACTGACTACTGGTGGGGACGCCGAGTTTACAATATGATGATTAACACTTCACGTAAATTAGCGGGAAAAGATGCCGTCCTTCAAGAGATGGCGATAGAAACAGTTAAAGAACTACCTTTCCGCAGTTTAACCGCACTAAGTTCAGGTGAAGTAGGTAATAATCAACGTGATGGTATTTTGCTAATTGTCAACGGTAAACCACTCCGTGGAATCATTAAATTTTTAAAGAAAAAGAAATAGATCGTTGTGCGAATGCTCTTTTTGCATTATCTAGGTTAAGGACTAGTGTCCTTTCGTGCTATAATTTACTTGCGTATGAGTGAAGCGAAAACTGGTACTACCCAAGAGTTAAAAGTAGAAAAACAACAGAAGCGGGATCGCCGCTATTTAATTAACATTATTGTTATTTTGGTTATCACTTTTGGATATACTACCTTTTCTTTATGGAATGAACTTCCAGCGGTTGTTAACGTTTTTCGTGGGACTGAAGCTGATTATCGGATGGTCGTCATCATTATTGTATTAATTGCGCTTAAATTTTTAATTGAAGGTGTTATTTTATTCATATTTGCGCGACTTTATACTCCCACTTATAAAATACACCGCGGGGTTGCGAATGCTTTTGTCGGTCAATTTTATAGTGACATTACTCCGAGTTCGACCGGTGGTCAATTTGCCCAAGTAAAAACATTTGCCCAACAAGGTGTTCCCGTTGCAATTGGGGCATCAATTATGGTGATGCACTTTATCTTGTTCCAAATTATTCTTGTTTTATTTGGCGGTTTATCAATTTTATTAAACTTAGGAGAATTTGCTAGATTAGCGCCTATTACTATTTTAAAACTTAAAATTCCGGTGTCAGTTTTCTCCTCCGTTGGATTTGCTTTAAACTTAATTACAATTGTCGGATTGTTCTTATTATCTTATTCTAGTCGTCTTCACAATTTTGTTATCAACAAAGGCGTAGATATCTTAGCGAAACTCAAAATTGTTAAACGCCCTGAATATCGTAAAAATAAATTATATATAGCCACGGAAAACTTCCGTGTAGAACTTCGTCGTTTAAGTTCAAACGTTCCGGCCTCAATCCTAATTATGGTACTCTTTTTCCTAAAATTTATTGTTAATTATTCGGTTACTTATTTTGTGGCACTAATGTTAAATCCTGGATTATATGGAACTATTTCTTTTTGGGAAACAATTACAAAAACCAGTTTCTTAGGGATGATTACGGGCTTTATTCCCATTCCAGGGGCCGCTGGGTTTGCTGAATATTTTTATGAAGTTATTTTCTCGCCCGTTTTCGCTGGAGATGTTGCCTTTACCAAAGCCGTTCAGCTTGTGTGGCGGGTTTCAACGTTCTATATTAATCTCATTGTTGGTGGTCTTGTTACAGCCTTCTATCGCTCAAGTATGGAAGAAATTGTTGATGAAACGGGTCATGTTAAAACCTTTGAAGAAGTTCAAAGCTACACCTTTGCTGAACATCATGAAACAAGTATTACGATGTACGCTACCAGTCAATTATCAATTAAAGAAATTCAACGTCGCTTAGCGCCTAAGAAAAAACGACGCTTCCGTGGTAAGAAAGAAGAGGGCGACGAATAATGCGAATAGCGATGTTCACGGATACGTTTATTCCCGATACAAACGGAGTAGCGGTTTCGTCCTATAACCTATTTAAAGCTTTAAATGATCGTGGACATTATTGTGTGGTCGTTACTTCTAATCCTTTTTCCAAAGAAGTTACCTTTGAAGATAATGTTTTACGTATTCCTGGTATTGAGATGAAACAACTTTATGGTTATAACTTTGCGGCGCCAAACCGGAAAGCACAAAAGATTCTGCGCAAACTTAAAATTGATGTAGTTCATGTTCAAAGTGAAGCGGGGATGGGTATTTTTGGTAAAAGCTTTGCCCGTAAACAAAAAATACCATATGTCTATACATACCATACAATGTATGAAGATTATACTTATTACGCTACCAAAGGACGAATGGAAACATTTGCGAAAACGATTATTCGACGCTTTTCACGTTGGCAAGCCGAAATTGCTGATGAATTTATTTCTCCAAGTGAAAAAACGAAGGTTTCACTTCGTGAATATGGTGTTCAACGGTACGTAAATGTTATTCCAACAGGCGTGGACTTTTCGAAATTTAAATATAATCCTGCTGATAAAGATTTTCTTGATAATTATAAAAAAGAATACGGCTTAGACAATACTTTTAATTTAGTGTATGTCGGTCGTGTGGCGAAAGAAAAGAGTATTGATGTTGTTATAAGGGGGTATGCTCTCTATGTTAAAGATAATCCCGAACATAATTCACGGCTTATTATTGTTGGTGGTGGACCGGCAATTCCTGAATTAGAAGAACTCGCGGACCAACTCCACATTACTTCCCTTGTTCACTTTGTTGGTAAAGTACTACCAAATGACATTGGTAAATACTATCACTTAGGCGAAGTTTTTGTCAGTGCCTCCATTAGTGAAACGCAAGGCTTAACCTTTATGGAAGCAATGGCGGCGGAACGTATTTTACTTTGTCGGTTTGATGAAGGGTTAGTGGGAGTAATTAAAGATGGTGAGTCAGGATACTTTTTCCGAAGTGAAGAAGACTTTGGCGCTATGGTCAATAAAATTCGTAGTTTATCAAAAAAGAAAATTCGCGAAATATTAGATACGGCGAATGTGATAGTTGATTACTATAGTAATGAACGCTTTGTCGAAAGATGCGAGCACGTCTATTTAAGAGCGCTTAGAAATAGTTGGTAATGGTCACGATTATAAATTATGAAATAAAGAAAAAAGGTCATCACCTTACTTTTGATAATGGTGAGGAAATGGTTGTAAGCGAAGATACAATCGCTGAATTCTTTCTTTATATTGGCAAAGAAATATCGTTAAAAGAATTAGCGAAAATTAAGGAATACGAAGCACAGGTCGTCCATTTTCGGTATGCCGCAAACCTTTTAGCAAGAAGACCCTACACAACACATGAAATACGCGAAAAACTGCGCAAAAGGAAGGTAAATGAAGAAGTAATTGATTTACTTGTCGCGCGGCTTAAACGGCTTAATTTACTAAATGATACCCGTTATACTTTAGAAAAAATACAATACTTAATTAATGCTAAAAAGTATTCAACTAAAGCAATTGAACATGATTTACTAAGAAGAGGTGTTCATCCCCACGTTATTGCAGATTCGCTAGCTAAAGTACCGCGCGATGAAAGACGAGAATTAGAAATAATCATTCCCCGTTTAATTAGACAATATCGTAATGATTCGCTTAGACGTGCCCATCAAAAGATTAAAACAAAATTATATAGTCTTGGTTTTGAAGGTGATAATATTAATGAAGTTTTGGCAACTTTTAACTTAGAAGATTATATTGATGAAAAAGAAAATCTACAGAAAGCCTTAGTAAAGTTAAAAAAGAAGGCGAAAAATGACCCTAAAGTGTTGTATAATAAACTGGTTATAGCAGGATATAAGACTTCACTTATAAAAATAGTAATGGAGGATGTTCAAGATGAAGATTAAAGACTTAAATGAAGGTATTCGTGTTATTGAGAATTATTTAGTGACCAATGTGACGAAAGGTATTTCCAATAATGGCCAAATGTATTTAACGGTCAGTTTACAAGATAACACTGGTCAAATTGAAGGTCGAGTGTGGGATGCAACCGAAACTGATGTGGAAGTATTTAAACAAGGTAATTTTGTTAAAGTTGTCGCTGATGTCATTGAATATCGCTCGAACTTACAACTTAAAGTTATGACGGGCGAAGTACTTAACCCCAAAGATATTCGTCTTGATGAATTTACGATGGCTAGTCCTGTTAAATTAGAAGTCTTAACCGCGGAATTGGATAAATTATTATCGTCACTCAGTGATCCAGACATTCAAAAAATAGTGGAGCGTCTCATTAGTGACCACTATGAAGCTTTTATTACTTATCCCGCTGCAAGTAGATTACACCATGAATATACACATGGATTATTAGAACATACGATTACTCTGGCAAACTTAGCGGATCGGATTATTGAATATTATTTGGAATTATATGAAGGTGACTGGCATATTAATCGCGATTTAGTGATTGCGGGCATTTTACTTCATGACCTAGGTAAAACAATTGAACTGAGCGGACCAGTTTTAACTAATTATACGCTTGAAGGAAAATTAATTGGACATATCTCTTTGATTAATGCCGAGTTACTTAAAGTTTGTGAAGAATTAGAAATTAAGAGTGAAATTCCGACACTTTTATCACACATTATTTTAGCGCATCATGGGAAGTTGGAATATGGGTCCCCTGTTATCCCAATGACCAAAGAAGCGTTTCTAGTCAGTATGCTTGATGACTTAGATGCCAAAATGAAATTAATAGAAAAAGCGCTCAGTTCGACAAACAGTGGTGAATTCACTGATCGCCTATGGGCGCTTGATTCGGCTAGTTTTTATAAACCTAAAAAATAATTATAAACCTGACTTAATTTTTTCGACTACGACTGGGAAATTTAAATCGCCATCAAGGTGTTCAACCATGGCGATTTTTAATCCGTCGGTCTTACCATAACGTGGGATTACGTGAACATGAAAGTGTGGCACACTTTGCCCAGCTGGGGGATAGTTATTAATTAAAATGTTAACGCCTTGTGCTTTCAATGTTTTAATTTGCACTTGGCCAATGCGTTGGGCAACGTCAAGCACATTATGCATTAACCGCCGCGGTGTTCCTAAAAAGGTTTCATGATGTTCTTTTGGAATAACTAAAGTATGACCTGGCGCTGTTGGTGAAATATCAAGAAAAGCTAGTACATCATTATCTTCATAAACGATTGATCCTGGTATTTCGCGTCTAATTATTTTACAAAAAACACAATCTTTACTCATAATATCTCTCCTTTTTTCTATACATTATTATAACTAATTTTATTAATAAAAACCGCAGGAATTAACCCGCGGTTCTTTTTATAGGATAGGAGATATACTTATTTCTTCTTTTTTTCGTCATCAAAGATGTCGGGGAATTTTTCTTTAAAGAACTCATAGACATCTTCGTCATGGAAGACAATTTTTAAGTCTTTCATATAGAAGTTAAGAGCATTAGTTTTAGTTGCTTCAAGACGAGCTAAGCTTTCCGTGACGTGATCAATAATTTCGGTAATTTCGGCTTCAGTTTTGAAGTTTTCGTATGAATTTAAGTCATCATCTTTCGCTGCAAGTTTAGCGGTATTAACTGCCTCAACGATTTTAACGATATAGAAAGTATCGCTTTCAAAGAAGAGGAAGTTACGGTTGTTACCTTTTTCGTAAGTTTTGGGGACTAAGTAATAATCGCCATGAATATTACGAACGAAAGTAGATGCGACTTTCTTGTTTTCATCATCACCAAGCCATTGACCAGCATTAGCAAGAACGCCGCCGTCATCTTTTAGGAAGTCGACACTGTTAGCGACACCAATGTTGAAGAGACGGGAACGAATAGCTTCCGGTAAAGCACTAAAGCCACCATCTTTAATACCCCAGTCTTTAGTCACAAATGATTGTTTACGGACTTCATTAATTTCAATTTGCTTACCGACTTCTTTTGGATATTTACCAGAACCAGTGAAACGATCTTCAATAGCGGTATCGGTTAAGTCTGGGTTTGGTTTAATTTTGGCGAAATCACTTTCAATATCACCAATTAAGGTTTTGTCCACTCCACCATCTTTTAAACCACTCGCGGCAAGTAAAGCAGCTTCGTTACCAACAAAGTCGGGGACATAGCCTCGCCAAGCATTAGCAAGGATGTGGAAGTCGGCTGGTTGATCGCCTAAGATATTGTTGTCAATAAAGGCGTTGACGAGCGCACTTGCGGCCGTGGGATGGTTACTATTATTCTTAATAGCAACGTATTCAACCTTACGTGCATAGTTACGTCCAAGAGTGGAGCGTTGTTCTTCAAGCACGAATTTTTCGGTTAATTTTTCACGGTAAATACGATCCACGAAACGATCTTCCATGTAATGTTTGTAGTAATCGATGTGGACGAGTTTAAACGCGGGGTCATCAAAATTGTCTTTATTAACAATTGGAAGGAATAAGCCTTCTTTATAAAATGCTAAGGTGTCAATTGCACCAATTGCCACTTCATCGCCATTAGCGTCCACTAAGTAGCTATTTTCCGTTCCATAAACTCTTTCAATGACGTATTTCTTTTCATCAAAGATTGAGCGATAAGTGTATGAACCACTTAAAAGTTCATCGTAGAAGTAGTGTTTAGCGCGTTTATCAACTGCTATTTTGAAAGGATTATCGGCCGCTAAATCAGCGTAAGCACCAAATTCATGTTCAGCAATCGTGAGCAAGACTTCGTCTAAAACATATTGCTTAAAGTTTGGTGAATCGTGATATTTTTTATAAACGTTTTCTAAGGTGTTGTTGACAACATCGCTTAATTCATCAATAAGCACAGTCTTATCCAAATCAACTGGTTCCGCGGTGATTTTGTCACAACCAGTTAAGAGAAGTGCGGCAACGGCTAGGCCTAATAAATATTTACGTTTCATGGCATTAACCTCCGTAATTGTAATCATTACCAGCCTTAAATTCCGCAATATAGCTTTCTGGAATAAGACGTTCGGCACGATTAACTCCTTGTTGATCTAAATATTCAATCCATTCGCTCCATAATTTATCAAGATCTTGGTCGAGTTGGAATTGGGAGCGAGCGTATTGGTTTGCGAGATACTTATCAAGCGCCGCTTTAAGTTCAGCGTCATGGAATTTAACATCAAGATGCGTCACTAACTTTTGGAAAATGCGATCATTGATCGTTGGGTCAAACGCTTTAACTTCGTTACGAATTTTATCAATCCGTTCTTTAGTACCACGGGCATCAAGTTCTAAGAAGTTAACAAATGCATCGATATCATCATCTGTTCCTTCAACTTTTGGGAATGCTGCTGTTCCTGGAGTCTCAATTGTGTAATAGTCTTTTAAAGTTACACCATTTACTTTGTCATAAAGAGCACTGCGTTCGACGACGATGAAGTGGAGTCCTTCATAACTTCCCGCTGAGCCAGCACGGACGACTAAGATGACATTACCTTTTTCGTCGGTTAAAACTTTTTTACCACCGAGTTCGGGAAGAGCTTTAAATCCGGGAAGGGCAGCAAAGGCGGGGTTTTCAACCCCAACTTCGTCAGCGATGACAACATCATTTGGCGTAATAACACCAATGTTGTGTTTATTAAAGTATTTATTGAACATAACGTTACGGGGGAAGAACTCGGCTTTACCGTCGTTAACTTCTTTTCCTGTGTCCGATTTTTCAATTTCACGAACTTCCGCTAATTTGATAGCGGCTCCATACGGAATTTCATCAAGCCCGAGCGTATCTAATTTAACTTGAGCAGTGCCAGGAATCTTGAGTTTAGCTGCTTTAGCCGCAGGGGTCATAACGCCATCGTTATTGTAAAGAGCGTCATAAGCATAAACTCCTAATTTAAACTCATTAACAAAGTTTGTGGTGAAGTTCATAATGCCTAAGTCACCAAATTGACGAGCACTACCTTCGTCTTCGGAGTAGCGGTTGGCTAAAAGTCCGAAGGTATCTTGATGATTAGCTAAGGCAACGATAACAGAACTTAGTTTGTTTGCATCATCTTTTGAAATCTTACCAGTAACAAAGTCGTTGTTTGCGGCACCGACTTTAACGAGTAAGTGACGGACGTGATATGGAAGTTTATTATTCAAATAACCTTCATAAACAGGGTTTCCGTTGTCATCAAGAATTAAATCACCAGCGGCGTTACGTTCACCAACGATTAATTCTTCCATGGCATTTTCAATCCAGGCCCCTTCGCCTCCATCAAAGAATTGCTTTTTGAGACGGACTTGCATTTCATCGTATGCGAGTTTCTCTTCTAATTCTTTTAATGTTTCGACGTTTTTAGTCTTAAGAATCTTCTTAAGTTCATCGTCGTACTTGCCACCACCTTTAGCGTTGTTTTTCGCTTGTTCTTTGACATCGTTAACGCCAAGGGCAGCAATATCATAAATTTCGGTTCGCTCAGTCGCTTGCTTTTCTTCTTCGAAAAGAGCACGAACCACAACTTCATAGACGGCATCGTAATAATCCTTAAGTCCATCAGAGGATTTAAAATAGTCTTCAAACATATCCCCTGCATTAATATGTACTGGGTTACCATCGATTGTCACCGTCACAATATTGCCGTTTTTGTCCGCGACTAAATCTTTACTACAGCCAACAAGCAGTAGTGCTGAGAGCGCTAGACCAGCAATAAAGTGTCTTGGTTTTCTCATATAATGCTATACCTCCTAATAATATGCTTTTATATTCTATACTTAACTTCCAACCTTTTCAACAAAAATAAGCGTTAATAGTCGATAAATTAACCAATAACTTATTTTTATATAAAAATAGAATACGAAAATATTGAATTTTTCATGATATTTTAAGGTTTATACAAATATTATGAAAAAGCAAAAGAGATATTTGTGTATTTTCTAAAGTTTGAATTTTCAAAAATGATAATTAATAAATCAAAATTAATAGGAACGAAGATACTATTTTATTTTGTGCTTATATAAATTGAGACGCAGTGCATTAAAAACGACGAGAAGACTAGAAATAACATGGAGGACACCACCTACTAGTGGTGTAGCGATATTAAATATTGCAAGCGGAATCATTACTAAGTTATATAAAAATGCCCATATTATATTTTGTTTAATATTGGCTGTTGTTTTCTTTGATAAATCAATAGCAATTAACACTAGTTTTAAATCGTTATCTAAGAGAGTTACATCTGCTGTATCAGTGGCGATATCAGAAGCATTACTGACAGAGAAACTAACATCCGCTTGTTTTAGGGCAGGTGCATCATTAATTCCGTCACCAACAAAAGCAACTACACTATGCTTTTCTTGTAATTTTTTGATGATATGAGCTTTTTCATTCGGTAACACACCACTATAATAATTCTCAATTCCAACTTTATTTGCTAAGTATTTAGCGGTATTTTCATTATCGCCGGTAATTAGGTAGACATTGATGTTCATCTTTTTAAGTGCTGTAATTAAAGTCTGACTTTCAGCTTTTATTTCATCTTCCAAAATAATCATATTTACGACCTTTTTATTAATCGCAGTAAAGATGACGACCTTACCTTCACCTGTAAATTTTTCAAATTCATTTAAGAAAGGATTACTAATATTAGCTTCAGCAATAAAAGTAGCAGAACCCACTATAATTTGATCTTGTAAATATGTGCCTTTAATACCTTTGCCATCAATTATTTCATATTCCTCAATTGCAAAAGGAATAATATCTTTTCGATAGTTATTGATAGATTTTCCGATTGGATGAGTGGAATGGATTTCTAAGCCTTTTGTATAACTTAAATATCTAATATCGCCAAGATAATCGCTGACTATTAAATCACCTTTAGTAAGGGTTCCTGTTTTATCAAAAGCAATCGCATCAATTTTATTGGCGAGTTCAAAAAACTCACCGCCTTTATATAGAATTTTATTTTTAAATGCTAATCCGCTTGCAACTGCAATTGAAGTTGGTGTTGCTAACCCAAGAGCACAAGGACATGAAACTACCAAGACCGCAGTAGTCACCTCGAGAGAAATTGAGAGTTCTTTCCCTAAAATAAATTGATAAACAAGAAATGATACAAGGGCAATCATTAAAATAATAAAAACGAAATATTTAGCAATAACATCCACAGCTTTTTGGAATTTGGGCTTAATAAGCGAAGTTTCTTCAACCGTTTTAATAATTTTAGCTAGTACAGTATCACTGCCGATAGCACTTACTTTAATCAAAATTGTATTAGATAAATTAGTGGTAGACCCTACAGCGGTATCACCTACACTAAGATATTTAGGGATTGATTCGCCTGTTATAACTGAATCATCAATATAACTAGCGCCATCAACAATTTCACCATCTAAAGCGATTTTTTCGCCGGCAAGCACTTTTATAACATCGCCAACATTCACATCATTAAGTGAAACTATTTGTTCCTCTCCGTTTTTTATAAGCCTAACTTCATCAACCGCAAGTGCCATTAATGATTTTAATGTATCCGTTGTTTTTGCTTGTGAGAGATGTTCTAAATAATCACCAATTGTTACCATCCAAATAAGCATACCGCTCGTTTCAAAAAACAATTGAGTTTTATCTGTAAAAATAGTTAAATACAAACTATAAAAGAACGCTACTGAAGTACCTAAAACGATTAAAACATCCATTCCTAAATTTTTATTTTTTATTTGATAAAAAGCATTTTTATAAAATCTAAATCCAAAAATAAATTGCAATATTGCAGCAAAACCCATTTGGAAATAGCCGTTTAGCATAATATCGGGGACAATGTTTAATCCAAAATTATCAAACATTGTGTATGCAAGTGGTAACACTAAAATTGTCGCAACTATTAAACGGACTTTTTCATATTTCCGACGTCTTTTTTCATCGTAATCAATTGGCGCAGCAGGGAACCCAATCGCTTTTAACTCTTTTAATATGATGGTGAAAGAATCTTTATCACTATATGTAAAGGTCACTTTTTTCTGATTGACATTTACTTTTGCTTCGATGTTTAATGTTTTAAAGTGCTCAGTAATTGCCATGGCACAATTCGGACAACCAATATTTGGGATTATTAATGTTGTTTTCATATTTCCCTACCAGTTAGCCGTTGCTAACACTATAATTATAATAGTATAATAAAACTAATTCAAGTAATACTAATTGTTGTTAGGATAGTTTACTTGAATGAAATAAATAATGATGAACGGAGGTGAAACATAAACATTGCAATAAATGATAAAACTAAGGATGCTAGGGAATATAAAATCCTTTTTTACTGAAATAAAAATTAATAAATAAGCATATAAAACAATGATATGTTATTTTTAAATAAAAATAGGATAGTAAAACAGTTTATTTTTTAGGTGTTTTAAGGTATCTTTTATATGCATACAACGGAAAGAGAGTTTGTAAAGATGGTATTAATCGAAATTAAAGATCTACATGCATCCGTAAATGATATTGAAATATTACGTGGTGTTAACTTAAAAATTAACCGTGGCGAAGTAGTGGCCTTACTTGGTCCTAATGGTCATGGCAAATCAACCTTACTACAAGTAATTATGGGTCACCCTAATTATAAAGTTACGAAAGGTGAAATTTTATATAAAGGTCAAGATGTTTTAGCAATGAGTGTTAACGAAAGAGCTAGAGCAGGGCTTTTTCTTGCAATGCAAAACCCAAGTGAGGTTCCTGGTGTACAGATTAGTGATTTCTTACGCGCCGCTATCAATACAAAACGTGAAAAACCAATTAAACCAATTGAACTTTTCCGCGTGATTGATAAAGCAAGCAAAGAAATGCAAATGCCCCACGACCTTGCCTCGCGTAATTTAAATGAAGGTTTTTCTGGCGGAGAGAAGAAGCGTCATGAAATTTTGCAAATGAAATTATTAAAACCTGAATTTGCAATGTTAGACGAAATTGATTCGGGTCTTGATGTTGACGGGATTCGAATTGTCTCGCAACAAATAAATGAAGAGAAAAAAGATAAAACATTTCTCGTTATTAGTCACTACGCAAGACTATATGAACTTATTAATCCAACGCGCGCCATTGTAATGATTAATGGTCGAGTAGCGATTGAAGGCGGTATGGATGTCATTAAGCGCATTGACCAAGAAGGTTATGAATGGATTCAAGTAGAACACAACATTAATATTGAACGCGAAGACAAACGCCCAATTGTATTAGAAATATGTGCGGTCAATGAAAGAAGTAAACAATGAGTGTTTTTAAAGCGTTATTAATAAATAAAATGAATATTAATGATGACACGCTCATCTTAAGTGAAAACGATACTGTTTATCATATTTTTGACGAAAACGACTTACCTACTTCTGTGACTAAAGTTATATTAAAATCATCAAAAGACATTGATTTTGTCGTTGTATTACGGCAAAACAAAAAGTTCATTACCTATGAACTTGCGCCATATACGCGCGGAAAAGTAATGTTTATGTGTAGTGAGGAAAATCTTAGCATTGATCGCGAAATTATTTTACTTGAAGGTGCTGAAGTTAAATTAATTATGCCTGATTTCCATAATGGTAATCGCAAGGTAAATATTGAAACGAAACTATCAGAAAGAAAAGCTAGAGCAGAATGGCATCTTGCTACTTATTCACAAAATATTGATAAGAAAGTATTTAATATCTCGTTTTCACATTTTGGAAATGAGTCATTTGCTGATATGCATAACTACGGTGTAGTACTTAATGCATCAACTCTTATATTTACAGGTGAATCAACAATTTTTGAAAATGTGAAGGGCGCGGAAACCCATCAAACCGCACGCATTATTGTTTTTGACGAAAATAGCCATGCAGAGGCTAATCCAATTTTGAATATTTATCATAATGATGTCGTCGCTGCAAGTCACGCCGCTACTGTCGGACAAGTAAATGCTGAACATCTTTATTACTTAAAGTCCCGCGGACTTACAGAAAAAGAAGCTAAACTTTTAATTACAAAAGGTTACCTGATGCCGATATTAAATTATATTGAAGATAAAGTTTTAAAAGAGAACTGCATTACTATGCTTGAGAGGGTATTATAATGTACGACGTTTATAAAATTAGAAAAGATTTTCCGGTTTTTGATAATAACAAAACAATATATTTAGATAACGCTGCTACAACATATAAACCACAAGTTGTAATCGATGCAGTGACTAATTATTTATCAAAAGAAACCGCTAATAGTGGGCGCGGCGATTATCAAAATGCTTATTTAGTCGATAAAAGAGTTGATGAAACGCGCGCTTTAATTCATAAATTTATTAATAGTAAACATGTGCAAGAAGTTGTTTTTACCCAAGGGACAACGGCCTCATTAAATATGGTTGCTAAGTGTTATGGTGAGAAGTTCTTAAAAGAGGGTGACGAAATATTATTATCAATTGCTGAACACGCATCTAACACCTTACCCTGGATGCAAGTGGCCAAAAAAACTGGTGCTAAAATCGTCTATATGCCACTTAGTGAAGACGGGAAAGTCACTCCAGAAATTGTCGAAAAATATATGACAGAACATACAAAAGTTGTCAGTGTACTTCATGTTAGCAATGTTTTAGGTCATGTTCATGGTATTAAACAAATTGCGAAAATAGTGCATGATAATTGCGCTATTATTGTTTTAGATGGTGCGCAAAGCGTCCCGCATATGAAAGTTGATGTTCAAGACTTAGATGTTGACTTTTTAGCGTTTAGCGGACATAAAATGTTAGCGCCAACAGGTATCGGTGTACTTTATGGTAAAAAAGAATTATTAGAAAAGATGGATCCTTACCAAACGGGCGGGGGCATGAATTTTAGTTATGATAAAGAAGGGAATTATGAATTATTTAAAGTCCCACTTAAGTTTGAAGCAGGCACATTAAACATCGAGGCGATTTATGGCTTACATGCCGCGATTGAATATATTAATAAGATTGGTATTGAAAATATTAGTAAACATGAACATAAGTTAAGAACATATGCTGTTTCTAAATTAAAAGAAATGGATCATATTATTTTATATAACGAAAATGCTGAAACTGGTATTATTACTTTCAATGTTAAAAATGTGTTTGCACAAGATGTTGCTACATATTTTAATAGTAAGAATATTGCCGTTCGTAGTGGAGAACATTGCGCTAAATTGCTGAAAGAACATTTACGCGAAGTGGCAACTGTACGTGCAAGTTTATATTTGTATACGACAAAAGAAGAAATTGATGCCTTTGTTGAGGCAGCTAGAACAGCGGAGAATTATTTAGATGCCTATTTTTAATAACGAGCTTATGCGGGCGACAATTTTAACGCATTATGAAAACCCTTATCACAAGGAAACCCCGCAAAATGCGGATGAATTTATGCAAATTCACCTTACTTCCAGTGGTTGTATAGATAATTTAACACTTTATTTAAAAGTTAAAGACAATAAAGTTATCACCGGATATTTTGATGGATTTGGTTGCACTATTTCGATTGCCTCTACCTCAATCCTCCTTGAAATGATTGAAGGAATGAATGTTGATGCTGTCTTGAAAATAATTGCGGAATACAAAAAAATGCTCAACAGCGAACCTTATGACATAGATATTCTTAATGAAGCAATTGTATTTGCAAATACAGTCCGGCAACCAAGTCGCATTCGCTGTGCCACAATTGGGTGGGACGGGGTTGCTGAATTAATTACAAAACATAAAGAGGAGGAAAATCACAATGACTAGTGCTGATGAATTAAAATTTGGTACTTATGCTTATGGTTTCTCCGATGACCAAGAATCAATTGCTAGTACTGGTATTGGTATTAACGAAGATGTTGTTCGGCAAATATCTGCCTTTAAAGAAGAACCAGAATGGATGCTTGAGTTTCGACTTAAATCACTTCGCGCGTTTGAATTAATGAAAAACCCTAAATTTGGACCATCTTTAAAAGATCTCGATTTTGATTCTTATACTTATTTTAACCGTGTTGTAAAAGATGAGGCACGCTCGTGGGACGATGTTCCGGACACGATTAAAGAAACTTTTGAAAAGTTAGGTATTCCTGAAGCTGAGCGTAAATTTCTCGCTGGTGTGGCGACGCAATATGATTCCGAAGTTGTTTACGCTAGTATGATTAGTGAATTTAAAGAAAAGGGTGTGATTTTTTCATCAACTGATGAGGCACTTAAAGAACATCCTGAGATATTTAAAAAATATTTTAATACCGTTGTTAAATATACCGATAATAAATATACAGCCTTAAATGGGGCTGTATGGAGCGGTGGTTCATTTATTTATGTGCCAAAAGGTGTGGAACTAGATAAACCACTCCAAAGTTACTTTAGACTTAATGCGGCAAAGATGGGTCAATTTGAAAGAACATTAATTATTGTCGATGAAGGGGCAAGTGTTCATTATGTTGAGGGTTGTACTGCTCCAGTTTATAGTGAAGACTCATTACACGCTGCTGTTGTTGAAATTATTGTACATAAAGACGCTAAATGTCGCTACACTACGATTCAAAACTGGTCAAATAACATTATTAATCTCGTTACAAAAAGAGCAGATGTTTATGAAAACGGACAGATGGAATGGATTGATGGGAATATTGGTAGCTCTATTAATATGAAGTATCCTGCTTGTATCTTACGCGGTGAAGGAGCACGCGGCACAACAATTTCGATTGCTGTTGCAGGGAAAGGTCAATATCAAGATGCAGGTGCAAGAATGATTCACTTAGCACCAAATACATCAAGTACCATTATTTCTAAATCAGTCGTACATAGTGGCGGCACGGCAAATTATCGCGGTTTAGTGCGACATACAAAAAATGCTCCTAATTCACAAACACATATTGAATGTGACACTTTAATACTAGACGGGATATCAAAAAGTGACACAATTCCTACTAATGAAATACATAACAACGAGTCATTTATTGAACACGAAGCAACGGTAAGTAAAATTAGTGAAGAACAGTTATTTTATTTAATGAGTCGCGGTTTAAGTGAAGAAGACGCAACGCAAATGATTATTATGGGCTTTATTGAACCATTCTCTCGTGAATTACCGATGGAATATGCTGTGGAATTGAATCGTCTGATTAAACTAGACATGGAAGGCTCACTTGGTTAATGAAGTTTGATTATGACATAATCGTCGTTGGCGGTGGTCACGCTGGGGTTGAAGCTGCGCTAGCTAGTGCCCATATGGGTAAAAACACCCTGCTTTTAACAATGGACATTAAAAAAATTGCCAATATGCCATGTAATCCTAATATTGGTGGTAGCGCTAAAGGGATTGTGGTGCGTGAAGTTGACGCGCTTGGCGGGATGATGGGTATTTTTGCTGATCACGATCCACTACAAATTAAAATTTTAAATACTGGTAAGGGTCCTGGTGTCCGTTGTTTAAGAGCACAAGAAGATAAAGTTGGTTATCCACGTTATGTCCAAAGCATTGTGCTAAATACTCCAAATTTAACTGTAAAAGAAGCAATGGTAGTTTCGGTCATTCATGACACAGAAAAAGTGTATGGGGTCCGCTTGGAAAACGATGAAGAAATATTGGCAAAGGCAACAATATTAACAACTGGAACATACATGGAATCAACAATTTTAGTTGGTCACACTGTTAAAGAAATTGGTCCAGAAGGAGACCGTTCTAGTAAAGGTTTATCGCCGTATTTGGAGAAAATGGGGCTTAAAATCTTTAGACTTAAAACTGGAACACCAGCGCGACTTAAAAAAGATACGATTGATTATAGTGTGATGGTTGAAGAACCAGGGATGGAAGGCTACTTAAATTTTTCCTATATGAGTGAGCGCTATCACACCCTTGAAGAACAGGTGCTCTGCCACTTACTCTACACTACACCTGAAACGCACGCAATTATTAATGAACATTTAGGTGATTCCGCGATGTATAGCGGGCTTGTAACAGGAACGGGTGCTAGATATTGTCCAAGCATTGAAGATAAAATTGTGCGCTTTAGTGATAAAGAACGTCATCAATTATTCATCGA
This sequence comes from Tenericutes bacterium ADurb.Bin087, assembly GCA_002070905.1. Lineage (GTDB taxonomy): Bacteria > Bacillota_I > Bacilli_A > RFN20 > CAG-826 > UBA1361. The sequence goes on along the minus strand of MWEF01000007.1, from coordinate 37,518 downwards.
ACCAGAATCACGTTACACTGATTCAATGTATTTACAAGGATTAAGTACTTCAATGCCAGTTGAAGTTCAAGAAAAAATGATTCGCAGTCTAAAAGGTTTAGAAAATGTTGAAATATTAAAATATGGTTATGCGATTGAATATGATGCAATTGATCCACTTGAACTTAAACCAACACTAGAACTTAAAAAGTGGGATAACTTATATTGCGCTGGTCAAATTATTGGCACAAGTGGATACGAAGAAGCAGCGGGACTTGGTCTTTTAGCAGGAATTAATGCTGTGTTGAAAATAGATAATAAGCCACCCTTAATTTTGAAAAGAGATGAGGCCTACATTGGTGTTATGATTGATGACTTAGTGACAAAAGGCACTGAAGAGCCATATCGTTTATTATCAAGTAGATCTGAATACCGCTTACTCTTAAGACATGATAACGCTGATTCGCGCCTTACCGAAATTGGGCGACAAGTTGGCTTAGTAAAAGATGATCGTTATGCGAAGTTTTTAAAAAGTCAAAAAGCCATAGCGGATGCTCGAGCAATTTTAGAAACAACACAAGTAAGCGCGGATATTCCTGTCGTTGAATTTCTCGAAAGTGTTGGTTATCCTAATTATTCGGGCGGATTAACCATTGCTGAACTTATTAAAAGACCGCGAGTTACACTAGATGATTTATTAGAGCTTTTAGGACACTTAACACTTGAGGGTCTTAACCACAATGATTTATTTCAACTAGAAACTGATATAAAATATGAAGGATATATTAATAAGCAACGCCAAGAAGCAAAGCGTTTAAAGAAGCTTGAAGAAGTAGAAATTCCTGCTTCTTTCACTTATGATGATTTAGATGGTTTGCGGATCGAAGCGCGGCAGCGCTTAGCTAAAGTTAAACCACTTACAATTGGTCAAGCTAAACGTATTAGTGGTGTTAATCCTAACGATATTATTATATTAATGACATATTTGAGGAGGTATGGTAAAAATGAAAAATAACCCATTTTTGCAGTACTTAGAAGAGCATTTTAGCGAAAATGCTGAAGTGTTAAAAGTGCAATTTGCAAAGTATGCTGCACTTATCGAGGAGCATAATAAGGTACAAAATTTAACCGCAATTGCCCCAAGCGAATATGAAGAAAAGCATTTTTTAGATTGCTTATTACTTCGCGAAACATATAATTTCCGCAATGAAACATTATTAGATATCGGTAGTGGTGCAGGGTTTCCAGGAGTTGTGTTAGCGATTGCTTATCCTGAATTACAAATAACTTTACTTGAACCAATTAAGAAGCGTTGTAATTTCTTAAATACTGTCGTTAAAGAATTAGAACTTACAAATGTTGAAGTTGTTAATGAACGTGCGGAAGATTATGCCGCAAGTAAACGCGGTGAATATGATTTAGTCACAAGTCGCGCTGTGTCTTCGCTAAGTATAATGCTTGAACTAAGCGTACCGTTTTTACGCATCAATGGCAGTGCTTTAATGATGAAGGGGCGAAATTATAATGCTGAATTAAGTGACGCTGAAAATGCAATTTACATCCTTAAAGTTGAAGTTGGAAAAACAGATTTACATTTCTTACCAAGTGACGGTAGTATGCGGGTCAACGCTCGCTTTATTAAAAAGGGAAGTACTCCTAAAAAATATCCGCGTCCATTCGCACAAATTAAGAAAAATCCACTTTAAAGTATATTTGATATACTTATTACAAGGAATAGTATGGCTAAAATCATCGCAATTGCAAATCAGAAGGGCGGTGTTGGCAAAACAACGACCGCAATTAATTTAAGTGCCTCTTTTGCACATTTTGGGCGCAAGGTACTTTTAATTGATATGGACCCGCAAGGCAATAGTAGCCGTGGGCTTGGGCTTGATCCTGCGACGATTAAAAATACGATTTATCATACTTTTTTCAAGGGCATTAATATTAATAAAGCTATTTATCGCACACCACTAAAAAGTTTAGATATTATTGGCGCTAATCTTTTTCTGGCGCGGACTGATGTGGAAATTAGCACGATTCCGCAACACCCGTTTACCGTTTTACAATCAAAAATTAAAGAAATTGATCGCCGTTATGATTATATATTTATTGATTGCCCGCCTTCACTTGGACTATTAAGTACTAATGCTTTAGTGGCGGCTAATAGTGTAATTATTCCTGTGCAATGTGAATATTTTGCGCTTGAGGCTGTTGCCCAAGTTTTAGCGACGATTAAACAAGTTCAAGCCTCACATAATTCGGAACTGAAAATAGAAGGTTTTCTGTTAACGATGTATGACGAAAGAACTAGACTAGGAATTGAAATTAGCCAACAAATTAGAGGTCTATTTAAAGAATCAACATTTATGACACCAATCCCGCGGAATATCGCTCTAGCGGAAGCAAGTGCTAAAATGCTGCCAACCATTTTATATAAACCGACTTCGAAAGGTTCATTAGCCTACTTAAATGTAGCTAAGGAGATTATGGAGAATGAAGAACGAGCCGAAGAATAATTTGTTAAAAGAACACCTTTCAGATTTAATTTCTAAATATTCGCAATCAAATGTTTTAGAAGAACTTGCGAAAGCACATACGAATCGGCCGATTCAAATGTTGCCGATTGATTTAATAGTAGACAATAATTTTATTAAAAAGATTACTTTGTCCCGTAAAAAAATTGCGCGCTTTGTTGAAAATTATCAGCGTAATATTTTACTAGAACCACTCGTGGTTAGAGCAAAAGGTGATAAGTACGAAGTAATTATTGGACGCCGGCGTCTAGCGGCAGCAAGACTTACAGAAATCCAAGAAATTCCCGTCATCGTTATGAATTATAATGATGAAGAAACCTTATTAATTTTATTGGCGAAAGCGCGTGATCAACTTGGTACTAATGTTTTAGAATTAGCGTATATCTTTAGTGTTTTATCGACAAAACACGGCTATTCTCACCAAGCACTTGCGGATTTAACATTCAGAAGCAGGTCGCAGGTTACAAATATTTTACGACTTTTAAAGCTTGAGCCAGAAGTTATTCGTGCGCTTAATAACGAGCAAATAACTTTTGGACATGCACGGGCTTTAATCTCATTTGATCGCGAAAAAAGTCTTGAATATTTAGAATTAATTCGTGTTAATAATCTCTCTGTCCGTGAATTAGAAGCCTTAATAAAAGCACCAAATACTGCGACATATAATGGTAAGGATTATTTTGTTATTCAAATGAAAAATAAATTAACAATTGTGTTTAATACCGAAGAAGAAGCACTAGCGTTTAAAAACAAACATTTTAAATAATCATTTATCTTGAATTTATTACCGATAACTACTATTATAAAAGTACTTCAGGGCGGGGTGAAAGTCCCCACCGGCGGTATACCCCGCGAGCGCAAGCTGAACTAGTGAAATTCTAGTGGCGACAGTTAAAGTCTGGATGGAAGAAGTTGTTTCTTTTATGTGTAGCCCTGAATAGAGAGGGCTATTTTTTATGGAAAAAGAGAAAAATAACACCAATTGTCAAAATGATAATTTAGAAACTAATGCACAACAAAAATGTAAACGCAGAAGAACAGTTACTGTCGCTGGTACGGCAATATTTGCCGCTATTTCAGTCTTACTTTATATTACTAAAGTTCCCCCGTTTGTGTTCCCAATTTTCCCGCTTGTTAATTTTTTAGAAATTAATTTTAGTGAAATTCCTGCACTTATTGCCGGCTTTGCTTACGGGCCTTTAAGCGGATTCCTTGTGTTATTAGTGAGGTTTCTAGTAAAACTACCGATGTCATCAACTGCAATGGTCGGTGAAGTCGCTGATATTATATATTCATCGAGCTTTGTCCTTACTGCCACAATCATATATAAATATCGGCGGACTTTCAAAGGGGCGCTTATTGGTTTAGGCATCGCCTTTATTGCGCAAATTTTAGTTAGCAGTCTTGCCAATTACTTCGTTATTTATCATCTTTACAATGAAATGTTTTTTAACGGTAAAATGGCAATGAGATTAAGTAATAAATATGGGGCTTTTACACCAGAGCAATTTATTTTATGGGTCATCCCTTTTAATATTATTAAAAATACAATTATCGGCGGACTAACACTCGTTGTATATAAACGAATTAGTCGCTTTATAAATCAGTTTTATTAGCATAAAAAAACCAGCACCCGAAGTGGCTGCTGGTATTTTTTTAATTCTCTTAACTTATTCGACGGTGATTGCACCAGTTGGACACGAAGCTTCGGCTTCAGCTGCAGCATCTTCTAAATCTGCTGGAACTTCTTCAACGAGAGCTTTGAGTTTTCCGTCATCATCCCAATCGAAAAGGGAAGGACAAACTGCGTTACAAACGCCACAACTAATACATAAATCTTTATCGAGTTTAACTTTTTTTGCCATAATTTCCTCCTGATGAATAATATTATAACTATTTGAGAGTATCAATTCAAATCATATTGGAAACGATAATTATAAAATTGTCGTGTAAGCATTTTATGTATATTTATATTATTATAAATACAGTATGGCAAAGCGTAGAGAAAGTAAAACGAGAGTAGAGTACTGGGCAAAATATCGTGAGAGTATTACGAATGATTTTGAAGTTGAACAAAAAATGCGTGAATCACGGAAAAAACAAGCTGAAAATACTCCTATTAAAAAGACTGAAACACCACCGCTGACAAAGGCTGAAGCTTTACTTAGTGAATATGAAAGGAAAAATGAAAATAAAGAAAGCGCAGTAAAAAAAGGACCAATAGGCATATTATATGGGCTAGCTATTATCGTATTGCTCCTTATTATTGCTGGTATTATTTTCATGATTTTAATATATGGGAATAAATAATATTGCTATCGCTATTGATGGACCTGCCGCAGCAGGAAAAAGTACAATTGCTAAAAAAGTAGCGAATCATTACAATTTTGTCTATATCGATACTGGTGCTATGTATCGCGCTTTTACGTGGTACGTATTAAAACGCGGTGTTGATCCAAAAGATGAAACGGCATCAAATAGTTTAATTCCTGAAGTAACGATAAGGTTAACTGCTGATTATAAAGTTTTTGTTAATGGTGAAGATGTAAGTAAAGCAATTCGTGAACCTAGTGTTTCAGGCAATGTAAGCTACATTGCTTCATATCCCAAAATTCGTTTATTTTTAACTGAACAACAACGGGAAATGGCTAAAGTTAATAGTGTCGTAATGGATGGCCGTGATATTGGTACATATGTTTTACCAGACGCTTTTGTAAAAATATTTCAAACCGCTTCTGTTGCAGTGCGGGCGAAAAGACGATACTTAGAAAATTTAGAAAAAGGGATTGCCACTAGTTTAGAAGATATTGAAAAAGAACTAGCAATGCGTGATCATATTGATTCAACAAGAGCAATGGCGCCACTTAAAAAGGCGGATGACGCTATTGAGTTAGATACTGACAACTTATCAATTGATGAAGTTGTCGCTGAAATTATCAAGATCGTTGATAAGAAATTAGGAGTTAAATAATGGCATTACCAGTTGTGGCAATTGTTGGAACACCAAACGTTGGTAAATCAACGGTTTTTAATCGTATCATCGGTGAAAGACGAGCGATAATTCATGATGAACGCGGGGTGACCCGTGACCGGCTCTATGGAAGTGCTGAGTGGTTAACGCGTCGCTTTAATCTTATTGATACTGGCGGAATTGAAATTGCTAAGACAGCATTCCAGGAACAAATTAGAGCGCAAGTTGAAATTGCGATTGAAGAAGCGGATGTTATTGTTTATGTTGGGGACGGTCCGCTTGGTGTTACAACCGACGACCGTGAAATTGCTAATTTACTATATCGCGCTAATAAGCCAGTTATCGTTGCGGTTAATAAAATTGACGGAATTGAACATCATCATTACATCCATGACTTTTATAGTTTAGGCTTAGGTGAGCCAATCGCTATCAGTGGTGAACACGGGATTGGGATTGGGGACTTACTTGATGAAATTATTAAAGTATTACCGGAACAAAAAGATGATTATGAAGAGGATGTAATTTCTTTTGCCGTTATTGGCCAACCTAATGTCGGAAAATCAAGTTTAGTAAACGCGATACTAAATAGGGAACGCGTCATTGTTACAAATGTTGAAGGGACAACGCGTGACGCGATTGATACGCCTTTTACTAGAAACAATAAAAATTATGTAGTAATTGACACTGCTGGGCTAAAAAAGCGTGGCAAAATTTATGAAAGTGTCGATAGATATGCAGCGCTTCGGGCTTTCAGCGCGATTGCTAAAGCTGATATTATTTTATTTGTCATTGACGCTGTTGTGGGTATTCGCGAACAAGATAAACACGTTGTTGGTTATGCAGTTGATGAAAAAAAGGCCATTATTATTGCTGTTAATAAATGGGACGCTATTACTAAAGACGACAAAACAATGAATGAATGGACAAATAAAATTAGAAATGAATTTAAATTTGTTGAATATGCTCCAATTGTTTTTGTTAGTGCTTTAACTAAACAACGAGTAGATCAAATCTTTGACCAAATTGACTATGTTAATGAAGCGTATCGTAGACGTGTAGAGACAAGTTTACTAAATGAAGTTATCCATCGCGCTCAATTGTATAATGACCCGCCAGTGTTTAATGGCGGTCGCTTAAAAGTGTACTACGCTAATCAAGTAAGCACTAAACCACCGACATTTGTGTTCTTTGTGAATAACCCTGCTTTTCTACATTTCTCTTATGAGCGTTACTTAGAAAATCAAATTCGTGACTCGTTCCCGTTCGATGGTACACCACTGAAATTTATATTCCGTGAGCGTAAATGAGATTAAACATTTGTTCATTTTTAGGGTTGTTTTAAGTGTAAAAAAATCAATAAAGTCGTAAGGCATCGCAATAATTTTCAATAAAATATTAAATATTTCTTGTATAAATTATATAATTATGCTACTTTGTAAAAAACAAAGGAGTGAGAAAATAATATGAACAAAGCAGAAATAATTGCTGCCATTGCCGATGAGCTTATGATTACTAAGCGTTCTGTGGAAGAAATTATTAATTTATTTTGTGACACAGTCATCGAAACCTTAGCGAAAGGTGAAGATGTAAAACTTACAGGTTTTGGCACTTTCCAAACAAGAGAACGTAAAGAACGTCGTGGCGTTAGCCCACAAACCGGTACGGAAATTGTTATTCCAAGCGGCCGTACTATCGTTTTCAAACCTTCAAAACTTCTCAAAGAAAAAGTTCAATAAATAACTCTTTGCTAGAGAAGTATGTTGAAATCATATTTAGAGTTTTTTGACGAGATTGCTAATATTTTCAACAAGCACGGCTTTAAACTCTACATGGTTGGAGGGACAAGCCGTGATTTTCTTTTAAACTACCCGGTCGACGACTATGATTTTGCGACAGACGCTACACCAACGGAAATGCATGAATTTTTGCCTGACGCAAATTATCGGTTTGAAAAGTTTGGGACAGTAAGTTTAAAGTATGAAGATGAACATGTGGAAATTACAACTTTGCGCGAAGAAGGTGAATATATTGATAGTCGCCACCCCGCTTATATAAAGTTTGTAACAGACCCCGCTAAAGATTATATTAGACGTGATTTTACGATTAACGCACTTTATATTGATGAAAATTATCGAGTGCTTGATTTTTGTGATGGCTTAAAAGATTTAGATACAAATACTTTACGCGTTATTGGCAATCCTTATACCCGTTTTGCAGAAGATCCGCTGCGGATTATTCGGGCATTGCGATTTGTTGCTAAGTTTAAATTAAATATTGACCCCTTAACTGAGAACGCGATTCGTGATTTAGCGCATCTTGTTAAAAAACTAAATCCAGAAAAAGTTAAAGCTGAAATACGAAAAGTGGGAGAACAAGAGCAAAATATCTTTAAAAAATTAATGAATATGTACAAATTATAAGATTTACATTGCGTAATAGTGTAAACTATTAATACCAAAAGTGAGGGAATCTTTATGAGTGGATTTATAGGAAGAGTTGGTAATTCGTGTGTAAAAGAGAAACTGTTAAGTGCGTTAAACTTACTTCAGTTCAAAGATGATGACTCCACAGGAGTTCTTTTTTGCAATAAAGAAGGCCAACATTTATATCGTGTAGTAGGAAAAGTAGATGAATTAGTCACACTTATTCCGGAAGAAGTTGATGGTTATATGGGGATTGCTCACACTAGATGGTCAACATACATGCATCAAGTTCTTGAAAATGTTTATCCGCTCTCTAGTGAAAATGGTTATGTCACCCTTGTTGTTAATGGGCTTATTGATAATATTCAAATGATTAAGCGTCGACTCGTAAAACGCGGATATAGTTTTAGATCTAGTTCCGCTGTTGAAGTTGTCGCTAATTTAATTGAAGACGGCGCTGTTGAAAACGAAGACCCACTACGGGCACTCCATCGCGCTATGCAACAACTAGAAGGTGATTATGCCTTGCTTGCTGTCTTTAACGGTAATTGTAAGAAAATATTTTTTGCTAAAAATGGTGTTCCGCTCATTATTGGAAAGAATCATGACGGGATGGTCATTTGTACAGATTACACCCCAATTGCCGATCAAGCCGATGAATATTATTATCCAAATGACGGAGAGTTAGGCTATTTAACAAGTGATAATATGGTTTTATATGACGGCAAACTTAAACAAAGAAAACCGTCTTTTACCGAAGTGTCAGTTAGTGAAAAAACACTTGAGTTAGGTGATTATCCACACTATATGCTTAAAGAAATTGAAGAAGCTCCTGGTGTTATTCGTCGCCTTATCAACAATTACTTTGATGGAACGAAATATCGGTTTGATGACCGGCTTATTAAACGAATTATTGATGCGGGAACGATTGTCTTTATTGCGGCTGGTACTAGTTACAATGCCGCTTTAGTGGGACAACGTTATCTACGAAACTTTAATAAGAAAGTTGACGTTTTCATCGCTAGTGAATGGATTTTTTATCCGTATCAATCAGGTGAAGACACATTATATGTTTTAATTTCACAATCAGGTGAAACAGCGGATATTCTTAAATGTTTACGCACAATTAGAGCATATGGCGCTGATGTTTTAGCAATTACTAATGTTGAAATTTCTACACTTTATCAATCAGCGGATTATCGCTTATTACTACACGCTGGTACAGAAGTTAGTGTTGCTAGTACAAAGGCTTATATCGCGCAAATTACACTTCTTTCTTTGCTTTACGCGCGCTTAGTAAATAAAATTACGACAATTGCAGCATTAGAAAGAGTTATTGAAGCGCTCTATAACATTATCTCGCGTCGTGATACGATTAAGGCAATTGCCGATCAAATTTATAAGTCAGGCGACGTCTTTTTCTTAGGGCGCGGGTTTGACTATGATGTTGCTGTAGAAGCACAACTTAAATTAAAAGAAACTAGCTATATTCATGCTGAAGCTTATCAGGGCGGAGAAATGCTGCATGGCCCAATTGCGCTTATTGAAGAAAATACACCAGTTATCTTCTTTATTAGTGATAGTTTAACTGTAGCAGCAACGCGGGAAGTTATTAGAGAAATGCGTGATCGTAAAGCTAATGTAATTGTATGCTCACTTGCGCCATTTAATCATGATGGTGATAGCTTTATTATTTCAAACCCAATTAAGGGTTATCATAGTCCAATCACCTTTGCAGTATTCGCGCAGTATCTTGCTTATTATTGTGCAGTTAACTTAGGACGTGATGTTGATAAGCCACGTAATTTAACAAAGGCGGTTAAAGATCGTAGTGTATAATAAGGCGCTAGATTTTCGCTTTATGCTTTTTGAATATTACAAAGAGCTCCGTATCAATGAAACAGAACTTGTAATCATTCTTTTTATTGAGCACTTACAACAAAAAGAAACAGAATTTATTACTCCTGATTTAATTAATCTTCAATCAAATATTGATATCAAAGTGATTGACGAAGCAATGGTTCGTCTTGTTAGTAAAGGTTTAATTGAATTTACGACTAGAAACGGGAAAATGGTTACTTCACTTAATCCGTTACGAAATAAATTACAAGAACTTTTCGTGTTAGATTATGAAAAGAATAAAGAAAATTCGACAGTAGAATTTAGTTCACAAGTTGAAGAAGTTTATGCCTTTATTCAAAATGCTTTTGGCCGTTCACTTTCAGCAGTAGAACTGCAAACGATTAATGATTGGTTTAATTATGGTTATAACATCACAATGATTAAAGAAGCACTTGACCAAACAATGAAACGTAAACGCTATAACATTCGCGCTATTGATAAGGCGCTACTTAAATTATCGACTGCTGTGGATTATGCGCTTGAAGGTAAAAGTGCCCAAAGTGATTCATATCGAAAAAACATCAAGGACACACTTGAAGAAGTGAATAAAAAAGCCCAAGATGACGAAAGCGAATAAAGAAAGAATACTCGCCTTTCTTGATAAAGAATATAGTGACGCTAAAGGTGAGTTAGAATACACAAAAGATTATGAACTGCTTATTGCTGTTGTTTTAAGCGCACAATCAACTGATGTAGCGGTTAATAATGTTACGCGAAAATTATTTGCAAAGTATCCAACTTTTGAAAGCTTATTAAATGTAAAAGAAGCACAATTTGCCGCGTATTTTAAAACACTTGGCTTGTATCGCAACAAAGCAAAACATGTGTATAATTTAATTCATTTACTTAATGAACATCATAACGGAGTTGTTCCTAGTGCTAAAGAAGAGCTTTTAAAATTACCTGGTGTTGGAGTTAAAACCGCGAATGTTGTACGCGCTGAACTCTTTAACATTCCCGAAATTGCCGTGGACACTCATGTTTCACGAATAGCGCGTCGCCTTGGTTTTGCTAAGTTTAGTGATGATGTAACTATCATCGAAGCGAAGTTACGTAAAGTTTTACCTAAAGAAAGATATATAAAAACGCATCACCAAATGATTCATTTTGGTCGGTATTTTTGTAAAGCACAAAGTCCGCTATGTAAAAAATGTCCGCTTGTGGACATTTGTAAAGAACCAAATAAAAAGTTATAAATTAAATAATTTTATGACTGCAGGCAAATAGTCAAGTACAGGGTTAAGACCAAGGCGCACTAATACGCCTTTTTCTTTAAATGATGCATAAGGGATTGATTTACGGTCGCCATTGCGATAAAAATCAATAACATCAGCAGCACTAAGTACATAATATTCATCAAAAGCTGTAAATTCAACAATAAAGAAAGCAATCCCACCATGGCGAATAACATTTTCTAAGTGGGTAATTTGATGTTCATAAATATTATTTAAAGGAAAACTTGTTTTTAATCTTGTACTTTTAGCTTCAAAGTCGAAATATCGGTTTTTATAAACCCCGTTAAAGTCTGTTGTTGATTGCTTTTCAAAGTAGGCGTTTGTAATTTTTGCCCCTTTAGCGTAATCAATTTTTACGACATTAATTGGTGTTGGGCGTTTAGTAAAAAGGGCAATGTCGTGCATCAAATAATAGTCATTAGCAGCACTGATAAGTTTTTCAAGCGCCATGCCACGATTAGCAGCGCTCTTCGTAATATTTTTTCGTTTTGAAGGTACTTTCGTTGTTTGTTTTTTAGGTTTAGAACCGTTTGGATAATTAATCATTACACAATTTCATCGCGTAAATATTCTTGTAAATCATCAATATTTACACTTTCTCCTGCCTTTATTTTATTGAGCATTCTTTTTATTGGACGCGGGATATTATTCATATTGAGTAGTACCTCACCATACCGTTCAATAAGAATATCAGTCTTTTTAAAGAGCTCACTATATAAATAGGCGAGCATCAGGGCATCATTTAACGGGTCATGAGCAGGTTCAACTGGCTCAACGCCGAAAAGTTTACATAAATTCACCAAAGATAATGTATTATTTTTTTCATCTTTTATATATTCATTAATGTATGCACTTAAATCAATATGATTTTTCGCAATCGTTTTAATAAAAGTATGATGAGCTTCAGGAGTATGGGCAAGTGATTGGCGTAAGATACGAATGTCGTGTGCCCCAAATGTCACAAATTTAGTTTTTGAAAGATTAGTGCCAACATATTTTTTAAGCATCAGTAGAATCTTATCAAAAGGAATGCCTTCTCTTGCTAATAAATCATCCGTAATGCCAGTTAATTTTTCAACATAATTACCAACATTTTGTGTTGCTAGCACATAATGTTTAAAGCCAGGATAAAGTTTTTTAATCGTTCCGTCCGTTTTAATTGTGGCTTTAATTGCCCCAATTGCTATTAGTTCATGACTAAATTGTGTACCTTCTAAATCAAGGAAGATAAGTTGCTTGCGGCCACGTGTTGCTTTCGCTAATTTTTTCATACTATAAAATTATAACATAGTAATAATAAAGCGGTCTCACTTTGTTGCGTCAAAACAAAATTACATATATAATATGTATGCGAGGTTAAGGATGGCAGAAAAGAGATTACTAGACGCAGACAAAATTTTAAAAAAGAAGTTCAAAGCGAAAAGCGGTGGCTATGACGCTTTAGAAGTTGACGAATTTTTTGATTTAGTGCGTAATGACTATGAATCTATGCTCGAAATTGAAAAAGAATTAGAATTACTGCGGCTGAAAAATGAAACTCAACAAGCTAAGATTGTTAATCTTGAAGCGCAATACATTCAATATAAAAAGAAAGTTGAAGAGCTAGAACGCTTAATTAGTAAAGGCGGAACCGCGATGGAAAACTTACGTAAAATTGATAAGTATGAGCGTCAATTATGGAAAATGGGCATTGACCCAAGCAAACTTAAATAAAATTCGATCTGGATAATTGCTGGTACATAAGTATTAGAGGAAAGTCCATGCTCGCACTTGCTGCGATGCAAGTAGTGATTGCGCTAGTGGAAAAAATAACACTAGGTATAGAGGAGTCTATAACGGCGAAGAAAGACCTAAGTCGAAAGATATGGTTAATCTTCTGAAAGTGCCACAGTGACGAAGTTAAGGGGAAACTCTTAAGTGGAACGTTGGTAAACCCCGCAAGCGAGAAACCTAAATTTGGTAAGGGAAACGGCAATAGAGAAATGAATTTAGCGCCGTATGTGTTCACACATAGATAAATAATTATCCGCGACAGAACATGGCTTACAGGATCGAAACTCACCTAAAGGAGCATTATGAATTTACCGAATAAATTAACAGTAGCGAGAATGATACTTGTCATCCTTTTAATTGCTTTTTTACTTATTCCGCCCACTTGGTTAGGTAATGAACCAATTATTCTTTTTTCTAATGTTTATCTGCGTTATTTTATTGCCGCAATTGTTTTTATAGTAGCGGCAATCACTGATTACTTCGATGGATACTTAGCGAGAAAATTTAATTTAATTACAAATTTTGGGAAGTTTATGGACCCAATTGCCGACAAAATGCTGGTGAATTCTATGTTAATCATCCTTACAGTTCCGCATCAAGCGTTCGTCGGGCAAATAAGTGTACCTGTTATTTTTGTTGTACTCATGATTGCGCGTGATACAGTAGTGGACGGGTTTAGACTTGTTGCTGCAAATCAAAATAAAGTACTAGCGGCGAATATTTTTGGTAAGGCTAAAACAGTTTTACAAATGATTGCAATTGTGATGTTTTTATTTAATGATTGGCCCTTTTCACACCAAATGCAAAGTGATTCGTTTCCGATTGTTAGCATGATAGTAATTGGCGCTGCTACATTTGTGTCATTATTATCAGGCTTTATTTATATATTCCAAAATATCAGTGTACTTAAGGAGACGCATGACGACACAACTGCTCATTAATGAATTAATTGATAAAAATTTAACAATTGGTAGTGTTGAGTCTTTTACTGGTGGTTTATTTGCGGCAACACTCGTGAATTATCCAGGTGTTAGTAAAACATATAAAGGGACGATTGTGGCTTATAGTAACGATGTCAAAGAGCGTTTACTTAACATTAAAAAAGAAGATCTAAAAAAATTTAGTGCCGTTTCAAGTGTTGTAGCGCTTGATTTAGCGCGTCATGGCCAAAAAGCATTAGGAGTTGATTTTTGTTTTGGCTTTACGGGTGACGCAGGTCCAACAGCATCAGGCCAAAGCGGAGAAGTTGGTGATGTTTATATTGCCCTAGCGTTTGCTAACGACGAAATTGTTGAACACTTCAAATTTAAAGGTGATCGGCTTAAAGTCCGCACTGATGCAGTGAATGCTGCCTTAAAAATGTTAGCGAGAGTGTTAAAAAACTTCGAATAATATTGTATATATCTATATAAGGAGAAAATTATTATGTCAAAAAAGAAAGATGCAAATATTTTACAAGAAACATTAAAAGAAATTGAAAAGTCGTTTGGTAAAGGCGCCATTATGAAACTAGGCGAACGCCCAGTTATTAATGTTGATGTCATTCCGAGCGGCTCATTATTAATTGATGAAGCACTTGGCGTTGGTGGCTATCCAAAAGGGCGTATTATTGAAATCTTTGGACCAGAAAGTAGTGGGAAAACTACTTTAGCGCTGCACGCAATTGCTGAATGTCAAAAGAAAGGTGGTCAAGCTGCTTTTGTCGATGCTGAACATGCAATTGACCCGATTTATGCTAAAAATTTAGGAATAAATATTGATGAATTACTTTTAGCACAACCTGATTCAGGTGAACAAGCACTGGAAATTGTTGTCCGTCTTGCCGAAAGTGGTGTGATTGATTTAATCGTTGTTGATAGTGTGGCTGCACTTGTACCTGAAGCAGAACTATCTGGCGAAATGGGTGATAACCAAGTAGGACTACAAGCACGCCTGATGTCAAAAGCAATGCGTAAACTAGCGGGTGTATTAAATAAAGCTGAGTGTACTGTTATCTTTATTAATCAACTACGCGAAAAGGTTGGAATAATTTATGGCAATCCTGAAGTTACTTCTGGTGGTCGTGCATTAAAATTTTATTCTTCCATTCGTATTGACATTAGACGCGGTGAAGCGATTAAGCAAGGTTCTAAATTAATTGGTAATCAAGCAAAAATTCGTATTGTAAAAAACAAAGTTGCACCACCATTTGCCGCTTGTGGAATCGATATAATTTATGGCAAAGGTATTTCTAAAATTGGGGAAATTCTTGAATTAGCGGTTAACCGCGGATTTATTAAAAAGTCGGGTTCGTGGTATGAACACGATGGACTTAAGATTGGACAAGGCCGCGAAGCAGCGCAAAATTATATTTTGGAGCGCCCAGAATTACTCGCTGATTTAGAAGAAAAAATTAAAACAGGCGTAGTCGCCACTGAAACTAAATAATTACAATTATTTTATAAATTTTAAAATTAAAAAACACAATTTTTAAAATTGTGTACTTTACTAATCATCTTTGCTTTAATTAATGCTAAAAAGTTGTTATAATCAAAGTGCGCACTAAGTGCGTTCACCTAAACTTCATGTTAGGTTATTAATTCACTTTATTGAAATTTATTTACATAAATCATCGCTAAACATTAATGATGTAACATTGGAATTTAGGTAACAGACTATTTTTCGTTTGTATATATTTTCAAACACAAAATTTTAAAAAACAAAGAAAGAAGGAACACAAAATGGAAGTTTTGTACTATGCACTATTCTTTCTTGTCGGACTTGGACTTGGAATCGGACTATTTTTCCTCATTCCAGCATTTAAAGCGAAGCAAGCATTTGCGAAAGCACAAAAATTAACAAAAGAAGCGGAAATTAAAGCCGAACACATTGTAAAGAATGCTGAACTTGACGCTAAACAAATCATTTATGAAGGAAAACAAGAACTCGAACAAGCCGGCAAAGAACGGCGTGCCCAAATTCGTGAGCTAGAAAGGCTCCTTAATGATCGTGAAAAAGGAATTGAACGTCGCGATCAATTATTACATAGCAAAGAGCAGTCACTTGACGCTCGTCATGAAAACTTATCAGTGAAAATCAAAGAAGCTGATGAACTCAAAAAAGACCTACAAATTAAGATTGACTCAATTTTAGGCGAGCTTGAAACAGTCGCACAAATGACAGTTAGTGAGGCGCGAGATGAATTATATCATCGCGTTGACGCTAAACTGGAAAAAGAAATCGCGCTGTATATTAAGCAAAAAGAAGAAGAAGCCGAACTACAAGTTAATGAACAAGCTCGTGATATTTTAGCAAACACGATTGCGCGTTATTCACAAGAAGTGACGACTGAACGCACTGTTAGTACGGTCGAATTACCAAATGATGAAATGAAAGGACGCATTATCGGTCGTGAAGGACGCAACATCCGCACACTTGAACAACTATTAGGCGTTGATATTTTAATTGATGATACACCAGAAGTTATTACTGTGTCATGCTTTGATCCAATTCGCCGTGAGACCGCTAGACGGACGATTGAACTATTAGTCAAAGACGGCCGAATTCAACCAAGTCGTATTGAAGAAGTTGTGGAAAAAGCAACGCAAGAACTTGATGAAATTATTATTAAGACTGGTAAAGACGCTCTTGCCGAACTTGGGATTCCTAATGTCCACAAAGATATGATTCCATTTATTGGCCGCTTAAAATACCGCACGAGTTACGGACAAAGTGCACTTAAACATAGTATTGAAGTCGCCCATTTATGTGGCATTATGGCTGCTGAATTAGGGCTTGATATTACGCGCGCTAAACGTGCAGGATTATTCCATGACATTGGTAAATCAGCGGATTTTGAACTTGAAGGAAGTCACGTTGAAGTTGGAGCAAGACTAGCGAAAAAATTCAATGAACCAGATTATGTTATTGATGCAATTGAAAGCCACCACGGTGATAAAGAATCGCGTTTTATCTTTAGTCAATTAGTCATCGCTGCTGATACATTAAGTGCAGCGCGACCAGGTGCTCGGACTGAAACGCTTGAAAATTACATTAAACGTTTAGAAAAACTTGAAGAAATTTGTAAATCGTATGACGGTGTGCAAACTAGCTTTGCAATGCAATCAGGCCGTGAAGTACGCGTGATGGTCCATCCTGATAAGGTGGATGATATTATGGTCAATAAACTCGTTCGTGATATTCGTGAACGGATTGAAAATGAAATGACTTATCCTGGTCAAATTAAAGTGTCGGTTATTCGTGAATACCGTGCAAGTGATGTAGCAAAATAGTAATGGTGAAAATTTTATTTATTGGTGATATTGTTGGCAAAATCGGGCGAGAAACTCTCGCCCATTTCCTGCCTATACTTAAGCGTGAACATGACTTTGATTTAATTATCGCTAACGGCGAAAATACAACGCATGGGCGCGGATTAACGAAAAAACATTATGAAGAATTAGTAAATCTTGGGATTGATGTCATCACACTTGGTAATCATTTTGATGATCGTCCAGAACTTAAATATTACATTACCGAAGTGCATAATTTAGTGAGACCATTAAACTTAATTGAAAATTATCCTGGTGAAGGATCTGTCGTTGTCACAACGAAAAAAGGTGACAAAGTTCGCGTCACTAATGTATTAGGACAAGCATTTATGAAAGAAATCATTACTAGTCCGTACGCTAATCTTAAAATGCTTAACGCTGATACAGAAAAGATGATTCATATCGTTGATTATCATGCAGAAGCTACTGCAGAAAAAATGACGATTGGCTGGGAATTTGATGGTGCAGTAAGTGCTGTTTTAGGTACACACACTCATGTACAAACGCGTGACGCCCGTATTTTGCCAAAAGGTACAGCTTATATTAGTGATGTTGGTATGACGGGGGCATATAATGGCATCATTGGTGCAGATAGAGAACGCGTAATCGAGCGGACTTGGTTTGATAAACAAGTACCGTTTACTTATGAGTACAAAGATAAAGAAGCGCAATTTAGCGCTGTCATTTTAGAAATTAATAAACATACATTTAAAACAGAAAAAATAACACCACTTTATTACTTATGGAGAAGAGATGAGTAAAACATTACTTAATAATTTACCCTCCTTCACTAAAGCACGAAGACGTTATCCGTCCATAGTTCAAAATCTTAAGATTGAAGTACCGTCAATTGTTAGTGCGAAGTTAAGTGGTAAATTTTTCTTAATTAAAACATTTGGCTGTCAGGCAAATGTACGCGACGAAGAAAGTATGGCCGGTCTTTTAAGTATGGCTAATATGCGACGCACTGAAGAAGAAAAAGACGCTAGTGTAATTATTATTAATACATGTGCTGTTCGTGAAGGGGCTGAACAAAAAATCTTTGGTCAAGTCGGTAACTTAAAAGGACTAAAAACAAATAATAAAGATTTAATAGTAATTGTTGCGGGTTGTGTTGTGCAACAAGAAGAATCACTCGCGAAATTACGAAAAACATTCCCATATGTTGATATTTTTATGGGGACAAACGCTATTCATAAATTACTTGATTTAATTGCCTTACGAATAACGGAAAATAAAAAAGTAGTGGATGTGCCTAGTGATGATGCCGATGTCTATGAAAACATCCCTGTGCAACGCATTGCCCCGCATAAAGCTTTTGTCAATATAACATATGGTTGTGATAAGTTTTGTACATATTGTATCGTCCCTTACACTAGGGGGAAAGAACGCTCACGATTACCTGCTGATATTTTACGAGAATGTCAAATTTTAGTGGATTCTGGTTATCAAGAAATTACACTCGTTGGTCAAAATGTTAATGCTTATGGTATTGATTTAAAAGATGGCACAACTTTTAGTTATATTTTAGAAGAAGTAGCAAAACTTGGCATCCCACGCCTTCGTTTTATTACTTCGCACCCATGGAACTTTGATGATGAAATGATTGATATTATCGCTAAATATCCTAATATCATGCGTAAAATTCATTTACCGTTACAAAGTGGTAGTGATGAAATTTTAAAGTTAATGGGACGCCGCTATACGGTTAAAGATTATTTAGAGTTAGTTACTAAATTACGGGCTAGAATGCCTGATATTTCACTGACTACTGATATTATTGTTGGCTTTCCAAATGAAACAGAGCAACAATTTTTAGAAACATTAAAAGTTGTTGAAAAGGTAAATTACGAAAATGCTTATACTTTTATTTATTCACCGCGCAAGGGTACTCCCGCTGCCCTTATGGAAGATAATGTTTCGCGTGAAGAAAAAGGTGAGCGCTTTAACAAGTTAAAAGCACTCGTTGATAGCCAAACCGAAGCTAATGCAGCGCTATATGTCGGGAATGAGTATCTTATTTTAGTTGATGGTTACAGTAAAAAAGATACGAGTGTATTAAGTGGATACACCGAAAGTGATCGTGTTGTTCATTTTGTAGGTACTCCTGATTTAATCGGTAAAATTGTTAAAGTTAAAATTACTGAGTCACGCGTTTATTCATTTGTTGGAGAACTAGTGAATGAATAAAGTTGAAATAGCCTTAAATGCATTAACGACTGAATTAGCGAATGACAAAAGAGTCGTAGAATTTAAAAAAGTAAAAGCACTGATTGAAAGTGATGCTTACTTAAAAAATGCAGAAGCACGGCTTAAAGAGTTACAACGATTAATGACACAAAACGCCTTTAACGAAGAAAAGCATAACGAGTATAAAAGAGAATATTTACGACTAAAAAACAATTATGAAACGCATCCTTATCTAATAAATTATAATAGTTTGCTAAGTGAAATTGAAGATTTACTTTACTCTTTAAAAACAGTAATTGAATAAGCAATTTACCATACTATGGTAAAATGACACTATGGGAAAAGAGAAGAAAAGAATCGTCTACACGCCGATGATTGAGCAGTATTTAGAAATTAAACGGGAAAACCCGGGTATTTTAATTATGTATCGACTTGGTGATTTTTATGAGTTCTTTTTTGAAGATGCTGAAATTGTATCTAAAGAATTACAATTAGTGCTCACTAAAAGAGCAGCAGGAAATAATCGTAAAATCCCAATGTGCGGGATACCCCATCACGCTTATGGTCCGTATCTTGCCAAGTTAATTGACGCTGGGCATAAGGTTGGAATTGTTGAACAAATGGAAGATCCTAGTTCAGCAAAGGGGATTGTAAAAAGAGAAATCATCCAAATTGTAACTCCTGGTTCGATTGTCGATTTTGAAGATAGTGATAATAACTTTATCACGGCGGTTGATGCTTACGCTGATGCTTTTACTGTAAGTTATGCAGATGTTTCTACTGGTGACATTTTCGTCACAACTTTACCGCGTGAAGATACGAGTTTAGTAAGTTATTTAAACGGATTAAACACTCGTGAAATTGTTGTGAGTCCACAGTTTAGTGATAAGCTTTTAGGTGTTATTAAAACAAATATAAATCTTGTTATATCGTTTGAAGAGAATACAAAAATTGATGAAGAATATGAAGATTTATTTAGTGATGTTAAGGATGAGCGGGAGTATTTGATTGCCGCGCGTTTAGTGAGCTATTTAACACGAACTAAAAAACGACAATTATCATATTTTAAAGCAATTACTGTGACAAAACCGCAGTCTTTCTTACAAATAGATGCTTTTTCACGCCTTAATTTAGAGTTAACAAGAACAATTCGTAATGAAACAAAATACGGGTCTCTATTTTGGCTATTAGATGAAACAACAACAGCGATGGGTCGTCGTAAACTAAAAGATTTTATTATCCGTCCTTCACACGATTATGATGAAATTATTCGGCGGCAAAATATTGTAAACACATTTATTGTTAACTTTGTAACACGTGCGGAAGTTAAAGAACATTTTGTTAGTATTTATGACTTAGAACGTATAGTGGCGCGCATCTCTTTTGGTAGCGCTAATCCGCGTGACTTGTTGCGCCTTAAGACTTCACTCCAAGCACTAGAAAAAGCACGTAATCTTTTAGGTAAAATTAGAGAACCTGAAATTAGTGAACTCTATGATAAGCTTGCAAGTAATATTCCTTTAATTACCTTACTGGAAAAAGCAATTAGTGAAGACGCCCCACTACAAATAACTGGTGGCGAAATATTTAAGTATGGATATTATGAAGCGCTTGATGAACTAATTGATTTAGCGCATGGTGGTAAAAAATGGATTAGTGCTTTTGAAGAAAAAGAACGAGTGCGGACAGGAATTAAAAATTTGAAAATTGGTTATAATCGTGTATTTGGTTATTACATTGAAGTTAGTAATAGCAATTTAGATCAAGTTAAAGATGAATTTGGTTATATCCGCAAACAAACAACAAAGAACGGTGAACGCTTTATTAATGAAGCGCTTAAAGAACAAGAAACACTAATTCTAAGTGCTGAAGAACGACGGCAACAATTAGAAAGAGAACTTTTCGGTGCGCTTTTAAATGAGTTAAAGAAGTCAACACGATTATTACAACAAAGTGCCGATGTTGTAAGTGAAATTGATGTTTTTATTTCTCTAGCGGAAGTGGCGGTCGCTAATAATTATGTTCGTCCTATATTTAACGATGCACGCGTGGTTGATATTAAAGAAGCACGGCACCCTGTTTTAAGTAAATTACTTAAAGACCACGCCTTTGTTGCAAATGATATTGAGCTAGATGAAGCGACCGATATCGTGATTATTACTGGTCCAAATATGGGTGGTAAATCGACACTTATGCGTCAATTAGCGCTAATTGTGATTATGGCGCAGATTGGCAGTTTTGTTCCGGCAAAGAGCGCAAACTTAATGATTTTTGATCAAATCTTTACACGGATTGGGGCAAGCGATGATTTAATAAGCGGACAATCAACATTTATGGTTGAAATGATTGAAGCAAATTATGCTTTACGCAAAGCAACACCAAATTCACTTTTACTATTTGATGAAATTGGTCGCGGCACTTCAACTTATGACGGAATGGCTTTAGCCTACGCAATGCTTGAATATATTGCTAACAAGTTAAAAGTAAAGACATTATTTAGCACGCACTATCACGAAATTACTGCAATTGATGAGCATTATCCTAATATTAAAAACATTCATGTTGAAGTAAAAGAAGTCGAAAATAATGTAACCTTCCTTTATAAAATTAAACCTGGTCCTATGAATAAGAGTTACGGGATTAATGTTGCCCGTTTAGCGGGATTACCGCTAGAAATTTTAAGTAATGCCCAAGAACATTTACAAACATTTGTCGCTAACAATAGTGGCGGCAATCCGACTAAAACAGAATATGTGCCACTAAAACCATTATGGTATCAACAGCTCGAAAATTTAAATATTGATGAAATGACTCCCCTAGATGCCCTTATTCTTTTAAAGAAAATTAAAGATGAAGGGTTTAAATAATGGCTAAGATCATTTTACTAGACAACGAACTTGCTAATCAAATTGCAGCGGGGGAGGTAATTGAAAGACCAAGTTCAGTTGTTAAAGAATTAGTGGAAAATAGTATTGACGCTGGTGCTACTAAAATTGATGTTTTTATTAATGAAGCCGGACGTAAAGCAATAATTGTACAAGATAATGGTAGCGGGATTCCTAGCGACGAATTAGCGCTAGCTTTTTCGCGACATGCTACAAGTAAGATTCATTCAACTTTCAATTTATTTAGAATAAGAACTTTAGGGTTTAGAGGTGAAGCACTACCAAGTATTGCTTCAATTGCAAAAGTGCAAGTTGAAACTGCTGAAAAGGGGAAACCTGGAGCACTTGCTAAGATTGAAAATGGTGATATTAAAATTGAGCCAAGTGCAGTTAGTAGTGGTACAAAAATTACTGTCTCTGAACTTTTTTACAATACACCAGCGCGCCTTAAATATTTAAAACGCGATTATACCGAAAACGCTGTAACACTTGATGTTGTGACTAAAATAGCTTTAGCCCATCCTGATGTTAGTTTTAGTTTAACATTTGATGATAAGTTAAGATTTCGCACAAGTGGGCGAAATAATTTAGAAGAAACAATTTTAAATATTTATGGTTTAATATATGTTAAAAACTTATTACCAATTAGTGTTAAAACGAATGATTTTACGATTACAGGTTTCTTAGGGAACACGAATTTAGTTCGTTCTAATCGTTACGGGATCATTACAAACTTAAATGGTCGTAATGTATATATGCCGAAAGTGCAAAGTACGATAATTGAAGCGTATCACGGCTTTATTGCTCCCACGCGTTATCCGTTTGTCATTTTAAATTTACAAATAGAACCAGAATTAGTCGATGTTAATGTGCATCCGACTAAAAAAGAAGTGCGTTTTTCAAAAGAAGAAGACTTACGCAATGTTTTATTAAAAGAAATTCCGCTAGCGCTCCGTAAAGAAGCATTTATCCCTAAAGATCCGCACCAAAAAGTGCAACCACTATCAAGCACTACTAACGAAGAACCTAGAGCCGAGCAACTTATTTTTGATTTGCCGTTTGGCACTGAAACTAGTGAATTAAAAATTAGTGATAGTCATCATCAAGAAGCAATTAGAAAACCAATAACTAAAACAATTAGTGAATTAGAAAATAGTTTTGTTAATCCAGTTGCAGCACTCCATAACACCTACATTATTTGCGAAGTAAATGATGGGGGCTTTTGGCTTATTGACCAACACGCTGCTCATGAACGGATTAATTATGAGAAATTTCAAAAAGTATTAAATATGGATTTAAAAACTAGACCACTTTTAGTGCCTGAACTTTTATCTTTTAGTCATAGTGAAATAGCGCTTTTTACTCCTGAAGTATTTACCATTCTTAAAGATGTCGGAATTGAAGCAGAGTTATTTGGCTCAAATACACTAAGAGTTACTGCTGTGCCTAGTTGGGCAGGTGAATATGATGAACGCATTTATATTCAAGATATCATTGATGCTGTTATTACTGATAAGCGTTTAAATCAAGAGCTTTTACGCACTAACGCTATTGCAACAATGGCTTGTAAAGCATCAATTAAAGCTAATCACCGCCTTTCAATTATGGAAATGCAACATTTAATAAAAGAATTACTAGCGTGTGATAATCCGTTTAGTTGTCCGCATGGTCGGCCGACAATTATTAAGTTTACGAAGTACGAATTAGAAAAAATGTTTAAGAGGACAGGCACATGATTTTTGTCATTGGTGGTGTGACCGCAAGCGGGAAAAGTGATTTAGCCTTCCGCTTTGCTAAAGCAATTAACGGAATTATTATTAACGCTGATGCGTTTGCTTTTTATAAAGAGTTAAATATAGGAACTGCTAAACCAACCAAAGAAGAATTAGCGATGCTTCCGACTTTTTTATTTAACAATATTTCATTAGATGAACGCTTTTCTATTTATAACTATCAAAAAGAAGTACGGATTATATTAGATAAGTATTTAGCTAAAAAAATTCCGATAGTGCTCGTTGGTGGCAGCGGTCTTTATATTAGAGCAGCCTTATATAACTATAACTTACAACCGGAAAAGGACTTAAAGATTGTTGATGACCCTAACATAAGTAATACTTCACTGCACAAAGAATTAGAAGTGTTAGATAAAGAAGCTGCCGCTAAGATTCATCCTAATAATCGTAAGCGCGTACTGCGGGCACTCGCTTTAATTAAAACTCACGCTCAAACAAAAACTGCGCTTGAAGAAGTAACATCAAGTGAGCCACTTTATCCGTATATTATGATTTGTTTAGATAAAGAAACTGAAATGCTCCATCGCGATATTGAAACAAGAGTTAAGTTAATGTTTGACAAGGGATTAAGAGAAGAAGCGATGACATTAAGCAAGAAATACCCGCGAAATGCACAGGGAATGCAGGCAATTGGTTATAAAGAGATTGTGCAAAATCCTAATGCCACTGATGAAGAATTAATAAATTTAATTGCCTTACGTACAAGACAATATGCGAAAAGACAGCGAACTTTTTTTCGTAATCAGTTTGCCGCTAAATGGTTTACTGATAAAGAAGCAGCGTTTAATTATCTAAGAGGAAAGTATGAGGACTCATTATGAAAAACACATTACACATTTTAGAAGTTGCAAAGAAAGTTGGTCTTTCACCTGCAGATGTAATACTTTATGGTGAAGATAAAGCAAAGATTAAAAGTCCGTTTACTGATATTATTCCACAAGGTAAATTAATTTTAGTAACTGCGATTACACCAACACCTTTTGGTGAAGGGAAAACGACAATGTCAATTGCTCTACAAGACGCAATGTGGAAAACGGGAACAAAGAGTTTACTTTGTTTACGGGAGCCTTCACTTGGTCCAGTGTTTGGGATTAAAGGTGGTGCCACTGGTGCAGGACGCGCTAAGCTTTATCCAAGTGACGATATTAATCTTCATTTCACAGGTGATCTCCACGCTCTTACTTCAAGCATTAATCTAATTGCCGCAGTAATTGATAATCATATTTTCCAAGGCAATGCTTTAAATTTAGACCCGAAACGTATCACATGGAAACGCTCTTTAGATATGAATGATCGTGGCTTACGCAAAGTTAGAATTAATCAAGGTACGGGCAATGGTACTCCTCGCTGCGAAGAATTTCAAATTACTGTCGCTAGTGAACTAATGGCCATTATGTGTCTTGCTAGTGATCCTGATGACTTTATTCGTCGTGTAAAAGATATTATTATTGGCTATACATATGAAGGTGAAATTGTTCGTCTTGCCGCTTTAGAAATAGAAGATGCGATTATGCACTTAATGAAACAAGCATTATTACCAAATTTGGTGCAAACATTAGAAGGCAATCCCGTTCTTGTCCATGGCGGACCTTTTGCAAATATTGCCCATGGCTGTAATTCAATCATTGCGACAAAATATGCGTTAAGTAAAGCACCAGTCGTTATCACTGAAGCAGGTTTTGCTAGTGAATTAGGTGCGGAAAAGTTTTTCAATATTAAGTGTCGTACCGCTAATTTAAAGCCTAATCTAGCGGTCGTAGTTGCCACTATTAAGGCATTAAAGATGCATGGTGGCGTTCCAATGAGTGCAATTTTTGAAGAAAATACTGATGCACTTGCCAAAGGATTTGAAAACTTAGTGCAGCATTATGAAAACTTAAGTTTATTTGGTGTTAAAGTTCTTGTTGCTCTTAATCTTTTTGATAATGATCATAAAAGTGAAGTTAAGTTATTTGAAAAAGAAATGCAAAAACTAGGATATGATTATGCACTTGTTAGCTCGGTGAGTAAAGGCAGTGAAGGTGGTATTGAATTTGCAAATAAAGTAAAAGCATTACTAGCGGAAGAAACTAAGTTCGAATTTCTTTATGATACTGAGAAAGAAGTTGAAGAAAAGATTGAAATTATATGTAAAAAATTATATCGCGCAAGCGGGGTTAAATATAGTAAAAGAGCACAACGCGAACTTGCGGTAATTAAAGAACAAGGGTTTGCTAAATTACCGGTGTGTATGGCTAAAACTCCGTTATCATTTAGTGATAATCCAAATTTAAAAAATGCGCCACGAAACTTCAATATTACAATCCGCGAATTTAGACTAAGTGCTGGGGCAGGTTTCATCGTTGCCCTAACTGGTAAAGTATTAACAATGCCTGGACTCCCTAAAGTACCTGCTGCGGTTAATATGAAGGAGGTTCGCTAGTGGCTTTAATTAAAGTTGATCTTTATGATGAAATTGAAATGAAGAAGCCGCATCCTTGCATTCATAAGAGTCATCGCTTTCAAGTGGTGATGCTTGGTGCTGATTTAAAATTGCAATGTCAGGGTTGTGGAAACATCGTTTTAATTAGCAGGATTAAGTTTAATCAAAAGTTTAAAAAACACATTGCTAGT
The DNA here is from genome assembly GCA_002070905.1 of Tenericutes bacterium ADurb.Bin087. Lineage (GTDB taxonomy): Bacteria > Bacillota_I > Bacilli_A > RFN20 > CAG-826 > UBA1361. Next base: position 10,907 of record MWEF01000007.1, on the reverse strand, counting down.
CACGAAACGATAATTTTTACGAAATAATGTTTTATTTGTAAAGTAGGAGGTTCCTATTTTACAAGTCGTTAATCTATATAAAAGTTTTGGCAAAAAAGAAATATTTAGTAATCTTTCTTATACTTTTAAAAGTGGGAAGATATATGTCATCGTTGGTTATTCAGGAAGCGGAAAATCAACCTTTTTACATATTGTCGCTAATTATATTCCTAAAAACAGTGGGAAAATTAAATATAAAAATAAACTGATTACTAAAAATGATGTTACTTTAGTTTTGCAGCATCCATATTTTTTAGGTGATTTAAGGATAATTGATAATCTTAAAATTAGTTCACTTTTTCGCCATTTAAACAATCGAAAAATACGACAAAAATACACTAAAGCACTGCAAATCAGCCATATTTTGCAAAGAAGAGCAAATGTATGTAGTGGCGGAGAAAAGGCGCGTGCAAATATATTGCGTGGTATTATTGAACGAAAACACATTTTATTAATTGATGAGCCAACAGCCCATCTTGATTTTAAAAATAGTCAAATAGTAGCGAAGCTTCTTAGCGAATTAAGCGCTAATAAAATCGTAATAGTAACAACACACCAACCAAGTTTATTTAAAAGTGGTAATACTATTTTTTTAAGGATTAAGAACGGAGTTTTTCATGAAGATAATAACATTATTTAAAGTTATTGCTAATTTATATAAACGAAATATAAAGAAAAATCGATTAATGGTTATTTTTATGATTTTTACTAATATCACGCTGATGTTATTTTTAGTTTTCTTTTCAAGTAGTGAAACACTAGCCCAAACTCTTGCGGAAGGTTATTTAGAATATTTAAGTGTGGATGTTGCCCTTTATGAATCGCAACCTACTAACAATCCGCTGATTAATGTTAAATCTTATCGACGACCAAGTATTGATTACCTTAATTCGATAATGAAAGTAACAGAATCTTTTGTTATTAGACCAGATTATTCACCCTTACTTTATGAAAAAGAAATTATGGTTTTAGGTAAAGAAATTCCTAATGTCTTAATTACAATTATTGGGGAGAACACTAATGAGATTGGCATTAACCGAGCCTTTTACAACGAACTTAATAAACTTGTATCAATAAAGGATGATGAAATGTTGCTACATTTTTATATAAAGACGACAATATTTATCGATGATGAAGAAGTGTTAATTGATTATTATAATCAGTTTCCTATTACTTATATATACGATGAACCGACATATTTTTCTGTCCCTAAATTATACATTTCCCAAAATACGATTGATGCAACCTTAGGTAATATATTTTTAAAGCCTGGTTTAACACTTAATAATTATTTGCTTAATTTAAATCCAGAACATGAACTATCTAACTACCGCTTTAAATGTCACTTTAAAAGTGCAGCGCAAAAGGATAAATTTATGCATATTGTTAATGAAGTTAGCAATAATGAAAGCGGGATTGAAGTAAGTGGTGATCACATTAACAAAATTGAGAGTTTTAATGCATTGTATGATTATTTAAGTATACTGATGAAACTCTTTTTAGCCTTTGTTATTATTGGGAGTGTTGTCATTTATGTGGTGATTGCGCATACTGCACTTTTAACGATATTACGACAAATGGCGCTTTTTGCCGTTTTAGGCGCTAGTAAAAAGCAAATATACGAAATATATTTATTTCTGATTATTATTAATTTTTTATTAAGCTCGGTAAGTTTCTTGCTTTTACCTTCTTTACTACCCGTTGTAAGTTTCATTTTACATAAACTCATGGGTGTTTATGTTGTGCTTGAACTTAATTACACGATGTTAGTGTTGATGCTTAGCGCTGATCTTCTAACACTACTTATTTTAATCACAATTATTTTCTTGATAAATATGCGTCGCCCACTATTGTATTTATTAATAGATGATTAGTATTAAAAATTTAGAATGTGTACTCGGTGGAGAGCGGATTCTTAATATCGCTAGTTTTGAGATTAATGCTCCGGGGTTATATGTGATTCTTGGTCCATCAGGTTGCGGAAAAACAACGCTTTTAAATATTATTACCGGTTTAAATAGTGAATATACTGGAAGTGTTGAGCTCTTTAACCGCACTTATCGTCACGCTAGTAAAAAGGAAACGACAACTTTTAGGTCGCGCTATTTAAGCGCTTTTTTTCAGCACAGTGTTTTTATCGAAGAATTAACAATGCGACAAAACATTAGTCTTGTAGCGCTTAATCACACTAAGTCGCTGGAGAATTTAGTAAACTCTAAAGTCGAAAAATTAGCGAAGCGTTTAAATATTGAAAAAGTACTTAATCAAAAAGTAAAAACACTGTCAGGTGGTGAAAAAACTAGGGGCGCCATTGCTCGTACACTCTTAAAAGAAGTCCCGCTTTATATTTTTGATGAACCAACCGCTGCGCTTGATCGAGAAAATGCTGTAATAGTAATGGATTTAATTAGGGAACACTCAAAAACAAACATCATCATTTTAGTAACGCATGATGAAAGTTTAGCTAATGAGTACGCTGATACCATTTTCACAATGGAGTATGGTGAATTTAAAAGTGTAAATACAATAAGAAATAATGAACTTAGAGTCGCAAAAGCATTGCCGGAAATACCATATGCTAAAAATAGTGATTACATAGCTAGGGGATTATTAAAAGCGAAGAAAGCACGACACTTTTTTACTGGTGGTGCTGTTAACTTAGGATTAGTGGGACTTGGCTTATCATTTATGTTAGTAAATGCGATTAATTATAAACTAGTAAATACTTTTAAAGGGGAATTTACAAATGAAACGGTGTATGTACAAAAGAAGTTCGCACCAGAAATTAATGTGCTTAAAAGTGTGTCACACGAAGAAATAGCGTTAAACATCTCCGCGGAAAAAGAATTAGGCTCTTTTTATCTAAATAATTTTAATGATTTTTTCCCACATCAAAATGAGTTGTCGTTTAATCACCTAGGCATTCGCCATGTCCTTCCTTCTTTTCATATTGGCTTATTAAATGAAAGTTTGTATATAAACGAGATACATGAGCAACTCTATCCATATGTAACAAATTTAGCAATTGATGAAATTGGATTAGTGTTACCATTTGATGACTTTAAATTAATCCAAAATGTATTACGAATACCGATGCGTCAAACCCCAAGTGAATTAGGAGTGTATCTAGAGAATAATAACTTTTATGTAACGCTTGAAGTGACTAATAATAACTGGGATTATTTTGATGAACAAATATTTAGATTACGAACAGTTACACTTGGCAGAGAAGCACAAATTATTATGGGTGAGCCTAGTTTTATTCCATTTATTTTTGAAGAAAAAATGATGTTCCCAAGTTCATTAAATTTAACGAAAATCGAAGAATATCCGTGGACACTTAAAAAGATAAATTATATGTTACTTAATAATACTTTTGATTACTTGTGGCAATCCTTAAATTACTCAAATTATGTGTTTTGCACGGCAAATAACGACTATTTTCAATATATTTACAACAAAACTTATTTACAAAATAGGTTACTTGTTTTTGAAAGTCCTCCGCATTTTAATAGTATGTTCAAAAGTTATTCTTCAGAGAGTGAAGCTGAATTTTATACATTTAGTAATGGTTTAACTTTTATTCCAGAAATGATGATGCTTGGCTTTGCTCATAACTTTTTTATTACGCAGGATATTACTTTATTAGAAGCGGCAATGTGGGCAGATATTAATGATCATAGTGCACCTAGTTCATACTTAGAATTACCTGAGGGTATTTTAAATTTTGCCATTCAATATAATGGGTTTTCTAGTTTTAATTACCGGAACGCTAATACACCATTACGAATTGATGAACTAATTATTTCTTCTGGTTTAGCAAATAAATTAGGGTTAAGCAAGGACGCACATAATACGGAATTACATATTGGCGCACTTGTAGCGATTGCAGAAGCAAGTGAAGGTTATTTAAAAGAATACGAGACAATAAAAGTGTCGATTAAAAGGGTAATCGATAATGATGAAGTTGTAATATACCATCACCCATTATGGGCATATTTACTTTATAAAGATGTATTCAATGTTTTCCCGTTTGCTCTAGAGATAACGGGCGCTATTTATCAGAGTGTCACTAATGAAGACTTGAAAAATTTACAAAAACATTTCAGTGTCTCTTATCCCTATAAAGATTTTTCAGTGCTTGTTGCCGATACATTAAACGAGTTAGAGCGTTATACTTTTTTAGCATCAGTTGGCGCTTTTCTTTTAGCGGCCCTTATTACTTTTATGACAATTTACTTATTAGTTGCTGAAACAAGCGACCAATTTAGCGGGCTCTTTTTAGTGGGTTATAACGAAGAAGCAATTCATGGGGTGATTAGTAGATATATCCTGCGCTTCCTAGGTGTTATTATTCTTTTAGCAATTGTGCAGTTATTTATTTTATCTTTTGTCGTTGAAGTAGTGTTGATGAAATATTTAGAAACTAGTTTCAGATATGTGTTTAACCCGAAACCATATTTACTTGTCTTAGCGTTTGCAACAGGATTACTAATTTTCTTACTAACTTATTTTAAATTTCAGCATGAAAAACTCGATTTTTTAGCGTTTTCGAAACGTGATTTATAACTTTACGACTTTCTTACTTTTTATTTCCTATTTTAAGCAACGAAAAATTTTCTTTTTGTTATAATACTATTGTGCTTAGACACAAATAGACGATATGTCATGGAAGGATTACTGATGAAAGGGACGATTAAACAATTCAATCAGGAAAGAGGTTACGGCTTTATTCGCGCAGAAGACGGCACTGATGTCTTTTTCCACTACTCATCACTTGTAATGGATGGCTTCAAAACCATTACTGCTGGTGAAAAAGTCGAATTTACCTTGGAACAATCAGATCGCGGACCACGCGCATCTAATATTGTTAAGATATAATTTAACTTAAATGAGTAAATAAGAGGCTGTTCTCATGAGCAGCCTTTTATTGTCACTATTGCTTATCGTGACTAATAGTAATATAATACTGCGGGAGTAAATTATGGGATTAAGTGTTGGAATTATTGGCTTACCTAATGTCGGCAAATCGACATTATTTAATGCTTTAACCGCTAGTAAAGTTGAGGCCGCTAATTATCCTTTTGCGACGATTAATCCAAATAAAGGTACTGTCCGTGTACTTGACCCGCGTGTCACAAAACTAGCGGAGTATTATGAACCCGAAAAAACAATATATGCAACGATTGAATTTAACGATATTGCTGGTTTAGTGCGGGGCGCTAATCGTGGTGAAGGTCTTGGTAACCAATTTCTTGGACATATTAGGGAATGTGATGTTATTTTAGAGGTGGTGCGCTGCTTTAGTGGCGAAGAAATAATTCATGTCGAACAAAGTGTTGACGCTAAACGCGATATTGAGATTATTAATTTAGAATTAATTCTTAAAGACTTAGAAGTTCTATATCGTAGGAAAGATAAAGTTGAAACAAAAGCGCGGGTAAATAAAGATAAAGATTCAGTGTTTGAACTGGAGATTATTAATAAACTTATCCCCGCCTTAGAAAACGAAGTGCCAGCGCGACTAGTTACTACTTTAACGCAAGCAGAAACAGATTATGTTAAGCTCCACTTTGGTTTATTAACGATTAAACCGCTTATTTATGTCGCTAATATTAGTGATACGGAATACGCAACTTATGAGGATAATGTTGAGTATCAAAAAGTAAAAGCAATTGCTAAGCGTGAAGGCGCAGAGCTTGTGGCAATCAGTGCTGAAATTGAAGCAGAAATTGCGACTTTATCAAGTGCTGATCAAGAATTATATTTAGCAGAACTTGGGATTAATGAATCAGGGTTAAATAAAGTAATTAATGTTGCATATAAAACATTAGGACTTTCTTCTTTTTTCACGACCGGCAAAGATGAAGTTAGAGCGTGGACATTTAAAGATGGCACTAGTGCGCAAAAGTGTGCCGGTATTATTCACAGTGACTTTGAACGCGGCTTTATCCGTGCGGAAGTTTATTCATATAATGATTTTGAAAAGTATGGTAGTGAACAGAAAATTAAAGAAGCTGGTAGAGTCCGCAGTGAAGGCAAAGACTATGTAATGCGTGATGGCGACATTGTCTTTTTCAAATTTAATGTGCGAAAACAAATAAAAAATTGAATTTTTAAATAATATTGATTATAATAACTAATTATTTTTATAAATTGTAAAAGTTAATAAGGTAGTAAAAAAAGGCTTTGCTTTACTTTCTTTTAAAAGTAAAATGAAGTTATCGTAGGGGGAAGATTTTTATGAAAAATTTAGAATAGCTTTTTGGCTTATTTTAGCGTTTTTAGCTTTAACATCATGTGGTAAAAAACCAAGTAGCGAGAGTCCAAGTGTTACAACAAGCACTGATACAACGGAGCCTGAAACTATCACAAGTGCAGGTGACTCAGGAAGCGAAGCAACAACTTTTACAATTACATGGAAAAATTATAATAGCCAAATACTGGAAGTTGATAAAAATGTGGAGCGCGGCACGATGCCGAAGTATGATGGCGCTACACCAACACGGCCTGATGATGATACATATACATATTCGTTTAATGGCTGGGATCCTGAACCTGTACCTGTTGTTGCTGATGCAACATATGTAGCAAAATATAAAACAGCTTTAAAAGAAGTTGTGGATCCGCGTGATTTCGTCTTTGCTGATACAGGAGAAGGTTACACTTTATGCGGATATTACGGAAGTGCTAGTAGGGTAGTCATTCCTGAAACTTACAATGATAAACCAGTGGTATCGCTCGAAAAATGGGCATTTTTCAATCTTGATAATTTAGTGTCAGTGACACTTCCAAATAATTTACGGAAGATCGGTGAAGATGTGTTTGCCGATTGTGATAATTTAAAACATGTTGATTTTGGTAATGGCGTACAAGAAATTGGCTTTATGGCATTTGATCATTGTCCAAGTTTAGAAGCAATTTCTTTACCAGATAGTGTTGAGACAATTTAGGGTGAAGCATTCGCTAATTGTCCGTCATTAACAAGTGTTCGGATGTCAGCGAATATTAAAACTTTTGGGTTAGGCGTTTTTAATAAGTCTCCGAATGTTGAATATAAAGTTTATGAAAATGGCTTATATCTTGGGAATAGTACACTTAGCGAACATTTACTTCTTGTAGAAATCATTGACAAAGAACAAACAACATTTAAATTACATCCTGATACGCGGACTATTGCGGAGTTTGCCTGTTACAAAAGTAATATGACAGAAGTAACTTCATGGGGTAATAATCTTAAGACAATAGGTTATGGTGCCTTTATGCAGTCTAAATTAACAGCCATCACATTACCAAATTCTTTAGAAACAATTGCAGACTCTGCTTTTAAACAAACGAAACTAACAAGTCTAAATTTTGGGACAGGACTTAAAGCAATTTGTTATGAGGCGTTTAGTAATTGTCCCGATTTAGCGGATGTTACATTGCCTAATAGTTTAGAACGAATAGATTCAAGTGTTTTTTATGGCACTAGCGTTACCTACACTGATTACGAAAACGGACGATATTTAGGAAGTGGAGACGCCGGAGAAACCGCTAATCCGTATTTTGCTTTAATGGAAGTAATAACAAAAACGATGACGACATTTACTGTTCACGCTGATACTCATCTTATAGTGCCTGGTGTTTTTTATGGATCTTCCAGTCTTGAAAGTGTGGAAATTAAAGAGAAGGTGTCATTTATTGGTAGCGGAGCATTTGAGAATTGTATTGCGTTAACCTCTCTTAGTGTTGCCGCTAATAACACGCATTTTTACTCGCCATCGAATAAAGCGATTTTAGAAAAGGACACCGATCGTTTACTATTCGGCCTAAATGGTGGTTTTATTCCAGAAGACACAAAAATCATTGGTGAAAAAGCATTTTATTACCGGAAATTTACTGAGCCTTTAGTCATTCCAAGTAGTGTCACGACAATTGAAGATTATGCTTTTTATCAAACTAATTTAACAGCGATTGTCATTCCTGATAGTGTCACTAAAATCGGAAAATCAGTGTTCCAATATAGTAATAGCCTAACTTCAGTAACCTTAGGTAAGAACTTAAAAGTCATTGAGGACTGGACTTTTAGTGGTTGTAAAATACTAGAAACACTTACGATACCCGACTCAGTCACAATGATAAAAGAGTGGGCATTTAGTAATTGTGAAATGCTTGCTAATGTTACTTACAGCGCTAATTTAGCGTTTATTGGTGACGTTGCTTTTTCAAGTTGCGTTGCCTTAACTAGCCTTCCAGCATCTGAAAGTTTGCGAGTGTTTGGCAGTGGGTCATTTAGAGGGTGTGAGAGTTTAACAAGTATTACGATTCCTAAAAATGTACGCTATATTTCTAGCGGCGCTTTTGCTGATTGTACGGCGCTAACAACATTAAATGTTGTAAGTGAAAATAATCATTACGACTCACGCGAAAATTGTAATGGTATTATCGAAACGGCCACAAATACATTAATGGTCGCCGTTAAAGATACGGTGATTGTCGAAAGTATTGAAGCTTTAGGAGCAGAAGTATTTTCAGGCATTGATATTCAAAGTATTACGATTCCCGCAAGTATCACTAAAATCGGTAATTGGGCATTTAGTGACTGTGGAAAGCTAGAAACAGTCGTAATTGAAGGTGAACTTACGATGATAAATGCTGGTACATTTTCACATTGTACTTCCTTAACGAGTGTTAATATTCCGGAAACAGTGACTGAAATTGGTGGCAGTGCCTTTTATAATTGTAAAGTTTTACCAGAGATTAAACTGCCCGCTAATTTGGAGAAAACTGGTAGTTGGTGTTTTGGTCGTTGTACCATTTTACCGCAAATTGTCATTCCTAGAAATGTAACAAATATTGCTCGTTCTGCCTTTAGCAGTTGTGCGAATCTAACAATTTATGCCGAAGCAACAGCACTACCAGATGGATGGCACGCTGATTGGAATGATGGTAATCGTCCTGTTTATTGGTATAGTGAAACCGCTAATTACGATGGTAGTCACTGGCGTTATGTTGACGGAGTGCCTACAGTGTGGGCAGAATAATAGACTCTAGTTATTATTTATAAAAGAAAGGTGGTTGTTGTTTGTTTTATAGCAATAATCACCTTTTTTGCTTGTGAAAAGTGGATTTACTTTATAATATACTTTAAATAAAGTATACTTAATCGTTGAGGTAAGAAATGATTGATATCCGATTACAAGAATTAATTAAAGATGCAACTGTGAAACTGGGACTAGATATAGACCAAGACACAATTGTGATTGAAACGAGTAAAGATAGTGCTCATGGGGATTACGCTACAAATATTGCGATGCAACTAGCGCGTCCGTTACGCAAGAATCCGCGTGAAGTAGCGACTTTACTCATTAATGCGATGGATCAAACGCCATTTGAAAAAATTGAAATTGCTGGTCCTGGTTTTATTAATTTCTTTTTAAAACCAGAAACATTATCAAAATATATTGCGACTATTTTAAAAGAAGGCAGTAATTTTGGTAATGGTAGTAAAAAAGATACGAAAGTTAACATTGAATTTGTTAGCGCTAATCCGACTGGTAAACTTCATTTAGGACATGCGCGCGGAGCCGCAGTTGGTGATACATTAGCAAGACTCTTTATTAAAAGTGGCTACGAAGTTATCCGTGAATTTTATGTTAATGACGCTGGTGTACAAATTGATAATTTAGGTAAATCACTTTATGTACGATACTTAAATTTATTTGGCATTGAAAAAGAGTTACCAAAAGACGCTTATCATAGTACGGACTTAATCGCCATCGCGGAAAGTTTAAAAGCTGAAATTGGTGATAAATATGTTAAAGAGAGTAAAGAGGGTCTTGAATACTTTAAACTTGAAGGTACAAACAAATTTTTAGAAATTATTAAAAATGATTTACAAAATTTTGATGTTGTCTTTGATGTATATAGTTACGAAACAAAAGTAAGAGCAGGAAATACGATTCCAAAGTTACTGGAAAAATTAGCGCCTTTTACTTATGAAGAAGACGGGGCAACATTCTTAAAGACAAGTGACTTTGGTGATGATAAAGATCGTGTCATTATTAAAAGCAATGGTGACTTTACTTATTTCTTACCCGACATTGCTTATCATTTAAATAAGTTGAGTCGTGGCTCATCACTTTTAATTGATGTCTTAGGTGCTGACCATCACGGTTATATTGGTCGCATGAAAGCAGCTTTACAAATGTTTAACTATCCCGCTGATACACTTGAAGTGCAAATCATTCAACTAGTGCGGATTATTCAAGACGGAAAAGAGTTAAAGATGTCTAAACGGACAGGTAATGCGATTACTTTAGAAGAATTGTGCGAAGAAGTTGGGGTTGATGCAGCGCGGTACTTTTTCCTTGCTAAATCAGCGTCCACCCACTTTGACTTTGACCTAGATTTAGCAACTGAAAGTTCTAGTGCAAATCCAGTTTATTACGCTCAATATGCACACGCTAGACTCAGCGCCGTCTTAGCGCGCGGTGAAAAGTTTAGTCTAGACCCAAGTGGGGAAGGTTTAAAAGAAGCTGCTGAACTTAACCTAATTAAGCAATTAATTGCTTACCCAAGTGCTGTTAGTGATGCTACAATGACTAGAGAGCCATATAAAATCGCTAACTATATTCAAAAACTAGCGAGTTTAGTGCACTCTTTCTACACTGAAGTTCGTATTTTAGATGAAAGTAATGTGCAACTTACTAGTGCACGGTTAGGCTTATCAATAGCCGCACAAATTGTATTAAAAGATGCTTTAACACTTTTAGGTGTTAGTGCACCCCAAACGATGTAAAATATAAAGGAGATTAACTATTCTTAATCAAGTTAAATAGTAAATATATATCAAAAAGATTCACAAACTAAGTGAATTATCCGTC